>JAGLZA010000065.1 GCA_023131835.1 Caldifarciminota bacterium
GAAATTCGCCCGGGTGGTAGTTCATCAATAGTTGAGACTTCCAGATCTCCATAAACTGAAATGGCAAGTGTCCTTGGAATAGGTGTGGCTGTCATAACAAGAACATCAGGTTCCCTTCCCTTCTTCTGGATCGTTGCCCTCTGCATTACTCCAAATCGGTGCTGCTCATCTATTATTATCAATCCAAGTTCTGGTATCTTAACATCCTCCTCCAGGAGAGCATGTGTTCCCACAATCATTCCCCTTTTCTCTGTAATCTCTGATAGAATTTCATCCCTCCTTGAGGGATTCATTCCTCCTGCAAGTATCCATAGAGGTATGGATATCGAAGAGAGAAACTCCTTTAATACAAAGTAATGTTGATATACGAGTATTTCCGTAGGTGCCATCATCACTGAATGAAAACCGTTATCAACGGCAATAAGCATTGCTGCTATGGCAACGACCGTCTTTCCCGAACCTACATCTCCCTGAAGCAGTCTATTCATAGGATGAGACGAATTCATATCGCCCTTTATCTCGGAAAGGACTTTCTTCTGGGAGTATGTGAGTTCGAATGGCAATGATGACAAGAATTTCTTTTCCAGTGCGGACTCCACATTAAAAGATATACCCTCACAATTCTTTTTTTCCTCTTTACGAAGCTCAAGAAATAATTGAAGATTTAGTAGCTCCTCAAAGGAAAGTTTCCTCTTAGCCTTTCTTAACAGTTCCTTATTAAGAGGAAAATGCAGGTTGTTTAGAGCTTCGGAAAGCGGCATCAGATTATATTTTTCTTGTAACTCTTTCGGAAGCGGATCCTTTAGTTTATCCAGGGTCTCCTTAAGAATAAAACTGATGGTTCTTCTCATAAAACGTTGGCCAAGCCCCTTTGTCAATGGATAGAGAGGAATGATACGACCTGTATGAATCTGTTCTGACTCTTCTCTGGTCAGGGATTCATAATCCGGGTTGAGTAGTTGAAGTCCCCGAAAGTAGTCTACTTTTCCACTCAAAAAAAGACGCTCACCCTTCTTAAACCGTTTCTCTACCCATTTCTGATTAAACCAGCGGGCCTTGACCATACCTGTCCCGTCATAAACAACAATATCGGTAATAAGTGTTCCTCTCCTGCTCTTTCTGGAATCTATTGAAACTATATCACCCTCCACCGTCACCTCTTCACCAATCTGGACATCCTTGATGAGTTTTATCTCACTCCTATCAAGATATCGCCTGGGGGCTAAATAGACAAAATCACGAACAGTTTCAACAGAACAACGTGACAATAATTTTGCCCTTCGAGGACCAACACCTTTAACCCATTGAACAGAATCTTCTAATGATAAGGAAGACATTAAAAAAAAGGGCTCCTTTTAATCAGAAGCCCTTATTGAGACTAATCTTCCAACGAGAACTTATAGGGAAATGAAAGCCAAACTGCAACAGGGAGATCCCTCTGCATTGCAGGCGTAAATTTTACCTGTTTAACCATAGTCATAGCCACTTTATCAAGTGCAGGATACAAGGATTTCACCAAAACCACTTTCCTTACTTTTCCCTCTGTATCCAAGAGTAGTTTTAGCCATACAGTCCCTTCAATCCCCAATCTCTTTGCCGATTCCGGATATGGTGTTCTTCTTCTTATCTCATCTAAATTTATTGGCATTGGTGGGGTATCGTACGGGACAAAATCCGGAACATTGAGTTCAATATCAGCTTCCTTCTCATATCCTTCAAAATCCGTTTTTTCTATTGTCTCTGCTTCTGCCTCCTCATCACTCTCAGCCGCAACCGGCATCTTGGGCTTCGGAGGCGGTGGGGGTTTTACAATATTCCTGAGTTGAGGGGGAAGTTTCTGAACCTCTATTCGTGTGATAACCTTCGGCTTATATTCCTGCATCTTCCCTTCAGGAATGAACATAAAAGCAAGGATAAAGACAACAAGAGTGATGAGAAGAGCTATTCTCATATGTAAGGGATAGAGTTTCTTCAAATCAAAACCTTCATACATTTCTCACCCCCTTTTCTTCTTGGTGGCAAGCGACAATTTTAGCACGCCTGCCTCAACAAATTCATCAAAAACATCCTCCACGAATTCATAATCAGTAGACTTATCACATTTCACCGAGATGATTATATCGGGATTAATCTGCCTCTTCCTTGCCATGATGTCTCCCACCTTCTCCTTGGTCATCAGTGCATCATCAATTGATACTATACCATTCATTGCGACCCAGACATAGGAAAGATTCTTGGTCGGTATCTTCCTGGAAGCTTCCGCCTGAGGAATAATTACCCTGAGTCCTGTTTCTGCTCTGAAAATCGTGGTCACCATAAAGAAAACAAGTAATAGAAAAGCTATATCAGCCATCGAGTCAGTGGGTATCTTTGAATGAACCTTCTCTCTTTTTAACTTCATACTTCACCTCACTCCTCTGTGGATGGGGCAAATGAAACCCTTTCTGCCCTGGCCAATCTCAGGTTATCAAAAGCGTTTATCATATATTGATACTTTGCCTTCGGGTGAGTCTTTATTGAGAAGATTGCCTCAGCATTTGATGCTAAAATTCTTTTCACTTCATCAACAAATTCATTCTGAGCAACTGGCTCTCCGTTGAGCCTCAAACTTCCCAGTTCTTCTACATAAACCTTCTGAATGTTCTCAGACTTGACCTTGACCTCCTGACCCTTTTCCGGAAGAACAATCTGCAATCCCATTTCATTCGCGAATACAGTAGTAACCATAAAGAACACCAGGAGTAGAAAAGCAATATCAGCCATCGATGCTGTGGGAATAGTCGGCTCCCTTATCTTTTTCTCCCTGAGTTTCATCTATGCCTCCAGTAAAGCATCCATCAAGCCAGCAGCAGCCTCCTCCATTGATCGTGTATAAGCATTTACCTTCTGTGTAAAGAAAGCATGTGCACCTGAAATCGGGATAGCCAGTGCCAAACCAGTTGCAGTGGTTATCAATGCTTCTGAGATACCAGAAGCAACCAGGGTTGGCTCAACCGTTCCAGCCAATGCTATGGAGTTGAATGCCCTTATCATTCCTGAAACCGTTCCAAGGAATCCAATCATTGGAGCAATATTGGAAACAGATGCGAGCACTAACATTCCTCGATCCAGAAATGTTAACTCGGTCGTTGCGACCCTTGTCAAAACCTCTTCCAGTATCTCTTTTTCCTTTCCTATCTGCTTGTATTTTTCAAGGACCGGTTGGAGAATCCTGGCAACGGGGCTTGGAACCTGTGCACAGTATTTTATTGCTGCATTAACGCCTCCGTCCTGAAAGGTTTTTATGAGATCATTAGCAAATTCCTCCGGGTCTATACGGGCCCGCAGGAATGTTATAAACCTCTCTATAATATACGAAAAGCCTATAATCGCAGCAAACAACAATAACCACATTGCCCATCCACCTCTGTTAAAAAAATCAACCGCAAATTGCATAATACCTCCTTTTGTTTTGGTTAAAACAAATCACTTCGTTATCCATCGATAATATATAGTACTACCGATAAGTGTCAAGAGGGCAGCTACTAATATTGAATATGCTTCCATAGAATTTACCCAGAGCATGTTGAGTATCAATGGAAAAAGATCCGAAGGGTCGGCTATAGCAAGGGCTCCACCATAAAAGAATATCCTGTAGAAATGGATTCCGGTGGATACAATGAGAAAAATCGCTCCAATTATGGGAAATATCCAGATACCCTTGCGTCCTATAAGTGGAAGAAGCCTCTTTATTATTAACCCATAGATGAAGACCGAAAAAGTAAATAACAGGATACCCACTCCGAATAATAACTCATAAGAAACATTAACCTGCATCAGTCCCTCCCTTTCTGGGTGCTACTACCTTCCTAAAACGAAAAGCTCCTATCAAAGAAAAAACACCTGAGAGAAAGAAAAGAATATAGGCAACAATCTGTATATCACCTGGCATCTTAAGATTTCCAAGGATTACTGATGAATAGAAATTCAGTATTGCATAAACAAGGATTCCTGAGGGGGCTAATAGAATAAATTGCCATTGTGTCTTCCGTCGAAGAACCTGCTGGAATCTCTTTGCGATTATACCAAAAATCACAAGAGTAATCCATAGAAAAACAGCAGCAGCAATCATTGCATAACTGCTGATGAGACCTGCGCGCACAACCTCAGATGGCCATGATAATAATACAGGTAAGAGTATAATCATCCTTCCTCCTCAATTGCTTTTAAGATTTCCTCTTCCAATCCACTGGCCTTTGATGGACCAATAATAAGGGAGGCAGCACTCTTGAGTAGATTGGTCACTTCAAGGACCTGATCCTTGGTAGGACTATCCTCATTTAACTCACTATCTTCTATAACATTGGATACTATATCAAGTGAAAAATCTCCAAGATAACCCTCGGCTATCTTTTTTATTCGTTCTATTATAACAGGATTCACGATTTGCTTTTCTATTTTTATTGCTGTTTCTTCAACAGATTCAGGAACAGTTGCCACTTCCTCCACCACTTCTTCTGTTTCTACCACTTCTTCCGCTTCTACTACCTCTTCTACCTCCACCACCTCTTCTGTTTCTACCACCTCTTCTACCTCCACCACCTCTTCTGCTTCTGCTACCCCTTTTACTTCTTCTGTCACCACTACTTCTTCTACCTCTTCTGCTTCCACCTCTTCTTTACCAGTAATCACCCTCTCCTCATAGACAAATCTTAAGATATCCTCAACATCCACCTCATTGGAAAAAACAACCCCTATTTCTTCATCATTGTGATATGATAGAAGGATCGTTTGATCCTTTCCTGTGATAATCATTTGCCTGAAAGGCCGTATTCCAAGTGCGTCAAACGTCTGAGTTAATACAAGCTTCATTCTCTCTACAGAATTCTTCCCATCCTTTAAATCCCCAACATAATCCAGGGACTCACTCAGTCTAAATACCGCTTTTACATTCAGATTATTCCTTAATTCTTTTATATCAACCATCTTTTTTTCCAATACTCTTTATCACTGCATGGACTCTTTTCCTTGCTTCATCATTACCAAATTCACTGATGGCTTTCTTTACTACAAAATCAAGTAATAGCTTCATAAATCTGTTTACATCCTCGCCAATTAAACCCTTAGCGCCAAATACTTCTAACCTTACATTATTCAGGTTAATTAATTCAGTAAATTTCTTTTCCTTATCAAGAACCCCCAACCCTTTGTTAATATAATTATGCCACATACTCTCATCAGAATCCTTTGCAAATTCCTCAAGTAACTTGTTGAGTTGGGATACTTTAGCCACCAACAATTTATATACACGCGAATCTCCCTTAATTTCCTCCTGGATTAATAAATTAATAATATCATTTTCTACTCCACATCTATTCTCACCCAGAACAAAACCAATAAACTTATCCTCATAGGGAATTATAACTACATTCCTCATCCCGACCCCTTTAATTGACTTTATTTCTTCCACTCCACAGGCCTCAGTTATTATTTCTGCTGCAGAACCTATAAAGGCTACTATTTCATCTATGTTTCCCGGAGTTATCCCACCACTCTTGATAATTGACCCGTCTTCTCCCGATACAAGTGCAAAACCCTCCACCTCTTTCAATTTTAGAATATTTTCAAAGGATGATTCAAGACTCATTTTATCTGTTCCATCTTTTTATTTACAAGCATTCTCCCAAGGCTTTTGGTTGCTTCAGATTTAAGGATATTCATCAAATTTTCAAAAAATTCTCTTGATTTTTCAAGATCCAGTGGAAAATTATTTTGATGCAAGAGCAAATTATTATCAGTTAATGTAATCGCACTTTCAAGTTCTCTCTCTTTTAAAAAGTTATCCAACGCTTCCCTCCAGGGACCATCGCCAAAAACCTCTAAGAATTTCTTTGCCTTATCAATCCCTTCTGTTACCACTCGATTTTTTTCTTTAGGATCATAAAGCAACCCCTTCTTAAACAACCATGAGAGGGATCTATAGGTATTCAGTTTATCAAGAAGACTTGCATTTATTATTTGTTCAAGAGTCCTCTCACCATCAGCAAGAATCAAAATCTTCCAGTCATCCTTCTTCAAAGCTATTTTATCACCATCCGGAGTCTTAGACGACTTTTCTAAAACAGTTGCAAGTGGAGGTAACTCTCTTTCAAACTCTTTTAACTCAGCTTCTATTGTTTCAACGGATTCCAGGAGATTAGAAAGTGTTTGAGATATAGTATTTATTCTCGGCTTTTCATCCGGTTGAAAGTTAAAATGTCCCTCTTTTATCATAGATAGGGCAAAAAAAGCATCCATACCCTCGGAAGAATCAGTATCAGCATGAATTACCCTACCATCCGATATATATATATTCCCACCTTCCTTGATTGTTACTCGTCCTGTCTTCCTGAATCTGGACAAAAGATACAATATTTCCACTATAGGAAAGTAAGATAGATCACCTTCTATTGCTACTGCCATATTGTCATATTAGGAAAAATACTACAATTGTCAAGTTCTAATCTCCGTATTTATATGACAATTGTCTCTTTTATTAAATCGCCCTTTTTAATGCGATTAAGATTCAGAGAACGAACCTCCGGTATAGTTTTTACCTCTCCGTTTAGTATAATTTCAGCCATTGAGATACCCGCTGCAGGTGCTTCCATTATACCGTGTCCGCTGAACCCTGTATTGATATATAACCCTTCTATATCCGGATGTTTATCAATAATAGCATTATGGTCTTCTGTATTCATAGCATACAAACCACCCCACATATTCTGAATCCTACAATACTCTGCCCCCTTAATCCTTGCTTGCATATATAGATTGATATAATCTTCATAGTATGATTTATCAGGATCAGTATCAAAACCAGGAGATTGATCCTCATCGGCACATCCTACAATCAGATTCTCCGCCTCATCCCTGAAATATACACCCTCATCTATGATTGTAAGGGGAATATTCCTATAATCTACTGCTTTAGGCTGAGAAACAACGAATAACATCCTCTTGATTGGAATAACGGGTATATTCTTTTCCTCATCAACTCCGGAGCGTTTTAATATTTCCTGTGACCAGGCACCCGCAGCAAGGAGAACGGTCTCGTTCTGGATCAGATCTCCATCTTTAGTTAAAACCCCTTTAACCCTTCCTCCTTCAATCACGATCCTATCTACATCTGTATTGAGACTTATTTTTACCTGGTCCGGATAATTATTAACCGAATAATCGAAATATGTGGTTGCTGCAGCAGTTGCATTGAGTATTGCGCAATCCTTTCCAAAGAGCCCTCCAACAATGGGAGAAATGGTAAGCATCTCCTGGATTTCCGGGTCAAGGTGATCCACTCCAGAGACAAGACCGGGGATCATTTTTTCAATATCCTCTGGCGTGATCAACTCTGTAGAAACACCTGCCTCATCCCATTTCGGTTTGAACTTAACAATCTCATCCCATCTGTCTTCATAAAAAGTAAAAAGATAACCATTCTGTTCGAATCCAATGCTAATTCCAAAAAGTTCTTTGAATTCACTGAAGTGTTTGATGGAATATGTCGTCATCTTCATATTAACGGTAGTGGACCATATGTTCCTCATTCCGCCTGCCGAAAGAGATGTGGCTTTTTGAGCAAGGGCATCATTACTTTCCATAACCACAATACTCCCGGAATAACCTTTTTCCAATAGATAATAGAGAGAAGCTCCACCAATTATCCCACCACCGATAATCACCAAATCACTCATTATTCCTCCTTTATTTTGTTCTCATCTCATTTCGCATCCCGTAGGAACTTGATTTATCAAGCCCGACCTTTGCTTCTTGACATTCAATTCTAACTTTCAAATTCATCTCACTTGCCAATTTTTCATTTCCTATTTCTTTCAATCTACCACTTGCAAAAGAAGTTATTCTTCCTATAATTCCTATGCTCATATAATTAATAATAAAATTAAAAGAATAGTCAAGTTTGAAATTTAAGATAGAAAAGGAGGTAACATTGAAATTCTTTCTGGACACTGCCAATATAGATGAAATAAAAAAAGTAAGCGAATGGGGATTGATAGATGGCGTGACCACAAATCCAACACTGCTTTCAAAAGAGATAAAGAGAACAGGAGAAAAACCCTTTAATATATTAAAGGAGATTTGTGAGACAGTAAAAGGACCGGTCTCTGCTGAAGTAACCTCTCTTGAATTCAATGAAGCGGTTAAGCAAGCAGAGAAGCTCAGAGAGATAAGCAAGTGGATTACAATTAAGTCACCAGCAACAATTGAAGGAATAAAGATAGCAGGGGAACTCGTCAAAAGGAATATCCCGGTAAATATGACCCTTATCTTCAGTGCAAATCAGGCTATCCTTGCAGCCAGGGTAGGCGCTACCTTTGCAAGTCCCTTTATAGGAAGGCTGGATGACATAGGTAAGGATGGTATGAATCTTGTATATGAAATGGTTACAATATACAATAATTACGGATTCGATACAGAAGTCCTTGTATCATCCATCCGGCATCCGCAACACATAGTAGAAGCTGCGTTATTAGGAGCAGGTATAGCAACCATCCCTTTTGAGGTTATTGAAAAAATGAGTAAACATCCATTAACAGATTGTGGTATTGAGCGTTTCGAAAAAGACTGGGAGGAAGTTAAGGGTTCCTGGTTCTGATTCCCCACCCCCCATTTTTAACCGCAAAGTTCGCAAAGGAAAATAAAGCCCGCAAAGAGAATTTTGTTTTGTAGGGGCGACTCGGTGAGTCGCCTAAAAGTAGGGACAAGGCATGCCTTGTCCTCTTCCCCTCGTGAATCTCGTTATTTGATCAGTATGACATCCTCGCTCTTCCCAACCTTATTCATCATGTCATACCTGTCAAACTGCGAGCGTACAATACAAAAAATGGGTGGAGAGGCATTTTGCATTTTGCACTCTTCACTCTTCATTGGCGCGGAGCGCCTATCTGTGTGATATGTGTCTAATTCTGAGCATTTCTTCAGACGCGAAACTTGTAGGGGCGTATTGCATACGCCCTCTGGCGAAGAATTGCAGGGGCACGGAGCTCCGTGCCCCTACCTACTGAATCTGTGACTGTTTGATTACCATTTCTCTGCTTCAAGAATTTCTACTGCAATTGGAACAAGGGAAGGGTCAAATTGCTTTCCTGATTCTCTTTTTAATTCCTTCTTGATTTCTTTAATTGGTAAACCCTTTCTATAAGGTCTATCAGATAACATTGCTTCTATCGAATCAGCCAGATTGATAATACGAGAACCAAGGGGTATTGCATCCTCTCTAAGACCACCCGGATAACCTTTTCCATCCCATCTCTCATGATGATACAGGACATACCTTGCTACTTCCTTCATCCCCCGGATCTTTTCAATAATATTGGCACCTACCTCAGGGTGCATCCTGACCTCGATTAGTTCTTGTTCTGTAAGTGGTTCGGTCTTGTGTAGAATTATCTTCTCTATCGTTATCTTGCCAACATCATGAAGTAAGGCTGCCTTTTCAATAGTGTAAAGTTCCTCCTTATCTTTGATACCCTTATTCCTGGCTATCTTCAAAGAGAGCAATGCAACCCTTTCAGAATGGTTCAGAGTATATATATCTTTTTCTGATTCAAGTTCAGAAAGAGCTTTAATTATACTCTCAGTTGTCTGAACTGCATTACTGTATAACTCTGCATTCCTTATAGCCACTGCTGCCTGAAGAGCAAATGGGAGTATGATTTCAAGAAATTCCTCTCTAAATGGTACTTTATGCTTCCAGTATATATTCAGGATGCCTAAGAATTCTGTATCCTTCTGGAGTGGAGCAGAAAAACAGGAAACAAGTCCCTCTTTTTTTATTAATTGGACATCACCGAAGGGTTGCTCCTGTAGATTTGGGATAAAATATGAATCTCCACTTATTTTTCCAATAAACTCATCCGCCTTCTCTCTTGGAACGAATTGTTTGGATGCATACGCATCGGATATACCGGAGAATGCTCTGATAATAAATCCATCTCTTTTCTCATTATTTATCATAAGGGAAGCCCCATCCGATTCAAAAAGCACCACTGCTTTATCAACAATCAGGTTTAATACTTTATCCAGATCTACTTTGCTGGCAAGGATTCCACTTAAATTATCAAGGTCGAGCAGAGCCTTTGATTTCACCTTTGATAATTCAGATAATTTCATATATCTGAAGTGAGCAGAAATTCTGGATGAGACAAAATCCATTAGTGAAATCTCCTCCTCTGCAAATGGGAGTGAACCTTTCTTCCTTGCTCCATAGATAAAACCAAAGAGTCTATCTTTAAGAAATAAGGGGATTACACATAGCCTTTCAACCTCAAAGTTCTCGATATTGGAATCATTCATTGCATCATTTGTCCAATAGCAA
>JAGLZA010000066.1 GCA_023131835.1 Caldifarciminota bacterium
GAATTGCCACTACAAGTTTCGCGCTATGAGAAGCGCAGAGCAAGCTCTGCTACTCCGAAATCTGCAAATAAATGGTTGGGTGGGGAGGCATTTTTCATTTTGCACTTTGCAATCTTCATTTTTCAATTGGAGCGAAGCGACTATCTCTGTGTCCTCTAAAACACATAAAATTAAAGGGGAGTGGTTGGGCTCTTTAGTTCTCAGTGACCTCTGTGGCTTACTTCAGGATTTTGGGTTTAGAGAATCAGTTCAATCAGTGAAAATCTGCGTCAAAAAATGGGTGGTGGTGGGAGTTCCTATTTAACTATTTCTCAATTGAAGCGAAGCGACGTATATTTTAATGCAGACTTTAATAAAGTTAAATAATATGTCTAAAAAAATCAATTTTTTAAATTTTACCCTTGACAAAGTAAAGATTTATATTATAAATATTAATATGAAATTGCCAGAACGTTGTCCTTTTTGCGGTAGAGAAATTGAGGTAAGGGAGTTTGCTTGTGGCAGTTGTGGTTCTGTTGTACGGGGTTGTTTTGAATGTGGTGGGATGTTTGTTTCGGAGGAGCAATGGGAGTTTGTTCGTCTATTTATAAGGGTTCGCGGAAATCTCAAAAGAATAGGGGAGATACTTGATCTATCCTATCCTACTGTTAGAGCAAGATTAGAGGAAGTTAGAAGAGCCCTTGGTTTTCCAGCATATGAAAATAGAAGGGAGGAGGTAATCACGGAATTAGAGAGGGGACATATTGATGTTAATGAAGCTCTTGGAAAATTGAAGGAGATAAATAATGAAGGAAACGAGGGATGAAAAGATACGTATCCTGAGGCTGCTTGAGAGCGGCAAAGTAACGGCAAAAGAGGCTGAGGGATTGCTGAGGGCAATTTCTAAGGAAAGGGAGAAGATGGGGGTTATGGATAGGATTGTAGGTGTCGTATCATCAGGACATGGGGGTATGAGGCAGGTATCAGAGGAATTCGAGGCCGAAAGGCTTTTCCTCGATGTAAAGGCTTCTGATCTTACAGCAAAGGAATCTCCTGATGAAAGATTCAGGATTTATGGTGAAGGGAGAGTTGTTGTTGGGGATGAACCCGATGTTGTCAGGATGAGCCTGTTTGGATCTATGGTAATAGAGATTCCTCGTAATTCCTCTCTTGTTGTGAATCTTAAGGGAGGAAACCTGACGGGGGTTATAGGTGTTCCAGTCGAACTAAACAGCAAGATGAGTAATATTGAGTTAAGAGTAATAAAGCCCATAGATATTGATGTGAATCTAAAGATAGGGAATCTGTCCCTTTCTTTTGATGAACCCGTGGCCCAACGTTTTGAGGTGATAAATTCAATGGGTGGAGTTACTGATGATTTTGGATTAAAGAAGACCGCCAGAGGATTTGAAGGAATAGTTGGAGAAGAAAGAGGTTTTATCAGAATAGATGCTAAGTTATCATCTATAGAATTAATAAAAACAAAGGAGGTATGATGGTATTTGGAATGATCTGTGTGATTGTTGGTATAGGGGTATGGTTGCTCAACATCTTTGGCGGGGGTTTTAACTGGGGAAGGGATTGGCCGTTTCTACTGCTTGTGTTCGGTATCTATAAGATATGGGACTTTTCAAGAAAGAGAAGAACGAGGATTGGCAGAACGGATAAAAAGGGAGTAAAGGGTATCTTAAAGAAGGTTGAAAAAGGTGAAATGGATGCAGGAGAAGCTTTGAGTAAACTGGAGGAGTAATGGATACAGAAAAAGAACGAATACTGAAGATGCTTGAAGAGGGAAAGATTAATAGCGAAGAGGCGTACAGGTTACTTGAGAGCCTTGGAAAACCAAAAGAAGAGCTCGGGGGCAGAATGTTCAGGGTAATAGTTGAGAGTGAGGGAGATGAGAAGGTGAATATATCAATCCCGCTCGGCGTTGCTACTAAGTTACTGAAGATAGGTGGTTCTATAGGCTTAAAATTCTCTCCGGAGGTAAGGGAAAAGATGGAGGAATATAATATAGATATAGATGAAATTATTCGAACCATTGATGAGGAATTGGGGGGAGAGCCCTTTACTCTGGTAAAAGTGGAGGACGGAGAGGAAAGGGTAAAGGTCTGGATCGAATAGTCGAGTAAGGTTTAAAAAAATGCCTGTCTGTGTGTAATTAACAGGTAGAATTCGCAAAGAAATGATGTTTAGTAGGGGCGTTCAATTGAACGCCCCTACTAGATTTTTTCCCTCTTCTGTTATCTGAGAAACAAAAAAATAAGAGGGGAGCGGTTGGGCTTTGCGTCCTTTGCATTCTTTGCGCCTTTGCGAGAAAAAAAGGGGGGTGTGAAAAAGGTTGACAAC
>JAGLZA010000067.1 GCA_023131835.1 Caldifarciminota bacterium
GGGGTTCGAGTCCCTGCGCCGCTATATCATGAAGAGGGAGGTAAAAATGTTGATCTTTTTATTCTTTATTTTCCTGGTAATCGGGATTGGTATGATGTTTTCAAAAGAGGTCGCAATGCGGTCTCGATTGGCACCAGCAGGTGTTTTAGTGCTATCGTTCATATTTTTAATCGCTTCGATGGTTCGACTTATTGGTCCGGGGCAGGTTGGTGTGGTTGTTCTCTTTGGTAAGGTTCAGGAAAGGACATTAAAGAGTGGTTTGCATCTGGTCAATCCATTTGCCTCTATAGAAAAGATGACCGTCAGGACTCAGAGTTATACTATGAGTGCTAAAGCAAGAGAGGGTGTTGTTCGTGGGGATGATGCTATTGGGGTTCTCACATCAGAAGGGCTTATGGTTAGATTGGATGTTACTGTATGGTATCATCTTGTGGGTGACAAGGCCTGGCTGGTCTACCGTGATGTTGGACCTGGATATGTTGATAAGATCGTCCGTCCTTCAATAAAGACAGCTATAAGGAATATCATCTCCAATTATAAGGTGGCAGATATTTATTCAAAGAATAGAGAGAAGATATCCCTGGCTATTCAGGAAGGATTGGAGAAAGACCTTCGCGATAGAGATATCGTGATAGAGAAGTTCTTGATGCGTGATGTCAAATTGCCTGATATGGTTGCAGATAAGATAAATGAGAAGATGGCAGCGAAGCAGGAAGCAGAGAGAATGGAGTTTGTTTTGCAGAAAGAAAAGAAGGAAGCAGAAAGAAAAAGAGTGGAAGCAGGAGGGATTGCAACTGCTAACAAGATTATCTCAAAATCCCTATCAATCAATTATCTTCAGTGGTACTATATCAAGACACTCCAGAACCTGGTTAACTCACCCAATAATACGGTAATTGTTACTCCCTTTGACCAGAAACTCACCCCACTCCTTAATATACCAACCGGTAAATGATCGATGAAGGATTTCAGCGATTAATAGCAGGCGCTGATTCAATCATACCTGAGAATGAGTTAAAAAAGAAACTAAAAGAGGGTCGTCCTCTTCGTGTCAAACTCGGTATTGACCCGACCGCTCCTGAGATTCACCTTGGTTTTGTAGTGGTTTTAAGGAAACTCAGGCAATTTCAGGACCTTGGGCATATCGCAGTCCTTATAGTTGGTGATTTTACAGCCAGGATAGGAGATCCCTCTGGCAGGTCAAAAACCAGACCCCCCCTCACTGATAAAGTGATAAAGGAAAATATAAAAGGATATGCGAAACAGATATTTAAGATACTGGATGAGAAGAAAACAGAGTTACGCTATAATTCAGAATGGCTTTCGAAGCTAACTCCTTCCGATATAGTCAAACTCGCTTCTAATATAACGGTTGCAAGATTACTTGAAAGGGATGATTTCGAAAAGAGATATACTCAACAACATCCCATAGGCTTACATGAATTTCTTTATCCTCTATTCCAGGCTTATGATTCGGTATCTGTCAGATCTGATATAGAACTGGGTGGAACAGATCAACGCTGGAATCATCTCCTCGGGAGAGAATTACAGAAGAGTTTTGGACAGGAACCGCAGGTGGTCTTTTTGATGCCACTCCTTGAGGGGCTTGATGGGAAAAGGAAGATGAGTAAATCCTATAATAATTATATAGGCATAGAGGAGCCTCCTCGTGAGCAATTTGGAAAGGTAATGTCTATTCCGGATGAACTAATACTTCGCTATTTCCATCTCTGCCTTAATTACCAGGGGGAGGAACTCGAGGAGGTCAAGCAACGGTTAGAAGGTGGTGAAAATCCTATGAAATTAAAACTCGATTTAGCAGAGGGAATCGTTCGGCTCTATTATTCAGAAGAGGAAGCAAAAAAAACAAGGGAGGAGTTTATAAAGGTATTCTCGAAAGAGGAAACTCCGGAGGATATAGAGATATTCGAGGTCAAAAAGGGTGAAGAGGTCTGGATAGTTGAACTCCTTGACAGAGCAGGATTGGTGGACTCAAGAGGGGAAGCGAGGAGGATGATAAAGCAGGGTGCTCTCGAGATAGATGGTGAGAAGATCACTGATTTCACAAAGAATATTTCTTTTGATGATGAAGCCATAATCAGATTAGGAAAGAAAAGGTTCTTAAAACTGGTGCCGCGATGAGATATCTAATTACAGGAGGAGCAGGTTTTATAGGTGCAAATCTCGCTCATCAATTGGTAGAAGAAGGTAATGAAATTTTAGTTGTTGATAACCTGATTACCGGAAGACATTCTAATATTGAAGACCTTGTTAGAAATAGTAGATTTGAATTCAAGAGACAGGATATAATTGAAATATTCGATCCTGGTGATATAGATGGTATCTATCATCTTGCCTCAATTGGTAGC
Source organism: Caldifarciminota bacterium (assembly GCA_023131835.1). Lineage (GTDB taxonomy): Bacteria > Hydrothermota > UBA3072 > UBA3072 > UBA3072 > JAGLZA01. The sequence goes on from JAGLZA010000067.1 coordinate 2,370, forward strand.
GTTTATCATTATCTCAATAATCCAATAGAGACTATGAGGGTAGGTTCCATAGGGACAGAGAGAATGTTAGAGCTCGCAAGAGAAAGAAACTGCAGGTTAGTATTTTCTTCAACATCAGAGGTTTACGGCAGTCCTCTGGTTCATCCTCAGGTAGAAGATTACTGGGGTAATGTCAATCCTGTGGGTATAAGGAGCGTGTATGATGAATCCAAACGATATGCAGAGGCACTTACGATGGCTTACTATCGGAAATACAGGGTTGATGTTGGTATAGCGAGGATATTCAATACCTATGGCCCCTATATGGATCCAGATGACAGGAGGGTTATGCCCAATTTTATTACTCAGGCTCTTTCCGGAAAGCCCCTTACTATATATGGAGATGGTTCACAGACGAGAAGTTTCTGTTATGTAGATGATACGGTAGGAGGCCTGATAAAATTGATGGAATCTAATTGTCCGGGTCCGGTTAATATCGGCAATCCCGATGAGTATTCTATTAAGGAACTTGCTGATACTATCTCCGCTCTTCTCGGTGTCCCTGGAAAATACGAATATGAGGAATTACCAGAAGATGACCCTTTGAAAAGGAAGCCCGATATCTCACTTGCCAAGTCTGTTCTTGGGTGGACCCCGGGGGTTTCTTTGCGAGAGGGTCTGGAAAAAACGATTAAATGGTTCAGAAAAGAATTGCAATAATCATTCCTGCCTATAACGAGAAGGATAATATTGCACCTCTTATGGAGGAGATCCAGGAGATGACCTTGCAGGATTCCCGCGGTTATGAGGTAATCCTTGTGGATGATGGCAGCACTGATGGAACCTTTAAAGAGGCAAAAAGATTAACCGAGAAATATCCAATGTTGAGGGTTCTTCGGCATCGAAGGAATCTTGGCAAGACAGACGCAATACTTACAGGTTTCTTTCATTCTGATGCTTCGATACTGGTGGTAATGGATGCAGACCTGCAGTTTGATTCTAATGATATTCCGTTACTCCTTGATGAAATGGAGAAGGGTTTTGATATAGTGACGGGTTGGAAGCAGGGACAATACAGCAAGAGGTTTGTATCTACGGTTTACAACTGGCTCTCTCGTCATCTATTCCATCTTCCTATTCATGACCAGAATGCCATAAAAGCATTAAAGAGTAAGGTATTAGAGGAGATTGACCTCCGTAAAGACTGGCATCGTTATATAGTAGCCCTTGCTGTCAATAAAGGGTTTACTGTTTCAGAGGTAAAAGTCAAACTCCGTTCTCGTCTCTACGGCGAATCCAAATATGGAGGCAAAGGAAGAGTGTTAGTAGGTCTCATGGATCTCCTCTCGGTGAAACTGCAGATCTCCCTTCTGAGGAAGCCCTTGCTTTTCTTTGGAACACTCGGAGGGATTCTTGTAACTCTTGGTATCCTTGCAGGTCTCTACGGATTGATTCAGCGTTTCGTTTATCAACAGGGTTACCGACCAATCCTATATCTGGTTCTTCTTTTAGTTGTATCAGGATTGGTCCTTTTTACTGTGGGTTTTGTTACAGAGGCAATAACTGCACTCAGTGAGAGGATAGCAAGGCTTGAGAAGGAGATCACAGGGTATGGGGCTCAGGGAAGCTCTAAAGAAGACCAGGTCTAACTTAAGCAAAAACATACGAAATCTTCTTGGTAGGAGGGATCCATCCCTTTTAGGAGAAATTGAGGATCTTCTGATTCAGGCTGATTTTGGTGTTTCCACTGCAGAACAATTGGTTGAATCATTAGAGAATGTTCAATCTCAGGATTATTATTCCCGCCTTGAGAAAGAACTGATCTATCTTTTGAATGAGAGAGAGAAAAAAAAGCAAACCCCGAAGCCACCTGTTGTGGAGTTATATGTTGGGGTTAACGGAGTGGGCAAGACCACAACCATTGGGAAGAGGGGATATATGCTTGCGAAAGAGGGTAAGAAGGTTCTGCTTGCTTCTGGTGATACCTACAGGACAGGAGCAGTGGAACAACTCAGTAAATGGGCAAAGAGGATTGGAGTAGATATCATAACATCCCATTATGGGGCAGATTCTGCTTCTGTTGCCTTTGATGCTGTCGATGCTGCAGAGACTCGCAATATGGATTATCTTCTGATTGATACTGCCGGGAGATTACATACAAGGAGTAATCTTATGGAAGAGATGAGGAAGATGAAGAGGGTTATTTCGAAGAAGAGGGAGGATTTACCCCAGGAAACAATTCTTGTTGTAGATGCCTCTACTGGTCAGAATGCATTGGAACAGGCGAAGAGTTTTAATGAGTTTATTGGACTCACCGGGATTGCCCTGGCTAAACTTGACGGTACAGCAAAGGGAGGTATGGCGATTGCAATAGTAAAGGAGTTGGGGATACCTGTTCTTTTCCTGGGGATAGGGGAGGAAGAAGAGGACTTGATTCCGTTTAATGCAGAGGATTTCGTCTGCGCTCTATTTGAATAAATTTAAAAAAAATTAAGCCACAGAGACACAGAGAAGTTAGTGTGTTGGTCAGTTAATCAGTTGGTGGATTGATCTGTACAGAGATTTTTTTGTAGGGGCATATTGCATACGTCCTTTTGTAGGAGGGATTTCCCAGTCGCGACTTTTGTAGGGGCAGGTTTTGCACCTGCCCTTTTGCAAGGGTTCGATTTATCGAACCCGAAATCGGAGTAGTGGCAATTTACATTTAG
>JAGLZA010000068.1 GCA_023131835.1 Caldifarciminota bacterium
TTTTTCACCTCCTATTTTTAGCTATAATATAAAATAGTAAACATATAAATAAATCAATATTTCTTTAACCATATTGATGCCCCCTTTGGGCTTGTCGTACATTCTATATAACTCTTCTCTGGAGGGGGTGGTGTTACAGGCGGCGCAACCTCTCCACTGCCCACAAGTTTCATATCTCGATCGCCACAAAAAGCATATGAAGTTACAAATGGGAAAGTGGCACAAGCACGATCAAACGCATCCCCCCAAGTCTCTCCATCAATAACACACGAAAAGAGTTTGCCTTCCCATTCATAGCTGGGCTTGTTTGGTGATACCAACCCAATGGTAACAGTACCCTTCATTGCCCCTTTGCGAAATGCATAAGACAAACTATATTCATCTGTATATGACATTACATTACAATGATCTAAAAGAGCAAACCACATTGGTGACCTATTTGCCATCCATTCTTTAACTTCTGAGCCGGTATATGCCTCTGACGCTGATGCTGCACCATGACAGAGACAATGAAAGTATTTTATGCTGTTATCAGATATAATCTCCTTTGCACCAGAGAGTGACTTTACTATACCAGAGGCACCCATTATCCCAAACCATTTTTTCCCAAGTATAGGAAAGACATTATTAGAAGGAAGCCCCCCAAATTTAGCACCCGCGGGAGTTTTTCCTATTATTGGTTTCAGACCTTTTCTGTATTTATCCAACTCATTTCCCATAAATCTTTCTGCTGCATCTTCTGGTGCTGTTGGAGGCGGTTTACTTCTTCCTATACGCTTTCCCGTTTCTGCATCATAAATATGATCTACCTCATCAACTCTTATTACCCATGCCGCCATTGCTGTCTTCAGAGGTTCAAAGAAAATATAGCCCTCACTCAAGTAGTTAGGATCAAAAAACCATAGCTTGCCAGTTCCTGCTATTGGCGATTCACCATCTATTGGCGGGGGGACAATGCTATCTGGTCTAACCCTTTGAGGTATCGGTCTAATTCTATCAATTACTTCTACTATATTACCTATTCTATCAGTAACTGTCGATTTGAAGCAGTTATCTATCCACACACCGTCTTTTACACACCATTCTAACGTGCTCGTGTACTTTCCAAATTGCTTCCTCGATACAAATACTTTTTCTGATTCGGGCATCTTTTTTACACCTTGACAACGGCAATTGTCGCACCCGCAGGATATGACGTAAAAGTAATCTCTTTCTTCACAGGTGGCGCCGCTGTTGGCGTTAATGTTATCGTGCCAATATCCTTTGTTTCCCCTGCGCGTATTGTTACTGCTCTTGTCGCTGTTTCATATCCTGATTTTGTAAACGTAATCGTTTTTGAGCCCGTAGAGAGAGCGCACTTAATTACCGGGGTTGTACCACAAGAGACGCCATTTACCATTACCAAAGCGCCAGTTGGTGTTGTGTTTACTGTTAAGTAGCCTTCGCCCGGGGGAGGCGCAGCTTCAAGTTCTAAGGTAACACTAACTGACTTAGTAGCACCTTCTGAAACTATTACATTTGATACTATCCTATCCTTGTACCCAGATATCTTAAACATTACATCATATGTACTCGGTTCAACTTCTATCATTGCAGGTGTTATTTTACCTGTATCTGTAAATCCCGTGGGTGGTGGTGTCGGTGGAGCCCCCTCACTTACTACTTCCATTGTATCACTCGCTGCTACCCCCCCCCCAAGTGAACGAGCCCATAGCTCAACTGTATATTGTCCAAGTGGTGCATTTATTGGTATTAGCCATGTGTCCGTTCCGCTTCCAGATACAGACTTACTATAAGTAGTGCGAGGTACTATTTGCGCCCACCCGTCAGTAGGCGAATCAACATATGTTATTTTTGCTTCTTCGCCTCGAGTGTACTGGTCCTTATCAAAATATATCGAAACCATTTTTATTTAAATTAAGATACTATACTATAATATAAATTAATGCTTTTTTAGCCATATGCTTGCTCCACTCGGTAGACTTGTGCATTCCAAATAACTTTTCTCTGGAGTTGGGGGGGTCGGCACCTCAGGTGGCGGTGGAACTTCAGGAGGCGGTTCTTCGGGAGGTGGGGGTGTTACTGGTGGTGGAGTTGGTACTCCAGTTTTCTCTAAAGTAACAGAAACCGAAGTAGTCTTACCTTCTTTCACCACTACACCCGATACTACCTTCTCTTTATAACCGCCCCTTTTGAATTTTACAGCATATGTTTTCGGACTAAATGCTATCGTTGCTGGCGTGACTTTACTTGTAAAACCAAACCCTACAAATGGTAACTTACCGATAGCTTCAAGCGCGGCCCCCCGATTAAACGTTTCTTTTTCGTGCTCAGGAAAAGGGAGACTACTATCAGTAAAGACAATATCTTTTACATCCGTTGGTGGGTTTTTTTTATTTATATTCCCTATGTTTATCCCACGATGACGACTAGAATCCACTATAACATATCTTATTGTCCCCCCAAATATCGAAGAATCATATAGCCATTCTCCGAACGTACCTTTAAGTTTTAGTTTACTTAGATTAATCTTACCAAGTTTTTGTATCTCGGCGATGAATTCGCTTCTTGTTATTTCCGCTTTTGTTGCTACTGCTTGTGATGATGTCCAAATCTCCTTTACCCATATACCTGCACCAGAAGGGGTAGAGTTGCAAGATATATAACCTTTGATTAAAGGTATCATTATACCAGCAACAGAAGTGGTTTTTCCTTTTATAACATCCAAATTCTTTAATATTAAATCTTCGTACCCGTCCTTCGTAATCATTATGTCCTTTGTTCCTGCATCAAGTCTCAATACGCTGGGTACGCTCTCGTTAGTGTTATAAAATCCATCACGTACACATACTTTAGAATTCTCTTCGACTAATTGCATAGCCTCGTTTACACACTTCCATAAATCACCGTGTATACACTCTTGAAAACCTTCTTCACATAATGGAAGATGTTTTACTTTTGTTGTGTCTGATGCAACAACCGTGCCCCCTTTTCGTAATTGTGCAGTATATGTCCCTTCTGTATCTTCCCAAGTAAAACGATACAAATGAAAGCTGAAAAATTCATGCAATCCCGCTACAGTCATAATCGTCTTCCCCTGAGGGTTCAAAAGAATAAAGTTAGCACCATCAGGATACTTGGCTTTAATTGACATAAAACCCGATTCTAAATAATTCACATCACGAGTGAAATATACCTTTGGTGGCTTCTCTGGGAATGCGAATGTTATATCTTTCATATTATATCACCTCTCACGCACCCATATATCGCCCTTATCTGGCATGGCGGAAATATCAAGCTTACCTATTTGGGGGACTACCCCAATACTCGTTGATATAGTGCAACCTAATGCCTTCAGAACGTTATTTATGTCATTATGACCATTCCCTGTTTTACTACCACAGAATAGCAAACCTACTGCTTTATTTGTTTTCTTATCCAACACTAAACTGCCACTATCCCCGCGCAGACCTATACGATTTGTATAGAGCTGATCCTTTAATGTGATTGTAAACTTACCATAGTTTACTTCTAGTGTAGTATTAATAGCCTCTATTTTACCTTCTACAAAGCCCGTTCTCGCACCACTTTTTATTACTTTTTCACCTGCATATGGCTCCATTACTCCGGTAGTATAAACGTATGGTTCGTAATAGTCATTTTTTACGAGGATTAATTCGCTAATATCTTCGTTACTATGTGGTTTTGCAATTGCACAGTCTACAGTACATCCTTCTTTCACAGGGACAAACTCCGAAAGCGTACCAATCGTATATTCCCGCCATGGCTGCGATATTTGATCTCCGATACGAGCGCTGTTACTTCGCGCTAAAACATGGTTATTTGAAAGAATATATTTCACGCCGCCTTTCAATACAATACCCCCTAATGTACCATATCCCCCCAAACGCTTATGACCAATCGCAACACCACCAGGTGCAGGACGCCAAACTTCTTTTCGTTCCTTATTCTCCGTTAGATTGGGGTAAATCACAAATTCCGATGTTCGTTCAATCTTTACTGGTACTCCCTCTATCTCAGTTGGTAAAACCGGTATCGGTTTTCGTTCATCAACAAGTATAAGTATCTCTCTTTCACCTATACCTACACCACGCACATCTTTCACTTTCTTAATTTGTTCACGAACACGCTCTTTATGTGTTCTGGTAAATTTCTTGATGTCTCTTCGTGCTTCTAAAACATCACGTGCCTTTCGTTCAAATAACTTCGCCCGCTCTTCTTCTGAAACCATTTTTAATACATATAATCCTCTCAGGATATAAATAGTTTATACATACGCTTCAAATTCTTTGAGATTGTCCAATCCATGCGTAATTTGACAGACCATATGGGTCTCATAAGTTTTAAGTTTTAATTTAATGTACCTGCCATTTGTATTTACCACATCTATCTCATTCCAGTTATCTCCAGATGGGACGGTACTAAGACTACCCTTACTCCCTCCTGATTCATCCGCAGTATCATTAATATAAACAGCAGATACTGCACATATACATAAATAAGTTCCTCCATAACAATAGAATCTGACTTTCTGAACTGTTTTTGTAGACCCCATATCAAAGATAATCCAATGCTCGTGCCCTATACTATGCTTCCAATAAGTACTTAAACTTTCATCGATTGTGTGTGACGCAGGGTATAGTGCATCCTCACCACATTTAGAATGAATTGCAGTTGGCGTGGTCCACGCACCTGCCAACATATCAATACCATCTACTTTCGATATACTCGCTTTCGCTATGCCATTTATTTTTGATATATTCGCAATTGCTATCCCGTTTATTTTTGATATTGTTGTCGTTTTCGCTCACCTCAGCCATATGCTTGCTCCATGAGGTACTGAAGAACAATCTAAATAACTTTTCTTTGGTGTTGGCGGTGGTGTCGATGGTGGTGCCCCGTTAGGTTTTATCGAAACTACCGATTTACCTGTTAAATTTGCCCATCCCAAATAAGGGTTTTCCTCTCCGGGACCGGGATAATTTTTATTTATCCATTTCGCTGCTGCTACCATATCATTATCATTTGCTTTTAATGCCTTCACCCAACTTGAGGTAGTTTTATTTCCTTCTGATATCTCCCACGCTCCTGTAAGAAAAAGATTCGTGACTTGCTCAAAACGCGGAGGGCCCATTTGTTTAACCATTTTCGGTACTCGTAAATGGCTATAACAACCAGTCGAAAACCAAATAACCTGTTCTAAATCACGTAACTCGTGTAGTTTATGATATATCGCAGATATATAATATTCCTGCTCATAAGCCTCCGTCCATTCAGAACCATGCCCCCAGTTTTTATAAAATAATAGCCTCGTGCATCCTTTAGCTACTGCCTCATCTATTTTATTAAATAAACTATCTTTGGTCGCTTCTTTTATCGAAACGAAGATAATATTTGGATAGCCTATCTCTTTTAAATAATCTAAAAAAGGGTAGTAGCTGGGCTTTGAACGGTACTCCGTTACAACTGCACATTGTTTTGACATCACTCTATCTCTATTATTATTGTATATAAATATTATTTAGATTACGTCAATTCCAAAATCGTTGCGTCCGGATTGAAAATTATTGTAGTTGCACTTAACGCATGACCTATTTTACGCACTTGATCACCACTCCCTGAAGGTGCTGTGTGTGTTAACCCCCCCGCGGTGCATGAAACATAAATGGGTGCACCCACCGTCCATGACCATCCCGCACTTGATACCCCACCAAAAATAAGTACTCTCCCTGTATTATTGGCAGATATATCCGCCATTGCGATGCCTAATAATCCCTTTGTCGTTGATTCTGCATCTGCATCTGTCTTCCACCATTTGCCATCTGATTTCATATACACTAAATTACCCCCAGATAGAGCCTCCCCCGCTTGCTTGTCTCCAACAGTCCACACAAGACCAGAATAAGCACTGAAAAAACCTGCACGTAGAATACCCCATGTCGATTCGTCCTTAGTAAGGACTGATATTGTGTATGTTCCTTCTGTTATTAACGCTACATCGTGTATATCCCGAAAACCTATTTTTTTTACATCGTCTATTGGATGATTATGAACATCCACAGTTCCGTATGCATGTATATCCGTAGCATGAAATTCTTTCCATGTATGCGTTGAATCACCTAATTTGTCTTGATTATTATATGCACTTATCAAATCATCCCAGATTTGTACTTTGTCACTTTCTATTGTTAACTTACTCGAAAGTCCATATGATAAAGCTAAAGCATTACTTGATGGCGAACGTATGTGCAGCATATCTTTAAGCGCACCGTTGCTCATCCATAACGTTCCCGTATGCGTACCGCCTGCTGTTGGTAGCATATCTGGATCGTGGTATTCATTACCGTGTGTCCCTATTCCTCCCCCTTGTGCATCCACATACGCTTTGTTCGCCGCATGACTTCCCGAAGTTGGTGTTGGGACTCCCGTTAACGGATGCCCTTGCATTTTGACCGTTCCGTATGAATAAATACCCGCATGTGCATCCAACCATCCTACGTGCAGATTACTCCACATCGTATCCGCTTTATCCTGAAGATATAAGGTATAATCAGCAGTTCCTTTAAACGCCACGTCCTTTGTGAACATTACCTTACTCACTTCGTCTATTGGATGACTGCCCATTGATAACGTGGCTTCCATAGATCGTGAGCCGTCTACGAGTAATGCGCTTCCATATCGAGATATTGGAAGAATCGGTATTCTATC
>JAGLZA010000069.1 GCA_023131835.1 Caldifarciminota bacterium
CTTGATTGCTCTTCAGAGCGTTATTTAGCTTCACAATGCTTCTTGATAGTGTAGATTGGTCTCCACTTGCAGAATATTTCAAGGTAAGAGGAATGGGATTAAACGAAGAGGGGAGAGCGGAGACGTTATCCCTTTTATTCTTGCCTGTCTTGAGTTCATTTAATTACCTTTATTGACTTGATTTCGGGATTAACATATACTGTTCGCATGGAAGTTTCCATAACGTGTCATAAGCGAGAAACCTTTAACCACTTCCAAATGGAAGAGGTAAGCTATGAAGCTAAGTAACGTTGAAATATCAGAATTTCAATCTATACGTTCTTCTAACCGCTTTGATGTTGGGGATATAACTTGCTTGGTTGGAAAAAATGAGGCAGGAAAAACAGCAATATTACAGGCACTTTATCGGCTAAATCCAATCATCCCTGGGCACGCTAAGTTTGATGTAACTGACGATTATCCTAGAGCTGAAGTTGAGGATTATCAACAAGGCATCGAAGCTAAGAGACGAACTCCTGCAATTGTTGTCGAAGCCACATTCACACTTAGTCCTGAAGAAGTCTCAAACGTTGAGTCTGAATTTGGGGCGGGCATTCTCCGTGAGCCTATACTAACACTAAAAAGGGGTTACTCTAATGTTCTACATGTTGAATTATCTGTTAATGAACAAGCTGCTGTAAAAACGATGATTGATGCGGCACAGCTTTCAAAAGATTTGTCAAGTGAGTTGCTTACCTGCTCTAATATTGAAGAGTTGAGTGCCTTGATAATCGAAAAAAGTGCTTCCTTGAAAGATGCAGGAAATCCCCAAGAAGATAAAGATAATGACATACCTAAGATTGAATCTCTAAATTCACAGTTGAAAAAGATTCAAGAGGCTAAAGGATTATCTCTACACGTTTATAATAACCATCTAGAAAATGTATTGCCTAAATTCTTATATTTTGATGAATACTATGTAATGAAGGGGCACGAAAATATCGAAACTTTAAAGGAGAGAGTTAATCAAAACAAATGCAGTGAAACAGATTATCCGCTTCTCGGATTAATAGAGATGGCACGTTTAAATTTAGACCAACTTATCAATCCTGATAGGACTGAATGGCTCCTTAATAAACTTGAAGGTGCTAGTAATCACCTTAGCGAAAAGGTTTTGAAATATTGGTCACAAAACAAGCATCTCTTTATGAAATTTGATGTGCGTTCAGCACGCCCAGGTGACCCCGAAGGTATGACTTCAGGAACGAACATTTGGGCTCGTATTCATGATACCAAGAGGATGGTGTCAACACCACTTGGAACACGCTCACGGGGATTTGTTTGGTTTTTTTCATTCCTAGCTTGGTTCGACCAACAGCAACGCAAGAATGAACCGCTTATTCTACTTCTAGATGAACCAGGTCTTTTCTTACATGGCAGGGCTCAAGGAGACTTGCTTAGGTATATTGATGAAGAGTTGAAGGGAAATCATCAAGTAATATACACAACCCATTCGCCTTTTATGGTTGACTCTACGAAATTTGACCGCATCCGTATAGTCCAAGATAAAAGCATGGACAGTGATGAACCAGTCCCAAGCAATGAGGATGGAACAAAAGTTATTACCGAAGTTCTTGAAGCGACTCAAGATAGTCTTTTCCCCTTGCAAGGTGCTTTAGGTTATGACATATGCCAAACTCTTTTTGTTGGACC
>JAGLZA010000007.1 GCA_023131835.1 Caldifarciminota bacterium
GGAATTCTCAATTGCATCTGTTTTTATCAAGATCGAGCCTTTCCCATTAAGAGCATCACGGGCATTGAGGATAAGATTGAGAAGTATATGATGGAGAACCATATCGTTACACTTTATTTCCGGATCTTCCTTGGAGAGTATGACCCTGAGATCTACCTCTCCAGGAAGAATCTTTCTTGAAAATTCTACCAGTTCTTTTATTAATTTGTTGATTCGGCATTTATGAGAAGTTTGAACAGGTTGCCTTAAGAGAGAAAGGGTATTCTTCATCAGGGCTTGCAACTCTAATAACGCATCCAGTGCAGCAACTATATCTTCATGTCCCTCCTTACCCTCAGTTTCCCCAAAAGCAAGGGATAAATAACCCTCGATGACCGTCATAATATTATTTATCTCGTGGGATATCTGTCCGAGTATCCTGCCCATCGATGCCAATCTGTGAGATTCTTTCATCCTTTCCTGCAGAACCTTTATTCGCGATATATCCTTTGCCATAGAAAGTCCATATATGGAAGTAATGTAAGAAGGAAAGAGTAGAGATGTCCACTCAAAAATCCTTTTTTCTTTTTTTGTAGAAATGATTGTCTTGTGGACTACTGATATATCATCTTCTGATAATTCATCCGGAACATCCAGCATTTCCCCACGAAGGCTTATACCCACAAGACTCTTCACATTCTCACCAAGCACTTTTCCCTCCTCCCATCCAAACTCCATTTCAGCCCTCTTGTTCCAGTAAATAATTTTCCCCACTTTATCCCAACCAACTATAGGAATTGGGGCAACATCAAGAACCTTATATAGATACTGATTTAGATCTGCCATTTCTATATTATGGCACAGCCCGAAAACCCACAGGCTGTGTGCCATCTATTTCTTTATACTATCTCCAACCCTCATCTTCAAGGTGAGAGATCGAGTGATGATACACGAAGATAGTTCGGTCTCTGCCCATCGGCGTTGGGACACGGAGATAAAAACCCATCATATCCCTTGCCGAGATCTCGCCCTCAAACCGGGCTCCATCATTGGTTACTATCTTGACGAGATGCCTTGTTTTCTTTGTTCCCACATTCATCTTGACCTCCTTCAGGGAATCTCAGGGATACCACCACCATCACCACCACCACCCATAACATCCGAATATTGACCATCCACTATAACTTCATCAGCAGATACAACTCCATTCATTGGATTGGCAAAACCCAAAATAATCAGAAAAATATTAAACAATAACCACATCTGAAACCTCCTTCTTTATTCTACTTATTATATATACAATAATCGTGCCAAAGATTATCTTATTGATATTCAATAAGGTAAAAATTTATATAAAGAACAACTGTGTCATAAATGTCACGCTTTTCTGCTTGTTTTGTAATAAGTCTTTGATAGTTGTAGGCTTAACTATATGACATATATGTCACACTTTGTGACATCTGTGTCACATTTACCTCTCTATCTTGAATTTATCAAGGAGTCTATAGAGATGGCGTCTGGAGATGTGGAGTTTTCTTGCTGCTTCTGCAATATTTCCATTGGTTTCATCCAGAATTTGAAGGATTGCTTCCCTCTTCCACCTTGATTGGATCTGGTCCCAATCAGGGAGTTTCTCTTCTATCTCGTCTTTGAATTTATCAGGGAGGTCATTTCTCGATATGAGTGGCCCCCTGGTCTTGATGAGCGATAGTTCTATTGTATGTATTAGTTCACGGACATTGCCTGGCCAGGGGTATTTTTTTAACAGTCCCATTGCCTTATCCGTAAACCCTTCAACCTTCTTTCCTTTCTTCTCTGAGTAGAGCCTCAGGTAATGCCTGAGGAAGAGAGGAATGTCTTCCCTTCTTTCTCTTAAAGGGGGTATATTTATGGCTATATGATTCAATCGATAAAAGAGGTCGTCCCGGAATTCCTTGACAAGAATAGCCTGGTCAATATCCTTATTCGTTGCAGATATTATCCTCAAATCTACCTTTCGCCATTTTGTCTCTCCCACCCTCCTGAGTTCCCCACGATCCGTAATATGTAGAAGACCAGCCTGGATGGACAACGGGGCATCACCTATCTCATCGAGGAAGAGCGTGCCTCCGTTTGCCACCTCGCACATCCCTTGCTTATCATCCATCGCACCTGTAAAGGAACCCTTTTTATGTCCGAATAGTTCGCTCTGAAGCAGGGTCTCTGTCAGGGAACTACAGTCCACTGTTACAAAGGGACGAGCATTTCTTTTACTCAATTGGTGGAGCGTCCTTGCAATTAGTTCCTTGCCGGTTCCTGTCTCTCCTGTTATAAGGATATTTATATCAAGTGGAGCAGTCTCTTCGATAATGTCGTATATCTCCTGCATTGATTCGGATATCCCGATGATGGAATGAAATGAGTCTTTTGACCGGGTCATCTTCTTCAACTGGATATTCTCATCTTTTAGACGATAGAGTAGATCCCCTTTTGAGAAAAGGATACCCAAGAATCTTCCCATAGACTGAAGAAATTCCTTATCCCGCGGCAGAAATAATTCCTTCTTGATTGTAGAATCGAGATAGAGTACCCCGTATATCCTCTCTTCTGCTGTTATGGGAACGCAGAGGATGGACCTTATCTGGTTCCTGTTAACGGAATCCAGTTCCCTGAATCGTTCATCCTCCTTTGCATCAACCGATATGATAACCTCTCCTTTTTCCGTTTGCCTGGTTATGGTTGATGATATTTTTGTCGCATCCTTTAGTGTGGTTCTGTCGATATTGTATGAGGATATGATAACATTCCTTTCATCCTCCTTCAGGATGATAGCACCCCTCTCTGCAGAAAAGAATCTGGCAAGGATAGAGAGAGCCTCATCGAATCGTTTCTCCGAATCCAGTGAGGCTAATAACCGGGATATCTCGCCATAGGTTCGAATATATCCCCTGCTGCCTGCCAACCTTTCAGCGCATTCGGAAAGGAGTTCCCTTACCCTTGTGAGAAAGGAATTTGCTCCTAACCTTGAGAATATCTCCTCTGCTTTCCTCAAAGAAGAAACCGCATCCTCCAAGAAATCCTCTTTATATGAAATGATACCCATCTTCAGGTAAGCCCTACCTGTATAGAATGGCAGGTCAAGTGAGGTAAATAGATTTATTGCCTCTTTAATAGATGAAGAATCATTATTTATCACTCCCCAGGCAGATAAAAGTTTGGCTCTCTCGAAATCGGATTTTATTTTGCTAATCTCTTTCATATAAGGATCAAGAATACCTATTGCTTCTTCTGTTTTTTCCTGATTATACAGGACTTCTGATAGACTTAAGTGGATATCTCTTTCCTTTCTCCTGTTTCCTTTGACTTCCTCTATTGCCTTTTTGAATAATATCTCTGAGGTTTTCCATTCACCCTTATAAGATGAAAGGAGTGCCTGGAACTCATCGGTTGATTCATCCTCTTTTTTTAATTCCAGAATCAACCTTTCTACATCAGCATAATCCCCCCTATACATCCCGATATATACTAATCCCTCCTTTAATAGGGAATCAATATCACCATATCTCTCCTCAAACTGCTGTATCCTTTCCTCAAGTTTATCCCAGAAACTCATCCGAAGATAGAGAACAGAGAGATTCCATATTGCCCTCATCTCCATATCCTTCATTCTTGCAGACTGGAATATAGAGAGCGCGGTCTCTATCTCACTAACGGCTTCTCTGTATTTATCCAGTTGCAATAAAGAGAAACCCTTATTCATAAGATTGATCGCTTCATTGGATCTATCCTTTGATTCCCTTTCTATTTCTAAAGCCTTCTCAAAGTAATCAATAGACTCCCTATACTCCTCCTTTTTCTGCTTGGCAAGACCTATCAGTGTCAAGAATCCTCCTTCCAATGGGGCGGAGAGTTCCCTGTTGAGAATCTCACTGCATATCCTGATGACATCATCCGGTTTGTTCTCAAGATATGCAATATGGACAGCAAGATAATGGAGCTCCGGAATCATTGATTCCTTATTTATCGTTATCCTTGATAAAAGTCGAGAAGCATCATCAAGCTTGTGTTCTTCCAGAAAGAGTCTTCCAAGTTCATAGATAGCTCTCTGCTTATGGAACCCAGATGCTTTATCAATCGTTAATCTTAGATTCTCTTCAGCCTGGTCACAGAGACCTATCCGTCTCTGATTCGCTCCGAGTTTTAGAAGGAAATAGGGATTATTCGGATCTTTTTTCAGGAGTTTTTCATATAAATCAAGTGCCTCTTTGTATCTACCCACCAGTTCAAGGAGTCTTGCAAGAACCATTCTTTTTTGTTTGTCAGCCTTCAAGGAAAGGATTTTTTGCAAAAGTTCAATCGCAGCAGGATAGTCTCTCTGTTTTATCCTTTCTTTTATTGCCTGGTTCAGGGATTGAAGGGCTTTCTTCTTCATCCCCAGTTCTATCTGCAGAGGATAGAGAACCTCAGGTTCTGTGATGGGTTCTTCCTTTATTATCTTCTGATATATCCTTTTCTTCTCTTCCTTCTTTAAGGTTTGATAGAGGAGTTCCTGTATCCATTTATTGCTGAACTGAATGATTCCTTCATTCTTCACGAGCAATCTTTTAATAACAAGGGATTCGATTATGCTGTATGGATTCTTGATTCCAAGACCAAGGAAGAACCTTTGCGGAATCCTGTTCGGAAACACTGAACATACTTTGAGTAGATTTCCCTCGTCATCTAAGAGATTCTCAACCTGGAATTTTAATAACTCTTTTATATCAGGAGAAAAAGGTATGTTCCTTACCTCCTCTTCTTTGAACACCCATTCCTCTCCTTTTCTACCTATTATTCCCTCATCCGATAGATATCGTAGTGTCTGGTTTATCAGTAAGGGAATCCCGTTAGTCCTCTCGGTAATGAATGAGATGAGAGCATCCCTGTTCTTTAGTTTTGGGAAATTCCTATCACAGACATCCCCTATCTCCTTCTTATTGAGCGGAGACAGGGATAATATCGTCGTTATATCGGCTAATTCCGAGATCTCCTCTGGTTTCTTTTCACTGGTTATTAGTATAATCAAAGGATTATGGCGGATCCTTTCCGCATTCTGTTTGAGTGTCACGGATAGGGTTTCCACTCTCTCTGGTTCGTCAACCAAAAGAACGATCGGTTCGCCGGGAAACTCGCCCATCTCCAGTAGTTTATAGAATTCACCACAGGAAACCTCCCTTACTGATAACCCCTTCATTAAACCTCTGGTTCTGCAGCGATTAAGGAATTGGGTCTTTCCCATACCCATATCCCCTACTACCCAAAGAATATGAGATTCGGGCAGGCGATTCATCATCTCACCGAAATCTTTAAGCTCCGCATTCCTTCCGACAAACACAGGAAGAAAGGAGACACTTATAACATTCTCAGATAAGCCTATCTCCAGTTGTCTCCATACATCAGAGACCTTCTTCAGTCTCCAATCGAGTCTTCTGGAAACCATTCTTTGAATCAATCCATCTAAATCCTCTGGTATGGATGGATTCAGTTGTGATGGTTGAACCAGATCCTCGGCTAATTTGCTATGAACTATCTTTTGAAGGGAACCACCAAAGGGTTTCTTACCTGTGATTGTTTCATATAAGATTATACCAATAGAATATATATCCGAGGCCTCAGAGGGTTCTCCCATTATGGCTTCTGGTGCAGCATATAAAGGGGTTATGATATCAGGGTCATAACCAGGGTCAATTATCTTTATGTTGTCATCATCATCAATAAATATATGAGAAGGTTTTAGGTCTCCGTGAATGATACCCCTTGAATGAAGTAGGGAGATAGCATCCAGTATATTCAGAAGTATCCTTTTTAATCGGTCGAAATCTTTCTTTCTCTTTGGAACCTTTTGAAAGAGTTCATCTATAGTGGAAGCTTTTAAGAATTCCATCGTGAATCCGCAAAACTTGTCGTCTTTTAGCCAGTCATAAACTAAAGGAAAATGAGGGTCATCGAGTTCACGCAAGAGATTAAACTGACCCCAGAGTATATCCCTGTGGGAGAGATGTCCCAATTTATAAACAACCCCGCCCTTCTGGTATATATCCGTAAATCCACCCTTTTTTATTAACTCGAGACTCTTAATATCCATTATTTATACCCTGAAACCCCCAACTATATCTTCGTAGTGGCAGAGCTTGCTCTGCGTTCAAAATCGGGACAAGGATGTCCCTCCTACAATGTAGGAGCGGTTTCCAAACCGCGATACCACAAGGATTTCGGAGTAGCAGAGCTTGCTCTGCGTTCTCCCCTTGCGCGAAACATGTAAGGCAATTCATGAATTGCCCCTACTGTCCCTCTTTAAATCCGCAGTGAACTTCTGAAAAATGATTGTTTTGTATACATTTTTCATAACCAAAGGATAAATGGATATAATGTGTTGTCAAGGGAGAAATCCTCCACCCCTACACCTTTTCTCGTAAAGTGCGCAAATGGGGCAAAGAACGCAAAGCACACTTCCTCCCTAAATTTGTTTAATTAAATACTCCTACAGGAAGAATGCATCTTTCCGATAAAAAACCAATCGTAGAGACGAGGCATTGCCTCGTCTCTACATTTTTCATCACAATTGTAGGGGTCAGGTTCCCTGACCCGTTTGGGGTCGCCTCTACAGAGGGCAAGATGTATCTTGCCACTACATTCTGGGCGAGGAAACCTCGCCCCTACATAGCAGAGATGGGTTTAACCGTGCATTTTGCTCGAATAAAAGGAATTTATTTTATAGGGTTCAGGC
Organism: Caldifarciminota bacterium; assembly: GCA_023131835.1. GTDB lineage: Bacteria > Hydrothermota > UBA3072 > UBA3072 > UBA3072 > JAGLZA01. The sequence continues at coordinate 6,725 of JAGLZA010000007.1, forward strand.
ATTCCTGACCTTGCTGTCAGGGACGGAATCCTGGGCACACTTGACATTTGTAAGGTCTTAGGTAATATTATAGAAAAAGGAGAGTGTTGTGGGCGTAAAGTTGGAAATACCTGATATCAATCTAAAAGTGGAGGAGATAAGAATAATTCTCGCTGCAAAACTTTTTGAGGATGGAATAGTTTCCCTTGGTAAAGCCTCTGAGGTAGCAGGATATTCAGAAAGAACATTTGCAGAAATTCTTCTCCAGAAAGGTATTCCCCCTATAAAATATGAAGGGATAAACGTCGCAGAAGAACTTTCCAATGCCTGAAAAAAAAGTTGTAGTTGATACCTCTTGCCTCATAGCATTGGAAAGTATAGGAATTATCAAAATACTCTGCGAATTATACAAAGAAGTTGTCATTCCTGATAGCGTGCTAAAAGAATTCGGTAAACTTACACTTAAATGCATAAAACTAAAAAAGGTTGAAGAACCATTATTAAATCTTCTTGGACATAAATTAAACCTGGGGAGAGGAGAAGCAGAAGTTACAACCTTTGCTTTTCGAAATAAAGAATATCTTCCTGTTATTGACGACATGAAAGCAAGAAATATCGCAAAAGAACTCGGATTAAAGATTACAGGGACGGTTGGACTTCTGGCAAGAGCAGAGAGAAAAGGTATAATATCTTCGGCGTACAAAGAATCTCTTAAACTTCGAAAAAAAGGATTTTACCTACCAGATAAACTCTTAAAACAAATAAAAAAATCCAATACTAATAAAGGATAGCACCCTCACACTTTTCTCTTCGAAAGTGGGCGTATGCAATACGCCCCTACAAGGCGCGAAACAAGTTTCGCTACTCCATTTTTGGTATATTTCGCTACTCCGTTCCCGGGAAAGTTCGCTCTTCCTCTTTCGGAGTAGCAGAACTTGTTCTGCGTTCTCCAAAATCGGGACAGGGATGTCCCTCCTACATTGTGGGAGCGGTTTCCTGACCACAATATGTGGGAGAGTCCTTCCGGGCTCGATAGTACGGACGAATAACCCACTCCCACAATTGTTTTGGAATAATTGTAAGGGCGTTCAATTGAACGCCCCTACATACAAAGTCACAAAGTCGATTTAAACCTGATCACAACCTGGCGGCTACCTTTTTTACTACCTCCTCACCCAATCTTACCTTGCCTTCTTTAGCCTGTGCACCTATGTGGGGTGTGCAGTTGAAATTATCCAATTCCATCAGTTTGGAACCCTCAGGAGGTTCCTTTTCAAAGACATCAAATCCTGCCCCGGCAATCGCTCCATCCTTTAACACTCTATATAATGCTTCCTCATCCACAATTCCACCCCTTGCACAATCGATTAGAAAGGCCGTATCTTTCATCTTTCTTAATTCCTCTTCACCTATAAGATAATGCGTCTCATCCGTATGGGGGAGATGCAGGGTAATGATATCGGAATTGGTGAGGAGTTCATCAAGGTTAGTCATTTTGATATTATCATTATCCACTTCTTTGACATAGGGATCATACCCCAGAACTGAGCCATCAAAGGGTATGACCAATTCAGCTACTCTCCTACCGATTCTACCCATACCAATTATTCCAACCGTCTTACCAGTAAGTTCCGAGCCTACGAGTTGTTTCTTTATCCATTCTCCTTTCTTTAAAGTAGATGTCCCTCTTGGAATATCCCTGAGCAAAGAAAAAATATGAGCAATTGCAAGTTCTGCAACGGAGTTTGTGGTTGCTTCTGGTGTATTGATAACCTCTATACCTTTCTCCCTCGCATATTCAAAATCTATGTTATCCAGACCAACACCTGCTCTAATGATAAACCCCAGACTACCCGCTGCTTTATCTATCAGGTCCTTTCTGACCTTTGTTCGACCTCTCACAATAATACCGTCGTAATCGGTAATCTCTCCCATCAACTCTTCCTTCTCTATTGATGTCTTTTCTATCACATCTACCCCAAGAGATTTTAGCCCATCGATAGCATTCTTTGCGAGTGCATCACATATTAGTATCTTCATCGAACCTCCTTTTTTTCGGAATTGTATCTCTTTTTGTAGCCCTGTCAAGTCAAGAAGTACCTCACACTACCTCCCACTTTTTTCTCGCAAAGCACGCAAACAGAGCGAAGTTCGCAAAGCCCCACCAATCCCCTTTATTTTGTGTGTTTTCAGAAGGAGAAAGGGAGAAAAAGAATCTGGCAGGGGCATTCAATCTTAAGGATCGGGAGTTGACTTTGTAACACTACGAGTCATGCGTCGGTAAGGGTTCGTGGGGTGATATGTGGTATGTGATATGTGATAAGGGTTTGTGGAGTTCATGGAGTTCATGGGGTTCATGGGGTTCGTAGGGTTCGCTCCTATTTAACTATTCAACCATTTAACCATTCAACTAATTCCTTTTACTTTCTTTGCATTCTATATAAGGAAATTTTAAATAAACCGTGCAGGAACCGTGGCAATAAAAGGGGAATTTGGGCAACTGCAGAGGGCGAGGAGACCTCGCCCCTACAAAAGGCAAGATATATCTCGCCCCTACAGGGCGCGAAACAAGTAGAGGCAATTCATGAATTGCCCCTACGATTCGGGCGTGATAAATCACGCCCCTACAAGGGAAGCAAAGATTTTATCAGGCTCTATTGAAATTCAGAGTAATGATATTATTCTCTTTATCTAACTTAACCTCTATCCTATGTTCACTGAGTATCAATCTTACCAATGATAGGCTCAGGTGTGCCATCCCACTATCCTCACTCAAGGGGTCATCAAATCTTAATACCGAGGCACTTTTTATTGATAACAATTCTGTTACAATTTTATTCAATCCGTTTATACTAAAAGCAATGCCCCCATTTGTTTCCGACAAAAAGACATTTATCTCTGAATCATTATCCCTTGTCCCTATCAGAAATAATTCCTTTAATGAACTATACAGCCATTTGTAATTACCTAAAATATAATATTCCTTATCTTCGTAGGGTAGATGAATCTGCCCGGGATTGCATTCTTTAATCACTTCCCTTAACAATGCAATTAGTTCAATTCTCTTATTGGTATTTAGAATCTTGCTCTTGTTAATCTGGGCTATATCAAGGAGTTTTTCCACCAACTCTTTCATTCGTAATCCCTGTTCATTGATAATCTTCACCGATTGTCTGGTATCTTCAGATAATGATTTATATTCATAAAGGAGTTGACTCAATCCAATAATTGAGGTAATAGGTGTCTTCAGGTTATGAGAAATCCCATCAAGGAAACGCGAGTTTATTTCCCTGGTATATTTGAGCCTGGCCAACTCTACCCTTTCTGTTACATCGCTGACAAGTATTACAGTATATTCCCTTTCGATACCGAAAGCATCCATTCCCTTTGCGGTTGATATATTGAATTGTAGATGTCTTTCTTTCCCGTCCATTGCAATAGTTGCTTCCAATCCCTGTGCATATTTACGACTAAGAACCTTTTCGGCCAACGCTTTCGACGGCAAAATTTCCTCGAGTTTTAAACCCTCTATCTTTCCCCTGCCCAACATCTTTTGAGAAGATAAATTTGCCCTCCTGATATTATGTTCTTCATCCACGATTAAAAGCCCGCCGGGGAGGGAGTTTATAACCACATTAAGAAATTCCTCTGATCTTGCCAGCCGTTCACTGAGGAGTGCTATCTCCAATATCGAGGAAACCTGTGCAGCAAATTGTCCGATTAGTTTCCTGTCCTTCTCTGTATAACCCCCATACCGACTATTGATTAATTCAATAACTCCTGTTATTTCGTTATCAACTATAAGGGGAGCCGTCAATAAGGATTCTGTAATGAACCCTGTTTTTTTATCAAACTTATCCGAGTGTTTTGAATCCTTCTTCGCTTTATTTACCATCAATGTCGCCCCAGATATTGCAGTCTTTCCTGCTATACCCTCTCCTAATCTTATCCGTTTCCCTCGGAGTTTTTCTGAAGTGGGTCCATTAACAATCTGAAATACGAGCTCATCTGTCTTACGGTCGATTAAAAACAACGTTGCCGCCTCACTACGAATGATCTCCTGGGAAAGGTCGAGTATCTTCTTCAGGACATTATTGAAATCTCTATGTTGAGCTACCGAGTTTATTATCTGTTTTGATAGCATGGCTTTTCAATAAAGACACCGTTTTACTCCATAATTCTTCAAGATCCAGGGGCTTGGTAATAAAATCAACATCCATTTTATCTCCGGCTATAATGTCTACATCCTGCTTTAAATGTCCGAATGCTGTACACATTATTATTGGAAAATCATATCCTCTATCAATAATATCTTCAAGAACCTCCAATCCATGCTTTTCTCCCATTTTGACATCCAAAATCATTAAATGATATTTATTGTTATGGAGTTTCTTTAAAGCTTCCAGACCATTATCGGCAGTATCAACCTCAAAGTCCTTGAGTTTGAAAAATTCCTTGAATAGATATAGTATAGATGGCTCATCGTCTACTATTAAAACACGCGGCATTTAGACCTCCTTTTTTGGCAACTCTATTGTAAAGATAGTGCCATGACCCTCTCTGCTTTCAACAAAGATCTTTCCTTTATGGCAAGAAATAATCCGCTGAACGATTGAGAGTCCCAACCCTGTGCCATTGCTCTTAGTAGTTATAAAGGGCTCGAATATCTCATCTAATTTAGATTTCGGAATACCAACCCCATTATCTTCTATAGTTGTGGTAACCTTTTTATTATCCTCTGATACGCTTATAGTAATTTTGGGGTTCTCTTTGATGGCCTCACAGGCATTCTTTATGAGATTATCAAAAACCCTCATCATCTTCTCCCTGTCAGCGCTTATCATACATTCTTCCCCTTGAACCCTCAATTGAATATCAATATCCTGATCTCTTAGAGAGCCTTCCTCCTTAAAATTACTGATAACTTCCATTATAAGAGAGTGTAAATCAAATACCGTATTATTTATACTATATTCACGAGAAAAACTTAGCATATCTTCAATATGATTATTGATTCGTTCGCAAGATGAAAGAATCTTTCCTCCATATTCCTTTGCTTTTGTATCATCGGAATAATTACTCAGCATCTGCGCTAACCCCAGAATTACTCCAAGCGGATTTCTCAGGTCATGAACAATCTGCAATGTCATATTTCCCAATCGATTTATCCTGTGAGAACGTTCCATTTCTCTCTGCATCCTTATACGCTCGGTAACATCATTGAAGATAGCAATCATTCCAGATTCTTTTCCTTCAGTATCCCGTAAGGTTGTCCAATTCAAACCCCAGTACCTTCCATCCTTTGCTTGAACCAATTGGTGGCGTTCATTTGACTCTTTAGCCTTTTTGTAACTCTCCTCTATCATCAAAACATTTTCTTCGCTGTCACTCAAGAGTTCATTACCCCTGGGGTTGATGATGCGCATCTTCTCTTCTTTATCAAAAATGAGGATACCACTATTCATTGAATTTATAATACTCTGCAAGTAATTTTCGAGAACCTTCTTATGCTCTAATCCCTCTTTTTTTACCACCTCAATCTTTTCCTTCATCATACTATTCCATAAACTGCTAATAAAGGCTGTAAGGAATAGAAAAACCACCTTTAAAAGCAGAACAGGGTCTTCCAGGGAAACAACATTATTTCGACTTACCAACCAGAGATATATACCAGCACAGGCAATAGTGATAGCCAGAGAAGTCTTTATTCCAGAATAAATGGACGCCACCATAACGGTCAAGAAATAGAATATATAATAATCAGAGGTTATCCCTCCTGTGAAATAGAATACTGAAGAAACAATAATAATATCCAGAAGGAAGGTTACGAACAGAACAATTTGTCTTTTAAACAATTCCGGCCGAATAAATCTAAATGCAATATTTAGAATGAAATAAATTGCAATTACAGTGTAAACAAGCTTGATTTTCTGGGGTTCTTTTGTTACATATCCTGCAATCAATATTATCGAAAGCAGAATAAGCCATCTGAATATAAAGAATACATCTATCTCTTTTGTCTTTGTATATTCTAACATTCTTACCTCTTACTATTTATATAAAAAAACCGTTCCAAAGATAAGGCGCTGATTATGAATGAGATAATTTTCGATTGATTGTATATCGAGTTTTTTTTATAAACAATTGTAGAAAATCCTTGACAAAATAGGGTTTCTTTTTATATTATACTATATGGATTTACTTATTGTTGATGATGATAAACAAGTAAGGGACATACTGGAAAAAACACTATCTGTGGAAGGTTATAAATGCGAGATAGCATCCAATGGAATAGAAGCATTAAAAATCTACAAGAGAAAGAGCATTGACTGTGTCCTTTTGGACATCGGTATGCCAAGAATGGATGGAATAGCCGTGGCAAAGGAGATTTTGAAGATAAATTCAGATGCTTCTATAGTTATGATTTCAGGTTTTGATGATATGAGTCACATAAGAAGCACAATGCGGATGGGTGTTTTTGATTACATCTTGAAACCATTCGATACCCAGGAGGTCGTTAGCATATTGGATAGGGTCAAGGAGCGGAATCATCTTTTGACCTTGAAGCGGCGGTATTCAGAACAACTTGAGGTAAAGGTTCAAGAGCAGCGAATCAAGCTTGAAGATACGATGTTCCGAACGATCAGATCACTGGTAAAGGCTCTGGAAGCAAAGGATCCGTATCAAAAAGGGCATTCATTAGAAGTTAGCACCATCACTATAAAATTAACAAGGGAGATAGGGTATTCAGAGAATGAAATTGAGGTTGTCTGCAATGCTGCTTTAGTGCACGATGTGGGAAAGGTAGGGATACCCGACTCTATATTGTTAAAGCCCGGTCCTCTAACAGAAAATGAATATACAATCATAAAGACACATCCTGAACTTGGAGCCGACATCTTGCGCCCTTCGGTTAGTGATGATAGGATAATTAAGGCTGTTCTTTATCATCATGAAAGATATGATGGCGCAGGATTTCCTAAAGGACTTAAAGGCGACCAAATCCCCGGGTTTGCCAGAGTGATCAGTATGGCTGATGCTCTCAGTGCAATGTTATCCATAAGACCATACCGAAATAATCTCGACAAGCGAGTAATAATTAATGAAATACAAGAAAATATTGGAACCCAATTTGATCCAGAGCTTGCTAAAATAGCTGTAAGACTATTAAAGGAGGGAAAGATTGAAAAATAAACTCTTAATAATTGATGATGATCCCAAATTATTAAAACTCCTAAAAAAAGTTTTCGAGGATGACTACATCGTTTCAACTGCTAAAAACGCAGCGGATGGATTGAATCAATTCAGGGAAATTGATTTTAGTGCAGCATTACTTGACGTAGTTCTACCGGACAGGAATGGAATAGAAGTCTTGAAAGAGATGCGAAACATTGACTCTAATTTTCCTATAATAGTTATTACAGGACACGCCTCTATTGATCTCGCTGTCAGGGCAATGAAATTAGGGGCGTTCTATTTTGTAGAAAAACCCGTTAGTCCAATGGCACTCAGAGAAATATTAAAGAGAGCAATCGAGCAGAGAGATATCCTTAATAGCTATCAATCTCTAAAGAGGATTGCTGAAGAAAAATATAGTTTTTCGGGAATATTGGGAAAGAGTAAACAGATGCAGGAGATATTTAAGCTAATTGAAATAGTTGCATCTGCTGAAGCCACTGTGTTAATTGAAGGAGAATCCGGAACTGGCAAAGAATTGGTAGCAAAGGCAATTCATTTCAATTCTCAACGGAAGGAGGGTCGTTTCGTTGCAATTAATTGTAATGCTTTACCGGAAACTCTGCTTGAAAGTGAATTATTTGGATATAAGAGGGGTGCTTTCACTGGTGCCAATAGAACTAAAACCGGCCTGTTTGATTTAGCACAGAAAGGCTCTATCTTCCTTGATGAAATAGTGCAAACATCAAAGGTGTTTCAATCCAAATTGCTTCGAGTTTTGGAAAATGGCACCTATTATCCTGTGGGTTCAACGGAAGAGAGAAAAGCAGATGCAAGGGTAATCGCAGCCACCAACAGAAATATAGAAGAAGCCCTGGAAGACGGAACCTTTAGAGATGACCTCTTCTATCGCCTTAATGTTTTGAAGATACACATAGCTCCACTCCGCGAGAGAAGTATCGATATTCCTTTGCTCGCTCGACATTTTATCGATATATACTCCAAAAAGAATAGCAAGGAAGTAAATGAATTCTCAGATGAAACCACGGAAATCCTCATGCGCTATTCCTGGCCCGGGAATGTAAGGGAATTAGAGAATGTTATCGAAAGGGCTGTGATACTTTGCGCAGGAGATACAATATTACCAGAACATCTACCCGAAAAAATCGTCAAGGGGAAGGAACAAGAACCCTCAAAGATTTTTAATTATAAGGAAGCCCGAGAACTCTTCGAAAAAAAATATCTCAGAAATATCCTGCGCAAAACCAATGGTAATGTGAGTAAGGCTTCTAAATTAGCAAAGATGACAAGGCAGAATATTTACATTAAACTCAATAAACTTCACATCAATCCGAAAATATATTATCACGAGAGTTAACCGGAAAATTCTATAGATAGCTTATCCTCCGCTATCCTGATTCTTCCACTCATTCTCTCTACAATTCTTTTGGCAGCATAGAAGTCAAGCAATAAAAGATTGTCTGAAAGTAGATTCATATCTAAAAGAGAAAGGGCACAAAAAGATGGGGAATGGAAAGTGATATTAAATACATTGTCAGAAGACTCGCATGAAATCTTACATTCATCTCCGCCCAATCTCATTATAGTGTTAAATACGAATTCAAGTTTCCCCCTATCTGCTTCCATATCCACGGGAAAACAGGGAGTCAAACTAAATCTATCACTAATGAATTCATTTATATTGATTAAATTTTTTTGGGAATCCCTTATCTTAATGATATCTCGATAGAAAGTCTGAATGGCCTTTGCATCATTTATTAAATCGTCAAGATACTCGATAACGGTGCTATCCCCTGCAATTTCCTCAAGAGCAATAATAACCTGTTGAATCCCCCTGATTTTATGATCAATTGCTCCAAGGATTTCCACCATTGTTAATAGATGAATATATTCATTCTCATTTAAAAATTCTTCCATAATCTCCATATTGATGACAATATAAAAAGCATCAACATATTGTCAATACTTCGCACTAATTGACTACCCCTATTTTTTAACCACTGAGGCCACGTCGCTTCGCTCCAATGAAAAATGCAAAGTGTAAAATGCAAAATGTCCTATCACCTCACCCCCTCATTTAAATACAGACAAACACGAATAAACAAGCTCGGTAGTTGCATAGTATGACATCTTCGCCCTTCTTATTCTGGTGGAGGTCTGGGAGGAACCGACTAACAGACCAACTCACTAACTCACCAACCTTAAAGCATATCTCTCTACCACCGAGCGAAAAACCCGACTCGCAATCTCTGGTGCGGGGTTTGGGTTTTCAACGCCCAACGCTATGAATGCAAAAGACTCGTCGCTTC
>JAGLZA010000070.1 GCA_023131835.1 Caldifarciminota bacterium
GCCTTGATCTTAAGCTGCATGGCGCTTTCAATATTTATGGAATTTTGTACCGAATCAATAGTTATCTTGTTGCTTCCCGTTTTATCGATAATTTCGATTTTTTCCTGACCGGCAGAGTCATCCAGGAGGACCTGATGTCCTGCATTTGTATGAATTTCGATCTTCTCCTGTTGAGACGTGTCGTCATCATTGAAGATGATTTCATGACCACTCCGGGACCGAATTTTGCGAATATTGTTTTTGCCATCACTGTTCGTTTCAGGGGGTGACGCGACACCATTCCAGAGGGCTCCTATTACATATGGTTGATTAATATCGCCATGCTCAAAGGCAACCAGCACTTCGTCTCCAACCTCCGGGAGAAAAAAAGCCCCTCGTCCCGAACCTGCCATAAGAGTGGCAACCCGCACCCAGTTGGTTTCGTTGTCATCCGAAAGCCAGGGAAACCTTATCTTGACCCTTCCCAGTCCTTCGGAGTCCTGGTTGTTGGTAACAATGCCAGGGGCAACGCCAAAGACTTGTCTTACATTTTGGTCTTCGCTTCTCAACGCGTCCAAAATAGTCATGCTGCATTCCTCTTAACAGTAAAACTGGTTCTATAACCACTGTCGTTTATGGCATGGGTTGCACTAACCACATAATACTTTCCGCCAAACCGCTTCCCTAATTTCTCTAATTTTATGGCTACCAAAGGCTTTATCTGTGGTATCCCAATACACTCTCCATTTCCTGTAAATAAGGTATCGCTTGCTTCATTAAGTACGCTCAGGGAAATTGTCTCCGCCTGCCTTTGTGAAACAGGTCTTCTTAGTGTCACAACCTTTTTTGCTTCAGGACAAAACTGACTTGCGATTTGACTTCCTGTTCTCCTACCCCTTTCCTGGGGCCGTTCACTTCCTGAAGGTGCTCTTCCAACAATGGGTGAATTGGGATCCTGGGGGTTATGTCCCCGCACTTCCACTTCGGTGACCAATTCCGACAAACGCATTCTTGGATTAAAGCTGATAAGATCCTTCCCCCATTCAAGCGTAACAATTTCGGTTGTGTCATCTTTGGGTTTAATAAAGTACAGTTTATTGTCCCTATCTATTCTAAACTCATAATCTGCTCTTCGGGCCAGGTCTTCTTTGATGAACTGGTAATAACTCGTGTCACTATTTTTGCGAATAACTCCTTCGAATTTTTCTGTAGTATCGATAATTGTTTGGAATTCGTTACCAACTATTTCCTGAACAATCTCACTATAGCTTTTGTCGCGAAATGTTTTTTCACCTGATTTTCTCCTTAGATCACAGGAGACATCATAGCCTGAGATAGTCAAAGTCGGCGCATCGCCCGAAAAGAAACTTGATTCCAATTCGTAGATACGCCCTGTTATCACAGTATGCATATTATTGCCGTATCCCATCTTAATTGATACCTTGTTTCCTTCTTTGAAAAGGGGATCATCGAGCCATTTAAATCCACCTTTTTCCATGTCATATTCAACACTCACCGTTAATGAGAATCTCGATGCCTTATCTTTTTCTTCCTCAACCCTTGCCTCTTTGATGATTTTTGATATATTTACAGGAACTTTCTTACCCTCAATCTTCACCTCAAACCTTGGGGCATAAAAATTTAGAGTCTCCAATGATATTTTCTCTAAGGCCACTTTTACTTACTCCTTCACTGGAATCAGAAGCTCCTGACCAGGATTTAATGTGCGGGGATTATCGATCCTATTCGTTTCGGCAATCAGTCTCCAGTCCGTCGGATCCCCATATTCCTTGGCAGCAATAGACCATAGGCTATCACCCTGGGTAACCACCCATCTTTTCGTTAAATCAGCCGAATGAAGATCAATCTCTTTGACCTGTACTTCTACTTCCCTGTACTCCTTTAGCGTAACACTTAACGTAGCTCTCACCGGAATCCCTTCCGGAAGAAACATGGTAAAGCGTTTGCTGACCCTTTCGATGATGCATTGAAAAATAAAAGCCCCCCATATGAAAAGACAGATTGGAGGAGCATGGAGATTAGAATCGATATCCATCAACCCCTTTGCCGCATCAGGCAGTTTGCTGAACATGCTTCCGGCATCCCATCCGGTAATCCGATCAGTGAACATCCTCACATCTATCCCTTCCTCATAAGTATCGAAAAAGATATCCATTGTCACAGATCTGGCGTTCCCTCTGACAAACTGATATATTGGAGAAGAAAGACCTGGTATATTCACTTCAGCAAATTGATTGCTCTTTTCAACACTCAACTCTTTGGGATTGAACAGGCAAGGAACTATCAATGCAGGATTATCTTTCCTGGTGAAAAATGCTTTTACCAACATCTATAGTCCCCTCCTCTCTCTTTCTATCCTGATCCTTTGCTCAATTTTTTGATAGACCTGATCCGAAAGGCGATTCATATCAAGATACTTTTTCATATCTATCTCTATGGGAGAATGAGTAGATACGGATTTATTTATTACCGTCTCTTTGGTTTCGACGATGATTTTTCTAAGCTCTTCGACCTCCTGGCTCATTGTCTGCGCCTTATTAAAATAAAAATCTTCATTTCCCGCTTCAAAGGTAGTCTTTCTTTGGGCAGCGATCGAATTGGCAGCATTTGATCCAAAGTTAGAATGATAGTGCTTTATCAAAGGGTTATTAACGGTCGTCCAATTTTGAAAAGTCTCGTTAGAGCTTTTGTTTTGCAAAAAACTGACCTGCGGCAATATTGCCGGCGATTTATGCTCAAGTACAGGAGGATATCCCCCTATATTTTCCTTTTGAGAAGAAGGGTAACGTCCGTCAATTCCCGGGACAGGAAAGGTTCTTCTCTTCACTGTTTCGGGTTTTATGATCTGTACATAATTGCCCTGATTAAAAAATTGGTTAAAAAGTTGGCGGTTCACTGTAAAACCGGGCGCCGAAGCGTCGATGACGTCGTGTAAATACAAAATCGTATTTGGTATCGAAAATAACGGTTGTAGTACCTTCCATCCCCGCAATCTTTGCAACAATCTGCGGGATTGCCTGTGCGACATACCCAATGGAGGGCTCCGGCCAATCTCTTGATTCCCTTGACCTTGCGAAAAACTGCTTGTTTCCGATTTGAAAACTCTATCATATCCACCTTGAGTTTCCGGACGGGCACGAACAAAAGATAAACTATTCACAGCCATTTGTGCAGCTCGAAAAAGTCCTGACGCGGTCTCATAGCGAATCAATCTGAACATCTGGACGCTTCTCAATAGGACTGGCTTTGCTATGAATTGTGGAATAAGTTTTTCGGTCCTGAACCATGAAAACAACCGTTCCATATTTTGAACGCTTTTAACAACTGAAGAGGAGAATATGTTCCGGTTATGCAAATAAAGCTGGAGCAGAATATCTATATTAATTTTTTGAGACAAAATACATCCTGCATGTTTGTAAAAAATCATCATAGGAAACCTGAAGGGATTTCTCTTTCCTTTTTGGTACTTATCGATTACTTTTTTATAAAAGTCCGAATCAGACAGAGTAATTATTTTGACTTCATGCATTCTCACCTGCCCACTCCCCCACTTAACCACTTAACCACTTAACCACTTAACCACTCAACCACTCAACCACTTGACTACTTGACTCCTCGGTTCCCTGTCCACCTTCCTAATAATCCTTCTTGATCCCATGATGAGCCAGTTCGATACTCTCAAAAGCTACTGTATTGCTATCAGCTCTGAGTTCAGGCCCCGCCCACTTTACTGGAAATGCCTTTTCAAAATTCCACCGCCATTTGTCTTCACCAGCGCTATCTACTAAAACAATAGCCCCACTTTTCCGTTCGAACTTTCCCCCAACCACATCCTGATGCCATCTCCACATCTCATCAAGATCGGTAATACCCCGCTTGAGGGTTATATTTTGATATTTCGTTCTTTTTGGCAGTTGATGTACAAAATCATTGACGCCACCTTCCTCATAAGGTTCTGTCTCGGTTTCCAACTGAAGACCTGTCACCTCAGAGACCTGGGCAACGGTAATTCCGTTGA
>JAGLZA010000071.1 GCA_023131835.1 Caldifarciminota bacterium
ATTTCCAAGGAAAACAAAATCAAATTAGGTATTTTTTGCAAAAAAACAAAAAGTTGACTGACAGTACTATAGGGTTCGTAGGGTGGTATGTGATATGTGATAAGGGTTCGTAGGGTTCATTATGTTCGTTCCTAATTAACTATTTAACCATTTAACTATTCAACTAATTCCTTTTACTTTCTATGCATTCTATACAAGGAATTTTAAATAAACCGGGAAGGAACCGTGGCTAAAAATGAGAGGTAGAGGGGGAAAAGAAAAACCCTTGACGATTCAAAGAATTTTCTTTATAATAAGAACAATAAAAAACAAGTTAGAGATTTCTGTTCAACGATCTGGGGGTCAAGAAGACCCCAAAGAGGATAAAACCATAAGAAACAGAATCTCAGAATATTAGTTTAACTCTAAAAGGAGGAAAAAATGGAGAAGCATCTCACAATTTTAGGAACACTCTACATAGCATTTAGCAGCGTAGGTGTCTTAATAGCTGTTATCGTTTTTATAACTATTGGTGGTGGCGGACTCCTTTCAGGAGAGATAGAAACAATTGCCATCACAAGCTCGGTTGGTACTGCAATAGCTCTCCTCTTGGTCTTAGTATCTGCTCCCGGAATTATCGGTGGTATTGGAATACTAAAGCGACAATCCTGGGCAAGAATTCTGGTTCTGGTACTTGCCTTTTTGTATTTGATTGAGGTCCCTTATGGAACTGCTCTGGGAATTTACACTATCTGGATTTTAATGAACGACAAGACAGAGAAGTTATTCATCTCTAAGAAAAAAGCATAAGCGACTTCACCTGGTATTGGATATTGGTGTCAGATTTCAAAACCCGACACAAATAACCAATAAGATAAGGAGTATTGCTAATAAAAAAACTGATAAATCTTTTTCTTTTATCAATACTTGCCATATTCATTACACTATTTTGTTCATGCCACTTTGGTAATGATAATGATGCAATAATAATTGACCATAATTGCACCAATCTTTCTCTTATCCCCGAACAATGGGTGAACAAAGCTAAAACCGACCTTCACATTGCTTACGGACACACCTCTCACGGCAGCCAATTGACGGATGGGATGACCGGATTGGTGAGTTTTAAGGGCGAACTCTATGCCTGGAATAATGGTGGAACAAATGGCGCTCTTGACCTTCGTGACAGGGCAATATCAGGAGCAAATGACCTTGGTAATCCCAATAGAACAGCATGGGAAGCGGCCACACGCAATTATTTAGATGACAATCCTGATATAAATGTTATTATCTGGTCCTGGTGTGGACAGGTGAGTTCGGCTACCGAATCTGATATTAATACCTATCTCAACCTTATGAATGGCCTGGAGGAAGATTATTCCGATGTAAAATTTGTCTATATGACAGGACATTTAGACGGCACTGGATTGGATGGTAATCTACACATACGAAATGAACAGATAAGAAATTACTGTGAGACAAATGGAAAAATTCTGTATGATTTCGCAGATATAGAGACTTACGACCCTGATGGAACTTACTTTGGGGATAAGATTCCTAATGATAACTGTGCCTATGATACTGATGGTAACGGGTCACGAGATGGGAACTGGGCAATAGAATGGCAAGACGCTCACCCGGGTAAATGGTATAACTGCGGCGCTGCTCATACTCAACCTTTGAACGCAAATCTCAAAGCCTATGCTGTCTGGTATCTATGGGCTCAGATTGCAGATTGGTCTGGCCCTTAAGGATATTTTTTTCGAAAGTCAAGTCCCCTCTGAAATCTCTCCACTCTCATTTTTCTCCGCAAAGAACGCAAATGAATATAAAGCCCGCCTGTCTGCCGTGCTCGGCACCCACAGGCAAAGAGAATCCTGTTTTGTCGGGGAGAACTGCGTTTGCCCTTTTGTAGGAGCGACATCCCTGTCGCGATTTTTGTAGGGACAAGGCTTGCAGGCTGTCTCATAATGTCATTGCGAGGGACGAAGTCATTGCGAGGCGAAGCCGAAGCAAACTCGGAGTGGTTTCCTCGCTTCGCTCGGAACAGGCTCCGCAATCTCATAGTTTTCCTTGCAAATAAAGAGTTTGCCGCGCTCCCTGCAGTCGCTCGCAAAGACAAAAAGGGGTTTTGAGACAGCCTCCTTGCCTTGTCCTTATTTGAACCCTCAACTCCTTATTAAAATGATTATCTGTGTTACCTATGTCTAATTAATGGTTGTGTGGAGAGGAATTTCTTGCCCCGTGTTCATCCGCGGTTAATAAAAACAGGGAGAAAGGGAGTATTGTTTTTTAGTAACAATTTAATACTAAATTTCTGAGCCTTGATTAACCAGATAGTAAGTTTTTTCTTTCAAATTGTTGCATTCTTTCCAGTCTACGATATACTTTTTATGTGTTTTATAAAGTTATATTGGGAATCTTAATAGCTGGTGCATTTTTCTTCTTCTTAAGATGGTTTGAGAGGAAGAGTCTCTACTTCCCTACGAGGAAGATAGAAATAACACCACAGGATATAGGACTCATCTATGAGGATGTTTATTTTTACACGGAAGATGGATTAAAACTGCACGGTTGGTTCATTCCATCGAATTCCAGAAAAATTCTAATCTACTGCCACGGGAACGGGGGGAATATAAGCCACAGGATTGAATCTATCTTTCTGTTTCACTCGATGGGTCTTAATGTGTTCATCTTTGACTACAGGGGATATGGAAGGAGTCGTGGAATAACAACAGAGAAAGGCACAATCCTGGATGCCCTTGCCGCTTATAAGTATGTGCAGAAATCAGGAACAGAACCTGATTGCATCATAATATTCGGAAAATCCATCGGAGCAAACGTGGCCATTGACATTGCTTCAACGATAGAAGCAGGTATCCTTATTGTAGAAAGTGGATTTACCTCTGTAATGGATGTGGCCAGGGATATATATGGTGTTCGTCCTCCTGATTTCTTAATTCAGAATAAATATAATGCTCTTGATAAAATAAAGAAAGTTACTGTTCCAAAATTAATAATCCACAGCCGAAATGATGAGATCGTACCCTTAAGACATGGGGAAAGATTATTTGATGCAGCAAAGGAGCCAAAAGAGTTTTTTGAAATAAGAGGCGGACATAATGATGGATTTTTAATAACAGGGGAAGAATACAGGATAAGAATAGACGATTTTATCAGAAGATACATTAAATGAATCTGTTGGGGTCACTTCTTCGAATTACGAAACCTATCAATTTTTTCGGTGGCAATAGCAGGAATTACTTATCAGGCTTCTGTCTTAATCAGAAAGCTGAAAACGGGGTTCATCCCATTGAGTCAAATATTGTCGAAATTTCCTTCCGATCTCCAGATCGACTGATTGAACCTCCATTGTTTTTATCTTGTTTTCATATTTCTTGCCAAATAAGCCAACAGGAAGTGTAATTACTCCAAAGATAAAAAGGTTAAGCATTGCCTGACCGAATGGTGTTCCGTTCTTGACAAATATAACCAGCATAATAATGAACAACACAAAGAAAACGATATAAAGTATGGCCAATCTCATACTCAGATTAATTAGATTTTTGACCAAGAGTAGGTCCTGTCTCGACCGTAGAACACCGTTTGTCTTCCTGCATACCTCCTGAATCTTACTAATCGATAAAGCCTGCATGCCAACAGCTATAAGAATGAAAGTTATAAGAAGATAAACCATATCTTAGTATATTAAACTCAATACTGAAGTCAAGTGGGAAAATAAAAACAAGAAAGTAACCGCAGATTAACGCAGATGAACGCAGACCCCGTCATCATCTCCATGAATTTGTGATTCGGAAAAGAGAAAATCAGGAAACAAATAAATACACATTAGCTGATTTCTCAGGCTGTGCCAAAACCCCAATTTGTCATTGCGAGTCCCTCTCCTCGCTCACAAGCTCGGTGGTTGCACAGTATGACATCTTTGCTTCCCCCAACTTTTTTCACCATGTCATATCTGTCTACCACCGAGTGTACAATGCAACGCAACGAAGCAATCTCCTCCACCCCGAGATTGCGTCGTCGCTACCGCTCCTCGCAATGACATTTTGACCCAGCCTCAACTGTTCGCTGTAAACCGATGATTGCTGGCTGAGGCTGTTAGCTATTTAGCTGAATGCTGATAGCTGCTTTGCTCTTAACCCCTTGAACCCTTTTTTTATCAGTTAATATCTGTGTTAATCTGTGTCTAATTCTGGGTGGATTTATAGCAAAGGGAATTAGTTGAATAGTTAAATGAAAAATCTATTGATTTAAATATAACCATATATATACTTATCTTATGAAAATAACACTTAACCAGGCATTAAATCTTTTTCTAAAAAGACAGTTATTAATCAATCCTAAACTACCCAAAGGTAAGGCTGGTGCATTCCGTGTGATTGAAAATCTTAGCTATGTTCAGATTGATACAATAAATGTTATTGAGCGTTCTCATCATATCGTATTTTTTACAAGATGCCCTGATTATATGCCGATATATCTTCATCAATTACAATCAAAAGATAAGAAAATATTCGAATATTGGGCACATGCTGCATCTTTTATACCTATGAACGATTATCGCTTTTACATCTCTGCAATGAAAAAAAAGCCTGAAAAGGATTCATGGCTTGATAAGTGGATAAAGGAAAATCGTAATCTAATAAAGAGAGTAAAGACAAAGGTTGTCAAAGAGGGACCACTCTCCTCCAGTGATTTCCGAGATGTTAAAAATAGAAAACGAGGTCCCTGGTGGGATTGGAAACCTGCAAAGATGGCGCTTGAGGTCCTATTCTGGCAGGGAGTCTTAATGATTAAAGAGAGAAGAAACTTTCAGAGAGTTTATGACCTTACTGAAAGGGTCATTCCAAAGAATTTAGATATAACAGAACCAACAGAAGAAGAAGAAAAGAAATTCTTTATCCGGAGGGCATTGAGCGCAATGGGTGTAGCGACCGAGAAAGATATAAATAGTTATATCGGAATTAGTGGTAAATTGAACAAATGGATAGAGCAAATGCAAAATTCAGAAGAGATATTGAAGATTGAAATCGACGGTCTGAAAAAACCTTATTATGTTTTAACCGATGATATATCCAAACTAAAAAAAGATAAAGTAAAGGTAATTCCAACCGTTAGCTTCCTTTCTCCTTTTGATAACTCGATAATCTTAAGAGAGCGCACAAGTGCTCTCTTCGGATTCAAATATAGCCTTGAATGTTATGTGCCAAAACAAAAGAGAAAATATGGTTACTTCTGCCTGCCGATTCTGTGGGGAAATCAACTTGTGGGTAGAATAGACCCCAAAGCAGACCGCCAACACAAGGTTTTAATTATAAATAATTTGCACATTGAGAATAAAGATTTAGACTACAATGAATTTATGCCTGCGTTATCAACCACCTTAAACAAATTTGCCTCTTTCCACAATTTCGAGAAAATTGAATTCAGTAAAAAAGTACCAGCAAAAATAAAACGTAATATTTCAAAATATTTATAAAAATAGGGGGCCGAGGTTCCACACTATCCCCCATTTTTAAACCACAGAGGGCAAGTCGCTTCACTCCAATTGAAAAATGAAGACCTGACCCCTCTATTTTTCCTTTATACCTTGGTCAACGCCTTGTTGTATCTGCTTCTGAGCTTCTCCTGAGAAATAAGCGGATGGCTTACCGTATCGAGTGTTTCCTTATTCATCCTACCCTCCTTTATGATTTCATAGCCTGCTCTTTTCACCGCACTTAGAACGTCTTTTCCATCCTTGGTAAATTCCCCCTTCTTTTTCATCAAGAATGCGTGGGGTCTGAGTACTGCGCCTGCAAATTCCACGCTTGCAACTTCGGCAAACTCTTCGACGATGCGCACTGCCGTTCCGAAGTTTTCCTTCTCCCACCATCCACCAGTGGAAACAAGCACGATTTTCCGGATTTTTACGTTGTCATGAACCCTGGCTCGTGTTCGTCCCTCGCGAGTCTCAAGCAAGGGCTCGATTAGGGGACAGAGCCTGTTGATGATAATCTGCATATCACCGGGTAAGGGGATGTAAACCGGGGTGGCAAGGATAAAGATGTCTGCCTCCCTTAGCTTGGGATAAAGTAGCTGCATATCATCTTTTATACAACATTCCCCGGGCTTAATGTACCAGCAGAACATTTCATTACAGGTGCAGGGTTTAACCTTAAGGCGTCTGGTGTAGAATAATTCGACATCGCATCCGGCATCTATCATCCCCTGGATGAAAGGGGTAAGAATCATAGCAGTATTCCCCTTATCCATTCGGGGGCTACCGTTTATGGCGACCACTTTGATCATCATATCCTCCTTTATGGTAGCAAATTCAAAATATTCAAGCAATATAAAACATTCAATGTTTCTGGATGATTCCGTGTATATTCTATTAACATTAAAGTTAATGTCAAGAACTTGGGGAAGATGATAAGATACTAATTTACCAATTTACTAATTCACTTATTTACGAATAACTAATTTACGGATTCACTGCGAGGAGCGAAGCGATGAAGCAATCTCAGAGGGTGTTGGCCTAGGCTTTCAACGCTCCAACGCATCTACGCACCAACGCTATGAACCCTACAAACTCAAACCCCCTTGACAAGAATAAATTAGCACTGTCCCCATTCACACTATCAGTATATAAACTAATAAATCTCAATTTTCTGTAATTTATATTCTCTAAGCAATTCTATTACATGTTTTTTTAATTCTTCATAAGACGGCAGTTTATCAAATGCAATGTAAACATTGCGTTCTTGGTAAGCTCTTGTTATTCTTTCATTAGTACGTATGTCAAATGTATCCTTAATGGAAATATCTCCTTCTTCCATTAACAGATAATTACGTCTCAGTCCAAATCTTTTTGCTTTTTCCATATCATAGACCAAAACCAGAAGATTAGACTGCGCTCCTTCTTTTATGACTGCAAATTTATACATCTCGGAAGAGTTTTCATCCTGTTCAATTGGCGCATAAGATACAACTATATAGGAACCCACTTTGAAATCCTCTTTGGGAAGTTCGGTCGTCTTCAAATTTACATATTTTCCTTTCCACAACTTAGCTTTAGGTCCGCATCCTTTAATGAATAGAATTGATAAAAATAACAGGATAACATGCAAACGATAACATTTTTTCATGATTCCTCCTCTTTATCTGTTTCTAACCTTAGTAATTCTTGCCATCGATTAATATAATATTCAATTATCCTTGATAGTCAATATAAAATACGAGGTGTAAGGTTTTGAGGCTTTGGTTTTAGGTATTAGGTTTTAAATACTCGAGGCAGAACGCAGAACTCAAATAATATCTGAAAAATTGTCCTGATTGTTTGCCCAACTTGTCCTGTGTAATGCAACGCTATTACTCTGGGATGGAATGTGAAACTATTTCATAAG
>JAGLZA010000072.1 GCA_023131835.1 Caldifarciminota bacterium
GTTGAAAAGAAGTCCAATGTCCAATGTCAGGAGTCGAGAGTCATGGATTTAGAATTTAGGCCTTACCCCAGACCTCCACCAAAAACAAGAGGAGACAGAAAGACAAGGCATGCCTTGTCCCTACAAGAATCGCGACTGGGAAGTCGCTCCTACAAAAGGGCGAACGCAGTTCGCCCCTACTATTTAACTATTTAACTAATTCCCTTTGTGTCTTTGTGGTGAACAACCTTCATTTTTCAATGGAGCGAAGCGACTATCTCTGCGTTCATCTGCGGTTAAATTCTTGGGCGTTGGGATGGGTAACAAACAACTTTTTGAAAACCGTGCAGGAACTGTGGCATAAATTGGGATGGGAGGGGTAAAAATCAGTGTTCTTTTAGGGGAAGTAGAGGGGAATCTTTAAATCAGTTCAATCAGTGAAATCAGTGTCTAAAAACGGTGGTGGTGGGAGTCCCTATTTAACTATTTGACCATTTAACTATTCAACTAATTCCTTTTGCCTGAGATCTACCCAGAATTTGACACAGATAACACAGATAATCACTGATAAAAAAATAAATTAAAGAAATCAGTGTCTTTTGGGGGAAGTAGTGGGAAATCTTTAAATCAGTTCAATCAGTGAAAATCAGTGTCAAAAAAAGGGATGGGAGGAGGGGTAACAAGGAATTTTAAATAAACAGTGTCTTAAAACCGTGGCTAAAATTGGGGGGTAGGGAGGCATATCAACCATTGACAAAATAATCTATCTTAATAGACTTCATATATGAAGGTAGAGGTAAAACAAGCTAAAGGTTCAACATTGATAGGCAAGGGAGAATCCGAGCACTGGATAGTAATGGATGCACACAAAGAATTCGGGGGGCATGAAGCAGGTTGTAAACCTATGGAACTAATGCTTCTATCCCTCGCGGGTTGCACTGCCATAGATACAATTTCATTGTTGAATAAGATGAAGGTAGACTTTAGCGACTTACAGTTAAAGGTCTCTGCAGATCGAGCACCTGAACACCCAAAGGTTTTTTCATCCATAAAACTTGAATATTATATCTTCGGAAAGAACTTAGATGAGAAGAAGATAGAAAAGGCTATCCGTCTCTCTCAAGAAAAATACTGCTCTGTCTCAGCGATGTTAAAACATAGCATTCCTATAACCTATACCTATAAATTGCTTACAGATAAAACCTGATATTACAAAACAGAAATACAGGGTGACTAATGAGAGAGGCTGGGTCAAGATGTCAAGAATCCATCCGTTTTTGGTAGGTTGTTTAATTAACCATAGGGCAAAAATTTGGGGTCTTGGCACAGTCTCAATTGAACAACCCTACTCTCTGTGTCCTCGAAAAACACAAATAGCCCAGATTGAGGGTCGCGGGGTCAAGGATTGTGGGAACGGTTTCCAAACCGCGATAATCGCGACTCAAGAAGTCGCTCGTACAGGATTAGTCTGAAATCACCAGTCGGTAAGGGTTCGTGGGGTGATATGTGATATGTGGTATGTGATATGTGATAAGGGTTCGAGGGGTCAAGGGTTCAAGTGTAAGAATAAAAACAGTGAAGAAACAGTGGCTAAAAAACTGAGTTTATTGAGTTCATAGAGTTCGTGGGGTTCGTAG
>JAGLZA010000073.1 GCA_023131835.1 Caldifarciminota bacterium
GGGTGTCAGAATATCAACTTGACAATGAATAATCAGTGATTATCATAGTAGAAAGTATACAGGAGGAAAGATGAACGAAGATAGATTTACAGAGAAAACAAAGGAGGCTCTGGCTATTGCTCAATCCTCTTTATCAAGATTCAATCATACAGAACTCACACCCCTTCATCTCTTCTATGGGTTGTTGAGTGATCCTGAGGGCGTAGTTCCAAATATCCTGCATGATATGAATATAAATCCCGACCAGATAAAGAACAGAGTAATAGACGAACTTGACAAATTGCCAAAGGCATATGGAAATTCGATGCAGATATATATCTCAAAGGAGGCGCAGAGGATATTTGATAATGCGTGGGAGGAAGCAAGAAGATTAAAGGATAAATATATCGGGACAGAACATATACTTCTCGCATTAACAGATGATAGAGGCTCTGCAGGAGAAATCCTTTCCTCCTCCGGTATCAATAAAGAAAACATATACAAGTCCCTTAAGAACGTGCGTGGAGAAAAAAGAATAGAGGAGCCAGATGCCGAAAGTAAGTATAAGATTCTTGAAAGATTCACCCGCGACCTGACTGAGGAGATAGGGGACCCTGTAATAGATAGAGAGAAGGAAATAAAAAGGGTAATGCAAATACTCGTAAGGAAGACAAAGAATAATCCAGTCCTTGTTGGTGAAGCAGGAGTCGGGAAGACAGCCATCGTTGAAGGACTTGCCCAGAGAATAGTGGCAGGGAAGGTTCCAGACCTGTTAAAAGACAAAAGGATCCTATCCCTTGATATCGGTGGACTCGTTGCAGGAACTAAATTCAGAGGAGAATTTGAAGACCGACTAAAAGCAATATTGGAAGAATTAGAAAAGAGACAGAACGAAATTATTCTTTTTATCGATGAACTTCATACCATTGTGGGCGCTGGGGCTGCTGAAGGCGCTGTTGATGCCTCAAATATGATGAAACCCTTCCTTGCAAGGGGAGCAATGAAAACCATTGGAGCAACAACTATTACAGAATACCGAAAATACATAGAAAAGGATGCAGCCCTGGAGAGGAGATTTCAGCCTGTCTGGGTAGATGAACCATCTATCCCTGATTCTATAGAAATACTCAAAGGGCTCAAGGAAAACTATGAAAAACATCATCAGGTAAAGATTGACGATTCTGCGATAGAGGCAGCCGTCCAATTCTCAAAACGATATATACAGGATAGATACCTACCTGATAAAGCCATAGACCTACTTGATGAAGCCTGCGCAAAGAGACAGCTGGAGAGAGCAAGTTGCCCTGAAGACTTATTAAAAATGAAAGAAAAAATAGAAAGTTTACAAGGAGAAGCAAAGAGGATTGCTGAAGAAGGAGACCATAGAGGAGCACATAAGATTATAGAGGAGGAAGAGAAACTTCGAAAGGAATACTCAAAGGAGAAGAAGAAGTGGGACCATGAACATCCTCAGGAAAAAAATCTCAATGACGAAGATATTGCTGCAATCCTTTCGGAATGGACAGGTATCCCGGTAACCAAGATGATGGAGAAAGAAAGGCATAAACTGATACATTTAGAGCAGGAAATACACGAGAGGATTGTAAACCAGGAAGAAGCAGTTTCCGTTATTGCTGATGCAATAAGGAGAGCAAGGTCTGGACTATCTGACCCTACAAAACCAATCGGTTCATTCATTTTCCTGGGGCCTACAGGGGTTGGAAAAACAGAATTGGCAAAGGTTCTTGCATGGATAATATTTGATTCAGAGGATGCTCTCATAAGGGTTGATATGAGCGAATATATGGAGAAACATTCAGTTGCAAGATTGATTGGAGCACCTCCGGGATATGTAGGATATGAAGAAGGAGGATATCTGACTGAAGCGGTTCGGAAACGTCCATATAGGGTAATTCTATATGATGAAATAGAAAAGGCTCATCCTGATGTATTCAATATACTACTGCAGATACTGGACGACGGTAGACTTACAGATGGAAAAGGAAGAACAGTTAATTTTACTAACACGGTCAACATTATGACATCCAATATTGCATCTGATATCATTCAGGATCTGGCAGATAATTATAACCTGCTCAAAGAAAAAGTAACCGAACAGTTAAGGATGCGAGTTCGGCCCGAATTCCTCAATCGAATAGATGACATCATTATTTTTAAACCTCTGACAATGAACAATGTAAAGAAAATAGTTGATATTCTTATGGGCAATCTATCCTCTCGCCTTAAGGAGGAAGGAATCAAGATAGTTATTACAGAAGAAGCTAAGGATTTCATAGCAAGAGAAGGCTATGATAAAACCTTTGGGGCAAGACCCTTAAAGAGAACAATTCAACGATTAATAGAAACCCCTTTATCTACAAAGATTATACAGAGAGAGATAAAATCGGGCGAGGTCATTATTGACTTAAAGGAGGGGCAACTTATAATTGAACAGAAGAAAACTTGAATAGTAGAATTATAAAAAACTATAAGGAACTTATAAAGGATGGATCACAAACAAGAAAGGATGTTCTCAACATCCTTGAATATATTCTTGCACATATAAAACCTGAAGAGGCAGTAAAACAAGTAATCTCTCAAAAAGATAATTTCTTATTAATAGATGATATAAAAATACCCTTTGATAAAATAAAGAATATTTATGTAATAGGCGGGGGAAAAGCCTCTTTTCAGATGGCAGAATCACTCTATTCCATACTAAAAGAAAGAATCAGTGAGGGTGTCATATCAGTCAAAGAAGCCCCAATGAGAAAGATTGGGCCAATAAAAATAAAAAAGGGCGGCCACCCGATACCAGACCAGAATAGTTTAGAGGCATCCAGAGAGATTATAAGACTTATCAAAAAAGCTGATGAGAATGATATTATACTCGCTCTAATCTCTGGAGGGGGTTCTGCTCTTCTTTGCTATCCTCTGGAAAATATATCTCTTTCCGACCTTCAGAAAACTACAAAATTGCTTCTTTCTTCTGGTGCAACCATAAATGAAATAAACACCGTCCGTAAACATCTTTCAAGAATAAAAGGGGGTAGACTTTCAGAAGATGCCTACCCTGCACAAATCATTTCTCTTATCATTTCTGATGTAGTTGGTGATGAACTTACAAGTATTGCATCAGGACCGACATCACCGGATGATTCAACCTTTTCTGACGCTCATTCAATATTGGTTAGATACAGGATTGATAACAAGATACCCCCGTCAGTTTCAGAAACACTCAGAAGAGGTATGAAAGGAGAAATCCCTGAAACTCCATTCCAGGGGAATCCTACTTTTAAGAGAACTCACAACATAATCATTCTGAATAATCTATCTGCACTCAAGGCTGGTAAGACAATCGCTGATAAAATGGGATACAACACCCTTATTATTTCTTCCTTACTTGAAGGTGAATCAAGAGATACAGGAATATTGCACGCAGGAATTGCAGGAGAGATAGAATCGTCCTCAAATCCACTTCCTCCTCCAGCCATTATACTCTCCGGAGGAGAAACCACAGTAACCCTTAAAGAATATAATAGTAAAAGAGGAGGCCCCAATCAGGAATGTGTCCTTGGATTCGCAGAAAGGCTGCATCATAATTCAAAAGCGGTCTTCATATCCGTTGACTCCGACGGTATAGATGGAAACTCCCGATTCGCAGGAGGCATCATCGGGGGGAATGCCCAATCTCTAAATGAAAAGGACCTTATTAAAGCACTTAAGAACCATCAATCTACTGTGTTCTTAGAAAAAATCGGTGGATGCATTCTGACCGGTGAGACAGGAACCAATGTCAATGATATAAGGATATTGGGGATTGAACAGTATATCCGTTTTTCAGACACAGATTTTCACTAATTTAGATAGAGTCGTGAGTCAAGAGTCGAAGACAAAGAGTTGGTGAGTTAGTCGGTTGGTCGGTTCCTCCCAGACCTCCACCAAAAATAAGAGGAGACAGAAAGACAAGGCATGCCTTGTCCCTACAAGAATCGCGACTGGGAAGTCGCTCCTACAAAAGGGCGAACGCAGTTCGCCCCTACTATTTAACTATTTCTCCATTCAACCATTTAACTATTTCTCAAATGGAGCGAAGCGACTATCTCTGTGTACTCTGTGGTGAAATACTTAAGATATCCGCTTTAGATTTGCTTGAAGCCGGGTGATTTTTTCCTTAAAACGGTCTTTCTTTTCTTCCGCATCCTTCACAACCCTCTCTGGAGCCTTTTTCAAGAAATCCTCTTTTGAGAGCCGTCCTTCTAAGTTCTTTAGAATACCACCGAGAGATTCAATCTCTTTGGAGAGCCTATTCTTCTCTTTCTCAATATCTATAATCCCTTCCAGGGGAATATATGCATCCATCCCTTTCTCGTGAAAGAAAGCAGAATGAGGAACTTTCCTTCCCTTTTTTATCTCTCTAATGTTGGTCATATATGTTAACCAATCAACCTCTTCCTCAAGAAGTTTGATGGAATCCGGATCACAATCTACTATAACATCGATCTCTTTATCCGGCGGAAGATTGAATTCTCCCCTTATATTCCGAACATTATTCACAAAATCCACAAGCAATTCCATTTCTTCTTCAAGAAATACTTCCACATATGACTCCTCATAGACTGGCCATCCTGATTCCAGTATCTCTTCTTCTGTCCCCGGGAGCAATTGATTTATTTCTTCGGTTATAAAGGGAACGAAAGGATGTAAGAGTTTCAGATAACGTTCGAAGGCCCATAACGCAACAGAAATAGCATTTTTTCTATCTCTCTCTATCCCACTATAAAGTCTTGGTTTTAACATTTCCAGATACCAATCGCAGAACTCATGCCAGAAACGTGAGACCAATAATCTGACTGCTTCATTGATCCTGAAATGATCTATCAGATCCTCTGTCTCTTTTATGAGCCCCATCACTCTTGATATGATCCATCTATCGGTCTTAAGGAGAAGCATCTCCTCTATATTACCCTTATCTCCTTCCCTGGTATTCATTATTAAGAACCGGGATGCATTCCATAGTTTATTAAGGAAGTTCCTTCCCTTTTCTATACTCTCCTCCTTATAGATAACATCCTTGCCTTCTGGAGTGATTTGCATCATTCCAATACGCAATGCATCACTACCAAATTTGTCGATAAGAACCAGCGGGTCCGGAGAATTGCCAAGGGATTTGGAAAGCTTTCTCCTCCTTTCATCCCGCACCATCCCATGAAAATAGACCTGCTCGAATGGAATATCACCCATAAATTCTAAAGAGGACATAATCATCCTGGCAACCCATAGAAATATGATGCCCCAGGCAGTCACCAGAACTGCAGACGGAAAGAATGCTTTAAGTTCTTCTGTCTCCTCTGGCCAGCCAAAAGGAACAAATGGCCATAGCCAGGAGGAAAACCAGGTGTCAAGAACATCCTCCTCCTGAACAACATTAGAACTCCCACACTTTGGACATTTCCCAACTTTCTCCCGTGATACTATAACATCATCACAACTCTTGCAGTAATATACAGGTATTCGATGTCCCCACCAGAGTTGTCGTGAGATGACCCAGGGACGTATATTGTCAAGCCAGTGATAATATACCTTTGTCCATCGTGGGAGATAAAATTTAACCTTACCCTCTTCCACGACTTTTCTGGCTTTCTTTGCCATATCATCCATTTTTACAAACCACTGCTTTGATATATACGGCTCTATCACTGTATTACATCGAGAACAATGGCCCACAGAATGAAGATGGGGTTCAATCTTCTGTAATAATCCCATCTTTTTTAAGTCAACAACTATTTTTTCTCTTGCTTCAAACCGTTCCAACCCTTTATACTTCCCCCCATTCTCATTGATATACCCTTTTTCATCTAAAATATTAATAGATTCCAGGTGATGTTCCCTACCCACTGCAAAATCAGCAGGATCATGAGCTGGAGTGATCTTTACTACACCAGTTCCAAATGCCGGATCTACTCTATGATCTGAAATCACTGGAATTTCTCTCCCTACAAGAGGTAGTTCTACCCATTTGCCAATAATATCATAATACCTATCATCATTGGGATGAACAGCAACAGCAGTATCCCCAAGCATAGTTTCTGGCCGGGTTGTAGCCACCGTTAAATTTCCACCACCCTTCATGGGATACAATATATAGTAGAGATTGCCCTCTTGTTCCTCTTGCTCAACTTCTTCATTGGAGATCACAGTGCAACATCGAGGACAATAGTTTATTATATATTCATCCCTATATATATAACCCTTTTCATACAACCGAATAAATACTTCCTGAACAGCCCTTGAAAAGTCTTCATCCATCGTAAAGGTTTCTCTAGACCAATCGCATCCCAAACCAAGTCTCCTCATTTGTCCCACAATACGGTCATGATATTCATCCTTCCATTCCCATACCCTTTTCACAAATTCCTCCCTACCAAGATCGAATCTTGTCAACCCTTCCTCTGCCAGTTTCTGTTCCACAACGTTCTGTGTCGCTATACCTGCATGATCAGTACCAGGAAGCCACATAACCTCAAAACCTTGCATTTTATGGACACGTATCAGTATATCTTGAATTGTAGTATTCAAAACATGGCCAATATGTAGGACCCCAGTAACATTTGGTAAGGGTTGAAGTATAACATAGGTTGGTTTGTCGGATGAAGGGTCAGCAACAAATGTCTTATCCCTTTCCCACTTCTCTATCCATTTCTTTTCAACTGGTTTAGGGTCATATGCAGTCGAGATGTTCACTAAAACCTCCTATCTTGCAGCAATACTTCGTAAACTACTCTCTCTATACCCACTTTACTATCGTATAATTTCTTGTGTTTTCTTACCTTTAGAGATTCCTCTGCTACTTCCAGTTCATTTTTAGCAGATTCCCCCTCTCCATTTGCCAAATAGCTAATTCTCTCCAAAGCCACTCTACTTCTGCCTATATTATAATGGCCACATAATCCTTTCATCCATTGGATTACCTCTCTACGCAAATCAGCATCTTCTGATTTATATGAATGACTCTTTATCTCTTTCTGGATTTTACTTGAATCAAACTCCGTTACTGCAAAAAGAAAATTACACATTGTAGAGAAATCTATCAAAATAACTGAACGCTCTGGATGCCTTGCTTTTGAATATATATTTGCTGAACGCACCAGACCCCCTGAGAGGTCAGGAACTCCGATTACATTCATTCCCAGAAAAACATCTATATCCTGCTTACCAGAAGCTATACCAACACCTATCTGGAATATCCTTCTATATTCTGGTGGCAATTTCTGATATGAAATTCCTCCAAACTCTACATCCTCTTCCTTGAAGTCCTTAAACCAATCCTTATATTGTTTCAGGGTTTTCCTGACAAATGCCTGTGAGGTTTCTATCATCTTCCTTGCACATAGAATTGCACGGAGGCCTGCATCACGGGATGGAATCAGGGATAAATCTTCGATACTGAAACGCTCTCTACTGCCATTAATAAAAGCCTGGTAATCAGAATATAGCTCTCCACTATTAGCAGAAAAGAAAACAATCCCTCCATCTCCCGTATCTTTCAACAGGAAACCATTGGTTTTTCTTACTGCCTCTGATAACCATTCTTGAAATTTATTCCTTATCTCGTCTTCCTTCTTTGCATCCTGTAATTTTTCTCCCATAATAGATGAACCCCTTATGTCATAAACCATAACGGAAACAGTCTCTTTATAATCCTTTATAAGTTCCTCGGAAGCCGTCAATTTCCTACCCACAGCAGGAATAAAAAAGACTGATTGAGGTTCTTTTTTCCTTGCAAGGACACCTATCCACCGAGCTTCCTCCACCGATTCTCTTCTTACCTCTACTTCTGGCCATACAATCAACATCTCCTCAAGAATAAGTTCAACTATTGCAGGTAGAAATATATCGTTATAATTCCCCTTAAACCATTCGATTATGGCTTGAAGATTTACCTTTTTACCAATAAATGTTTTATGGATAAATATATCAGGGACCGAACTCACTTTTTCACTCAGGAGATTGGAAATCTCTTCTTGATTCTCATCTATCCTTTTAGAAAGTTCAGGGTTAAAAAACCTAAGAATTTCTGGCACTTCGATTTGCTCCCCCTTTATTATTTCTTCCTCAGTAGTTTTCCTTATTTGCAACCCTCTAAGTTTCGCTTCAGCACCAAAAATTGTTTTCTCCATCTCCGACACAACCTTATGGATCTTCTCGATACTGAATTTATCAATTGATTGCACAACCATTCCCATCTCTTTCTTAATCCTATCTCTAACTGTCCTTTCTGTCCCTTGAATCTTATCCATAACATTTTCCCGTTTATTACTCGGGAAGGAAACCACAGGCTTTCTTATAAATCGATCCGAAAATATGTAAAGTAAATCCGAAAAGAACTTAGGATATGCAAAAAGTTTGGCAATATGTTCCAACCTCACTTTATTCAAAGAAAACGGGACAGGTTTTACACCCTTAAGATAATCAATCATTTTGATATTGAGACGTTGCTCTTTAGGTATTTCGCTTCTAGCAAACTGCATTATGAACATAAGTTTCTTGTGTAAAGATATAAAATTTCCGAAAGAGCCCTCATCTTTCAACCACTTCATCAGTCCAACCTCTACAGCTAATAGAGAAATATTCGAACTTGCCGCCTCTGAATATATACGCTCTATGGCTTTATTGAACCTATCTATCTGTGTAGTAAGATATTCCTTACCTCCGACTTCTAAATATTTCTCAAGAGCTCCTAAACCGGTTTTTAATTCCGTATAGATATTTGAGGAAAAGATAAGATATAAAAATACATTGGACGAACTAAAGGGTTCTATTTCATCACTTTTGAATAAGCGTAGAAGATAGCCTTTGAGTAGATTATAATAATTACTCCTACCGTAGCGGGACTTGAGTGTTAATACATAAGTTGTGTTCTCTTCTACAGTCCTCTCGAGAGATTCTATAATTTCGTCTTTCAACTTAGAACACTTTAGACTAATTCAACGATGCTCTGAGGGGATCCATCTCCACGTTTGAGCGTTCCCATCTTTATAATGCGAACATAGCCACCATTTCTATCTTTATATTGTGGCACTATGGTGTCGAATAATTTATGATAGGCACCCCTTGTCCCTAAACTACTTCTAAATCTCCTCTTCGTATTCAGATCCGCTTTTAAAGCCCTTGCTATCGATCTATCGGCATATCTCTTTAATGCCTTTGCCTTTGCCTCTGTTGTAACTATTGATTCCTCCATTATCAATGAGGTGAAGAGATTGTTGAGAAGTGCCTTTTTGTGAGATTGAGTTCTATTCAGTTTTTCAATCTTTTTTCTGTGTCTCATTATTACCTTCCATATAGGGTGTAATATCCATATTGAATTTTAAACCATACTCACTCAGTCTTTCTTTAACCTCTTTAAGAGAAACCTTGCCAAAATTTGGATATTGCATCATTTCTTCTTCAGATTTGGAAACAAGGTCACCTAATATTTTAATATTCTTTTTCTTAAGGACATTCATAACTCTATTCCCCATTCCGAGTTCCTCAACCAATATCTTTAGAATATCCCGGATCCGGCCTTTTTCATCACCAATCTTCGATTCTTCTCCTTCCTCAAAAACCTCTTCTTCAATGAGCATTTCGAGATGATCACGCATTATCTTTGCAGATAGATTTAGAGCTTCCTCAGGATAGATTGACCCATCAGTCCATATCTGCATTACTAATTCATCGAAATCGGTCCTTTGACCAACTCTTGCATTCTTAACATCATATTTAACTCGTTTCACAGGAGAAAAATTAGTATCCAGATAGATCGTTCCCTCCGGCATAGACGGATCAGAAAAAGTCCAACTTGGAACAAAGCCTTTGCCAACATCAATCCGCATTCTCATCTTTATGTCTGCTCCTTCTCCCATGGTCGCAATTATCTGGTCAGGATTTGATACAGAGATATCTGGAGTAAGTATAATATCAGATGCTCTAATTTCACCAGCACCTTCCTTTTCTAATCTAATATATTGAGGAAGATCCTTACCATCAAATCTTAATCTAATCTTTTTTAGATTGAGGATAATCTCAGGAACATCCTCTTTAACATTCTCTATAACCGAAAACTCATGCATCACATCTTGAATATGAACAGCAGTAATTGCTGCACCCTGTATGGAAGAGAGCAACATTCTTCTTAAGGCATGTCCTATGGTAATACCATATCCTCTCTCCAGAGGCGCCATGGAAAACCGTCCGTATTTGTTATCCTTTTTCTCTACCTTTATCCTATCTGGCATAACTATTGGTTTTATCCTCACTTACAACCTCCTCATTACTTAGAATACAACTCAATGATAAGATTCTCTTTGATAGGATATTCAATATGTTCCCTTTGCGGTTCGCCAATAACCTTGCCCTCCATTTTATCTCTATTTAATGTCAACCAATCAGGAACCTCAACTTCGTGCTCAAGCGAAAAAGAAAATAGAAGTAACTTCTTGCTCTTCTCCCGAACTGATATTACATCTCCTATAGAGACCTGAAAGGATGGAATATCTACCTTTTTCCCATTAATTTTTATATGACCATGAACAATTGCCTGTCTCGCCTGTTGCCTTGAGGTAGCAAGCCCAAGGCGGTAAACAGTATTATCAAGCCTTCTTTCCAATAATATGAGAAATATCTCTCCCGTAACCCCTTCGGACTTACTGGCTTTTACAAAGAGATTCTTAAACTGCCGTTCCCGAAGTCCATAAATAGTTTTAACCCTTTGTTTTTCTCTGAGTTGAGTACCATATGCAGATTCTCGGGAATACCACCTCTTGGGTTTTTCACCTGGAGGATTGATAAACTTCACACCCTCAAGGGGACACTTTTCAGAATAACATTTATCTCCTTTAAGATACAACTTCATTTTTAATCTTCTGCATTTCCTGCACTTTGGACCTGTGTATCTACCCACTTTTATACCCGCCTTTTCTTTGGAGGCCTGCACCCATTGTGAGGAAGAGGGGTGACATCCTTTATTGCTATCACCTGAAGACCAGCAGATTGAACACTTCTGACAGCCGCTTCTCTACCTCTCCCTGGACCATCAACCCAAACCTCTGCCTCCCTCATACCAGCTTCAATCGCTTTTGTTACAGCCATCTCTGTTGCTTTAGTAGAAGCATATGGAGTGCCTTTTTTTGTCCCTTTGTACCCTATACTTCCTGAAGACGCCCATGTTATTGTATTTCCTTTTTTATCAGTTACTGTTATAATAGTATTATTAAAAGAAGAATATATATGAACTATCCCTGAATCCGGTGCTCTTACCTTCTTTTTTCTCCTCAAACCCTTTTTCCGCTTCCTTGGCATTTAACCTACCCCCCTATTTTTTGATCTCTCTCTTCTTAAGGGCTACTGCGCCTCTCTTCGGTCCCTTTCTTGTTCTGGCATTGGTTCTTGTGCGTTGCCCTCTCACAGGCAAACCAATTCTATGACGAATACCCCTGTAGCATCTTGTGTCTTTTAAACGATTTATATCTTGCCTTATCTCGGATTTCCTTTCTCCTTCAACCTTATATTCCTTCTCTATTATATGTCTAATCCTTCCTATTTCTTTATCATTCAGATCCTTTATTCTCTTTCCCTTTTCTACCTCTGCTTTCTTTAGAATTTCCTTCGCAGATGGTATTCCAATTCCAAAGATAGCAGTTAACCCAATAAAAGCTGGTTTATTTGAAGGCAAATCAATACCGGCTATTCTTGCCATCTATAACCTCCTAACCCTGACGCTGCTTATGTTTAGGATTTTTGCAAAGGACATAAACAACACCCTTACGTCTAACTATCTTACAATCCTTACAAATCTTCTTCACTGAAGATCTAACCTTCATCTAGCCTCCTATGACTCCCTGTATATTATCCTTCCCCTGCCAAGATCATAGGGGGAAAGCTCTACAATAACCTTATCTCCTACATCTATCTTAATATAATTCATTTTCATCTTCCCCGATATATAAGCAAGTATAACCGGATTATTCTTTATATCCAGGGTAACTCTGAACTTTGAATCCGGTAACTTTTCAGCAATCTTACCCTTAACCCTTATACCTTCCTTCTTAGCCATTACTCAAGATATCCTTTACGCGACCAAACACTTCCCCAACACTATCATCACTATTTACCTCCCTGATTATTCCCTGATCGCAATAATATGTATAGAGTGGAGTAAATTCTCTAAGAAATATTAATATTCTCTTCTCTACAGTTTCTCTTACATCATCCTTTCTCTGAATGAGGGTTTCACCACATTCATCACAGGTATTCTTCTCCTTAGGTGGATTCATTTGTAGATTATATATTGCACCGCAGTTTGAGCATACCCTCCTGCTGGAAAGGCGCTCAATCAGTACATCCTTATTGGATTTTAGACAAATAGCATAATCAAGTGAACCATTCTCGCCCTTTAAAAAAGAATCTAACAATTCTGCTTGATTCTTATTGCGTGGATATCCATCAAGCACCCATCCAGTAGATTCATCCTTTGAAATGGTTTCCTTGACGGTTTCAAAAACTATATCATCGGGTACCAGTTCCCCTTTGTTGACATATCTTTCGAGTTTCAGCGACAACTCTGAAGAACCCTTTAGTATCTCCCTGAATATATCGCCTATGGAAAAATGCTCCATACCAAATTCTTCTGCAATCAAGATAGCCTGGGTTCCTTTACCCACTCCGGGAGGTCCAATGAGAACAATCTTCATCGACGCCTCCCCCTTATTCTTCCCTTCTTCATAAAACCTTCATAATGTCTCATCAATAGTTGCGATTCAAGCTGTCTCACGGTATCCAGTGCAACACCAACAATAATAATTATAGATGTTCCTCCAAAATAGAAAGGAAGCCTGAATTTAGCCATCAAGATAGTCGGGATAACAGCGATAAAAGCAAAGAATGCAGCTCCTGGCAATGTTATCCTTGAAATGGTTTTATCTATATAATCGGCAGTCTGTCTTCCAGGCCTTATTCCAGGCACAAAACCACCGTATTTCTTAAGATTCTCTGAAATCTCCTGGGGATTGATAACTATAGCGGTATAGATATAAGCAAAGGCTATTATAAGAATAACAAATAGTGCATTATACAAAAACCCACCAGGGGAGAGGATACTGGTTATCGAATCTGCCCAGGGTTGCCCCTTAAAGAAATTAGCAAAGGATGGGAGAAGCATAAGCGCTGACTGAGCAAAGATTATGGGAATAACTCCGGCAGAATTAACATTCAATGGTAGGTGAGTAGACTGCCCACCATAAACCTTTCTTCCTTTTACTCTTTTTGCATACTGGATAGGTATCCTTCTCTGTCCCTGCGTAATCAGCACCACAGCTGCTACTATAAGAACCGAAAAAACGATAAAACCAAAACCGAATGTCCAACTCAGTGCCCCGGAAATCAACATCTGCAAAAATTGCAACATCTGGTTTGGAATCCGAGCCAGTATTCCAAACATTATCAAAAGTGATATTCCATTACCAATACCGTTCTCTGTAATGAACTCTCCTAACCACATAAGGAATATAGTCCCTGCTGTCATTGTTACTATAACTGAGAATGTAAATAATACTCCAGGATAAGGAACAACCGGTGTATTCCCAATTGCGAGATTCTGCAAGAAAACAGACATTCCAGAAGCCTGTATCGTTGCTATCAATACTGTTAGATATCGGGTGTGCTGGGTCATCTTTCGCCTTCCTTCTTCACCCTCCTTTATCAAACGCTGGTAATAGGGAATCGTTGAACCAAGTATCTGAAAGATAATGGATGCACTAATATAAGGCATTATACCAAGGGCAAAGATGGTAGCCCTGCTAAGATTACCGCCAACAAACAAATCAAATAACCCTAAAACTGAACCCCTCATTTGATTGAAGTACACTGCCAGAACAGCGGTATTTATCCCGGGTGCAGGGATATGGCTTCCCAAACGGTAAACCGCAAGCATAGCCAGGGTAATCAGCAGTTTTTTTCTTATATCGGCTATCTTCCAGAGATTCCTGAATGCTTCAAACATCTTCGATTACTCCACCACCTATCTTCACAATCTTATCCTTTGCAGCAGTTGAAAACCTATTGGCATGAACCGTAAGTTTTTTCTCCAATTCTCCTCGTCCAAGGATCTTAACAGGTAGGTTACCCTTTATCAACCCTTCTTCTTTTAACCGCGGAATGCTAATCTCTTCATCATCTTTAAATCTGTTCAATTCATCAATATTAACTATAGAGTACTCAATTCGACTCTTCCTGTTAAAACCCTTCTTGGGAATTCTCTTTATAAGGGGTGTTTGACCACCTTCAAATCCGGGACGAACACCACCGCCACTCCGTGAATTCTGCCCCTTAATCCCGCGGCCTGAATAGGTTCCCATTCCAGAGCCAGCACCACGACCCACTCGTTTTCTATCCTTTCTACTGCCCTTTGGTGGTTTGAGATCATTCAGTTCAATCCCCATCTATTTCCTCCACTTCTACAAGTTGAAAAACCCTGCCAATCATACCCCTTATTGCCGGGTTATCTGGTTGGATCACAGTATCATTAGTATGCTTTAAACCAAGAGCCTTCAGGGTTCGTTTTTGCCTCTCAGGACGATCTATCTGACTTTTAATCAATTTAATCCGTAACATTGGTTACTTCTTTTGCCTTTCTTCTGTTTTTTAGAATCTCTCCAATAGATTTTCCACGCAATTCAGCAAATTCATCAGGGACCCTCATTGCCAATAGACCATTATAGATTGCTATAACATTATTAAAAGTATTATTTGAACCTAAACATTTGGTAAGAACATCCTTAATTCCGCCAAGTTCAAAAATAGCACGTATCGGGTCATTAGCAATAACCCCTGTCCCAGGAGAAGCAGGTTTAACAATAATCCTGCAGGATTTATAGGTAGCAACAATACTATGAGGAACTGTAGTTCCCACAATAGGAACCTTTATTAATCTTCTCCTTGCATCCTGGATAGCCTTTTGGATCGCATTGGGCACTTCGTTGGCTTTTCCATGTCCATACCCAACAACACCTTCTCCATCTCCAACAATAACCCATGCAGTAAACCTGAATCTCTTTCCCCCTTTGACAACCTTTGAAATGCGACCTATATAAATAACCCGGTCTTCAAGATCATACTCTCTTGGATCAATCCCCATTCTTCGTTTAGAAAATCCTTTTAAAATTGCAAGCCTCCTTCTCTGGCACCTTCAGCCAGTTTCTTAATATTGCCGTGGTAGGAAAATCTATTCTTATCGAATACCACTTCTTTGATATCCTTTTCCAGACATCTCTTCGCTAATACTAACCCAACCTCCCGCGCTTTTTCACCCAGAGGCTTACCCTTGAATTTATCCATTAACCCAGTATCCAGCGTTCCAGCGCAAATCAGGGTCCGGGCTTTAATATCATCTATAACCTGAGCATAGATATGCTTATTAGATCTAAAAACACTGAGACGTGGTTTGTCAGGTGTTCCGAATATCTTTGCTCTAACTCTTTGCTTTCTACGCCATCTGCGCAATTTTAATCTCTTATCTCTATCCATCTCTATAATCCCTTCTTCCCTTCCTTGTGAGCAACATATTCCCCTTCATAGCGAATACCTTTGCCCTTGTAAACATCGGGTGGACGAAGATCCCTTATTTCTGCAGATTGTTCTCCCACAATCGCCTTATCAATACCCTTCACAATTATCTTATTCTCACTTCCCAACTCAAACTCAATCCCCTTCTTGGGGGAAATTTGGATTCGATGTGCATATCCGAGATCAAGATCAAGATTCTTTCCCTGCAAGTTAACCTTATACTCCCTTCCTCTTACCTCAAGGACCTTCTTAAAACCTTCAGTTACTCCTATCACCATATTGTTAACCAGTGATCGAGCAAGTCCCCAGTATGCTTTACTATCCTTAGAATCCGACAATATTAAAAATACTACTCGATTATCTTCAACTTTCACACCAATGCTTGAAGGCACCTTCTGCTCCAATTCTCCCTTGGGGCCCTTTACCTTTACAATCTTACCTTCCACAGCAACTGTAACCTTATCAGGAATGAGAACAGGTATCTTACCTATCCTGGACATTTATCCTCCTACCATACCTCAAGTAATAGTTCTCCACCAACACCATTTTTCCTTGCTTCTGCATCACTCATTATGCCCTTCGGAGTCGAAAGCAAAGAAATCCCAAATCCTCTCGTAACCAGGGGAATATCCTTTTTCCCCACATACACCCTCCTGGATGGCTTAGAAATCCTCTTTATCTCATGTATCGGAGATTCATCGTTGATATACTTCAGGGTAATTAAAATCTTTCCCTGCTTATTGTCATCCTCGAATGTATAGTTACCAATATAACCTTCTTCAAAGAGTATCTTTGTTATCTCTTTTTTTACTCGTGAACCAGGAATCTCTACATGTCTATGCTCTGCCTTTACTGCATTCCTTATTCGTGTAATCATATCAGCAATAGGATCTGTTAACAACGCCACCTCCTACCAGGATGCTTTTTTTATCCCGGGAATCTCTCCCCTGAGTGCAAGCTCACGAAAACATATTCTACATAATCCAAAATCACGCATATAAGCGTGGACCCTACCGCATCTCAAACATCTATTTACCTTCCGGGTCGAATATTTTGGCTTCCTTTTTGACTTTACAACTAATCCTTTCCGCGCCATATTAAGCCCCTTTCTTGGTTGCTTTGAAAGGCATTCCAAACCTTACAAGCAACTCATATGCATTCTTGTCTGTAGTAGCATTTGTAACAAGCGTAATATCCATACCAAACACCTCTTTTATCTGATCGTATTCTATTTCGGGAAAAATAAATTGCTCAGAAACACCAAGCGTATAATTACCTCTACCATCAAAGGATTCAGGATTTAAACCCCTGAAATCTCTTATTCTTGGCATTGCTACATTGATAAGCCTATCAAGAAATTCATACATTCTATCCCGCCGTAGTGTAATCTTAAGTCCCACTGGATTACCCTGCCTTAGATGGAAAGCTGCTATGGACTTTTTAGCCCTTGTAACTATTGGCTTTTGACCAGTGATAAGCTTTAGCCCCTCAATCACTGCTTCCAGAATTGCGCGATTGGAGGCATCACCTCCCAAACCACAATTCACAACTATTTTCTCTAATCTTGGAACAGCCATCTGATTTCCGTAACTATCTAAGAGATCTTTTACAATCACATCCTCATAATATTTTCTATATCTAGCTTTTCTTCCCATTATAACCCCTTAACGTTCCATCAATTCATTGCATTTCTTGCAATATCTTGCCCTCTTACCATCTGCAAGTTTCATAATACCAACCCTTGTAGCTTCTCCACAAGAAGGACATACGACCATAACATTAGAGTGCTGGATTGGCCCTTCTTTCTCCAGAATTCCACTAGGCTCGCCTCTTCTTTTCGGCCTGGTATGTCTTCTCTGCATATTTACACCTTCAACAATCAATCTACCCTCTTTGGGAAAGACCATCATAACTTTCCCTTTTTTATCCTTATAGTTGCCTCTAATCACAACAACTATATCACCCTTTTTTATTCTCATTACTGAACCTCTGCTGCCAGAGAAATTAGCTTCATAAACCGCTTATCTCTTAGTTCCTGTCCAACGGGCCCAAATATCCTGGTCCCGGCTGGTTCTTCATTTGTATCAAGAAGCACACAGGCATTGTCGTCAAATCTAACTGCTGTTCCGTCAGCCCTTTTTGTCTCCTTACAGGTCCTTACTATAACAGCTTTATGAAGGCTACCCTTTATTACAGGAGAACCAGGAGTAACCTTCTTTAAGGTAACGAGTATTATATCTCCAATACCTGCATATCTTCTTCCACTACCTCCCAGAACCTTTACGCAGTAAGCAATCTTACCACCGGTGTTATCTGCTACCTTTAGCCGTGTAGATTCCTGTATCATTCTTGCTCCCCCCCCTTCTCGATAATTTTATCTAATCTCCATCGTTTCAACTTGGATATCGGTCGTACCGGAACAATCTGCACAAGATCACCAACAGTTGCTTCATTATTTTCATCATGCACATAAAATTTCTTTCTCTTTATTATGTACTTCTTATATAGAGGATGCTTAACAGTTCTTTTAACCTCTACGACTATTGTCTTATCAGGTGAATTAGAAACAACTCTACCCTTTTTCTTTGTCACCTTCTTTCTCCTTTTCCGTCAAAACAGTTTTCAATCTTGCGATATCCTTTCCTATCTGTTTAAACCGCATTGGATTTTGCAAATTTCCCTTAGCCTTCTGAAAACGAAGTGAAAACAATTCTTCCTTTAAATCATGTAAAGCCGACTCAATCTCCGCCTGGGTCATTTCTCTGAACTCACTGGCCTTCATTATATAACCCCTTCCCTCTTTATAAATCTTGTCTTAATAGGTAATTTTGCAGCCGCCCTTCTCAACGCTTCTCTTGCATCTTTCTCGGAAACGCCTTCCAGTTCAATGAGTATCCTTCCTTTTCTCACAGGTGCCACCCAGAATGCAGGTTCTCCCTTACCTTTACCCATTCGGGTTTCTGCAGGCTTTTTTGAGACAGGCTTATCCGGAAAAATCCTCAACCACAGCTTTCCCAACCTTTTAAGATAATGAACAGTGGCTACTCTCATTGCCTCAATCTGGCTTGCTGTTATCCACCCGGATTCAAGAGCCCTTAAGCCATAATCTCCAAAATCGAGTGTAGTTGCTCCTGTTGCTTTTCCCTTCATAGTTCCTCTCATCATTTTTCTATGTTTAACTCGTTTGGGCATCAACATATTTTAAGATTCTCCTCTATTAATCCAGACCTTAACACCTACTGTTCCCGCCTGAGTGTGCGCTGTATCCTGTGCATAATCTATATTGGCAAAAATTGTATGAAGAGGGACTCTACCTACAAGATACCCTTCTTTTCTCGCAATCTCTGACCCTCCCAATCTACCAGCACATTGCATTTTTATACCATCCACTCCCATCCGTATAGCACTCTCAATGGCTCGCTTCATCGCTCTCCTCTGAGAAACCCTTCTTTCTATCTGGCGAGCAATGGCATAAGCGACGAGTGATGCATCGGTTTCCGGCGTTTTAATCTCCTTTATATCTAAATATACATCCCTTCCTATTAATTGGTTTATCTCTTCTCGCAACATCTTTGCCTCTTCTCCACCCCTGCCAATCACAATCCCTGGACGCGCGGTATAGATAATAACTCGCATCCTCTCTGAGGTTCGTTCAATCTCTATTCGAGAAACCCAGGCATCCTTTAATCGTTCCATTAAATATTCTCTTGTCTTAATGTCCTGCTGCAGGGGATCTGAAAATCTCTTACCTACAAGCCATCTTGATTTCCAGTCCTTGCTAACCCCTACTCTAAAGCCGATAGGATGTGTCTTCTGTCCCATACTACTTTTCCTCGACCTTATCCACTTCAACAGTTATGTGCGATGTGCTTTTTCTTATTGCACTTGCCATACCAAAGGCCTTTGGTCTCCACCTTTTCAAGGATGGACCCTGGTCAATCTTAATTGTTTTAACATAGAGATCCTCTTCTTTCAACTGAATATCTCCAGCCTTGTCGATATAATTACTTGCAGCTGTATGAATGCATTTTTTCATAATCCTTGCAGCCTTCTGCGGTAGATAATCAAGAATCATCATCGCTTCATTTACTTTCTTCCCCTTTACCTTTGGAATAATCAGTCTCCCTTTCTTTGGAGAGAGGCGCACACCTTTCTGAACAGTCTTACCTATCATTTACCTCTTCCCCCTTCTACCCTGAAGCATTTTCTCCTTAGAACCAGCGTGCGCAATAAACTTGCGTGTAGGAGAAAATTCTCCAAGGCGATGTCCTATCATTTCTTCCCTTATATATACGGGTATGAATTTCTTCCCGTTATGTACTTCAACCGTCTGCCCTACAAATTCCTTTGTTATCACCGAACTGCGTGAGTATGTCCGTATAAGGGGATCATCTTCCTTTCTCTTCTTGATCTTCTTTAGCAATTTCTCATCAACATATGTTCCTTTACTCATTACCCTACCCCCTCCTTCTCTTGGTCTTCCTCTTTACAATAAATTTTGAGGATTCCTTCTTTGGATTTCTCGTTTTATATCCCTTGGCAAGGACACCGGTTTTAGAAGTTGGATGCCTACCTCCTGAAGATTTACCCTCACCTCCACCCATAGGATGATCGACAGGATTCTTTGCCACACCCCTTACTCTGGGACGTTTTCCCTTCCATCTACTCCTTCCTGCCTTACCATCTGATATAGTATTATGGTCAATATTGGATACCCGCCCTATTGTAGCATAAGCGTTTAATCTTATGAGTCTCACTTCACCAGAGGGCATCTTTATATGCGCATATTTCCCTTCTTTTGCCAGTAATCGAGCAGCATTCCCTGCAGAACGGGAAAGGATTCCACCCCTACCTGGTTCAAGTTCTATATTGTGAATCATCGCACCAAGTGGTATTTCGGATAGCGGAAGAGCATTACCTGTGGAAACAGGAGAATTCGGACCTGATTCCACCCAATCCCCTACACTCAATCTATCTGGAGATATAATATAACGCTTCTCCCCATCCTCATATACCAGCAGGGCAATCCAGGCAGTCCTGTTGGGATCATATTCAATATAACGAACCTTTGCCCTTATTCCATGTTTATTACGTTTGAAATCTATCTTTCGGTATTTCCTCTTAACTCTGCCTCCACGATGTGAAGAAGTAATCCTTCCTCTTGAATTTCTTCCACCAGTGGATGGGAGATATTTGGTAAGTGATTTCTCACTCTCTTTACGTGTAACCTGATCAAAGGAAGGTGGACGATAGAATCTCCTGCCTGCAGTTACCGGTCGAGAAGTTCTTTCTTTCATTTATACTCCTTCAAATAGCGGAATTGAATCACCCTCACGTAGGGTAACAATCGCTTTCTTCCAGTCTTTTCTCCTGCCAACATTCCGACCAAATCCTCTAATCTTTCCACCAACCATTATTGTATTAACCTTAACAACTTCAACCTTAAAGAGATCCTCTACAGCTTTCTTTATAATATGTTTATTAGCATCTATTGTTACTTCAAAGGTATATTTATTCTCAGTCATTCCTTTAGTTCCCTTCTCAGTTATTATCGGCCTTATAATAATATCTCTGGGATCCCTCATTTGAACACCTCCGTTATTGTGCCCAATGCATCCTTCGTAATAATAAGCCAATCCTTCTGCAATATTCCATAAGCATTAGCCCTATTTGCTTCTAATATATCTAAACCAGGTATATTTCTACAGGATTTATAGAAATTCTCATCGCCTCCATTCCAGAGGAGGAGAATACCTTTCCCATATATACCTATAGTGGTTAGGGTTAGTGTAAATAATTTAGTAGATGGTTGTTCAAATTCCATTCTGTCAAGAATTATAAGTCGCCCGTCCAAAACGCGTTTACTCATAGCAGTAAAAAGTGCTTTCCTCTTTACTTTCTTATTGACTTTGAGATTATAATTCGCCTGCCCTGGTCCGAAAGTTACACCACCTCCTACCCAAAGAGGTGACCGTTTGGAACCGTGTCTGGCTCTGCCGGTCCCCTTCTGCCTCCAGGGCTTTCTCCCGCTACCATCAACCTCGCTTCTATCTTTTACCTTAGCGTTACTCTGCCTTATATGAGATAGATACCCCTTTATTGCATAATACAAAGAGGATTCATTAAGTTCAGATTCAAATATAGGACCTGAAAGGGTAATCTTGTCTTGCTGCTCTCCTTTACTATTATAATATTTTACTTTCACGCTCATCCTTTATTCTCCCTCTTTCGCAGTAAAAGCAATCCATCATTAGCACCCGGAACGCCCCCTTTCAGACCTACCAAACCATTTTCTTCATCTATTTTAATAACCTTCATATTTTTTATTGTTATCCTTTCATTACCCATCCTACCCGGTAATTTCTTGCCCTTGAGCACCCTACCCGGA
This sequence comes from Caldifarciminota bacterium, assembly GCA_023131835.1. GTDB lineage: Bacteria > Hydrothermota > UBA3072 > UBA3072 > UBA3072 > JAGLZA01. Next base: position 21,971 of record JAGLZA010000073.1, read on the forward strand.
TATGTTCCCGCACCAACCGATCCAGGAGTGCGATGAAAATGTGAACCATGTGAACCCGGGCCTCCTTTGAAACCCCATCTCTTCACAACTCCCTGAAATCCGCGACCCTTACTCCAACCTGTAACCTCAACCATTTCTCCTTCCTTAAGTATACTCACTGAAATCTCATTCCCCACCTCATAACCCGAGAGGTCATCGGTTCTAAATTCCCTTACAACTTCTACAGGCTCAACTCCTGCCTTTTTACAGAGACCAAGAAGAGGCTTTTTAACACGAGCCTCTTTTTTCTTACCAAATCCCAGGATATAAGCATTATAGCCATCTTTCTCTTTAGTTCTTTTGCCCAGGACGAATAGCGGAGATGCTTTTATTATAGAGATTGGGATTGCTTCACCTGTCTCTTTAAATATCCTTGTCATTCCCATCTTTCTCCCTATAAGCATTTCTCCCCCTAATACTCTATCTCAACCTGAATACCTGCAGGTAGGTCAAGTTTTGTCAAAGCTTCCATAGTTTGCCGCGAGGTCTTATTCAGGTCTATTAGACGTTTATGTATTCTAATCTCAAACTGCTCTCTCGATTTCTTATCTACATGAGGGGACCGAAGAACTGTATAGAGCCTTCTACTTGTAGGTAGGGGCACTGGACCCACCACCTCTGCTCCAGTTCTCTTTGCAGCCTCAACAATCTTCTCTATAGAGTTATCTAATATTCTATGGTCATATGATTTCATTTTGATGCGTATATGCTTAGCCATCTACTCCTCTATCTTTGTTACTACG
>JAGLZA010000074.1 GCA_023131835.1 Caldifarciminota bacterium
AGAGTCATGTAAACAGAAGGGGTAACTATATTGCCTATGATTATGCATACAACCTCTTGAGAAGCCCCAGACCATACTCCATTCTCTTCACCAATGGTGATAACGATACATTCCCCCCCTGGTTTCTCCAGGAGGTGAAGAATTTCAGGAAGTTTGACCCGAAAGAGAAGAAGGGTGTAAGGGTAGCCTGCTTTTCCCTTATGAATACCCAGTGGTATATAAAACAGATGATATGGGCAGGTGTCCCTATGGATTTTGCCTCTCCCTTCAGGGGAACGCGATATGAGGGTGCATATATGATGGATAAGAGAATGGGAAAGACGGATAAAGACTTTGAGGAATGGGTAATAGACCATCTATATTATATGAAAGGGGAGGATGGGACGATTATCTCTCTTAAGGATATGGCTGTCAGGAATATCATCGTATCTTCCCTTGGCAAGAAAACCTCTCTGAGGGATCTATTGATGCCCCTTGATTCATTTGTTGATATATATATAAATACAGATGAGTTCAATCCCTCTGTAAACATATATTTTGCTGCTACTGTTTCTCTTGGCAACAAAAAAGGCTATGAAGATCACCTCAAGATGGAGGGATTTGCACATCGTTTGGTTGGTAATAAAGCAATAAATATGGTTGATAAAGAGATTTCCTGGGATCTTCTTATGAATAAATTTTCCTACAGGTCTATTGATGATCCCTCTGTCTATAAAGATGAAACTACCAGTAGGCTATTGGGGAATTATTCTTCTCTATTCTTTTCTTTAGGTCGGAGTTTCCGAATGGAGGCAGTTCCTGCAGAGATATTAGTTGATCCAGACAGGTATATTATAAAGATAGATAAAGAGATGAGAGAAAATATGTTAAAGGCTGTTAAGTTATATAGAAAGGGTCTCATATTTACGGAAGAATCAAAAATCCATAACACTATTATATTTGAACTCAAGGGTATTTATTCTCTATTGGGTGAACCAGAAAAGGTAATAGTGATTATAGATTCATTCCTGTCCAGGACAGAAGACCCAATTCTTCATCTTTTTAAGGGTCAGACTTTACTAAAGATAGTAGAAAGCAGAGAAGGTATAACCGAGAATGAGAGGGAGGATTTAATTCTGGCAACAGAGGAAGAATTCCAGAGGGTTATACAGGAATCAAAAGAAGGCACTGCTGCTGCGTGTCTTGGATTGTTATATCTGTATTCTGAAATAGGAGAGAATGAGAAAAAAGATTCTCTGGTTGTTAATTTACTCAGAGAGCCTGACATATTTCGTGCACTTTTTTCATATAGTGTTAGACACGATACCAGTCAGGCAATATATCTATTAGAACACTGGACGGAGGTGAATCCTAATGATAAAGAGGCTGATTCCTTACTTATGCGTCTTCGTAAATATAATCGTTAGTGGCTGTAGCGAACATCCGTTGCCACATTCAGTAGGTAAAAGGGATGACATCATTATGATTGCACCTGATGAAATCGGGACGGATAGCCTGAAGAAACTTTTGGAGCGTGTAGAGTTCTGTCCCTCAAGAGAAGAAGTTTATTTTGTTCGGGAATATTCTCCTTTTTCTCTAAAACAATATAGATACTGGAGAAATATCATTATTATTGGTTGGTTAGGGAATGAATATATCGATAATCTGCTAACTGAAGAATCGAGAAAAGCAATCAGTCAAGAAGGTGGTCTTTTTGCAGAGAAGGATCTATGGGTTAGGCTACAATCCGTGGTAATTATAGTAGGAAAAGATAGGGAAGAGACTCAGCGATTGGTTGATAAATTTGGTGATGCAGCATACTATATATTCCGTGAAAGGGAAAGAGAAAGGTTTGAAAGGGTCCTATATATGGATGGAATTAGAAAAAGAGAGATAGAGAAGATGGGGAATATCCTTGGTGCTACTTTTGATATACCCCCTGGCTATTATATAAGTATAGAGAAGGAATATCTTATGACCTTTATTAGAAAGAGTCCTGACAGATTGGTCACCCTTTACTATAACCTTACACCCATCCATAACCCTATTAGATTCAGGGATAGTCTGTTTACTGTTGAATTTGAAGGGGATAGTGTTTATATTCCACTGACATCTATTGATACTGTAATGTTTAATAATTCAACCGCTATTAAAATCCAGGGGGTATGGCAGAATCAGAGTAAGGTAATGGGTGGTCCTTTTGTTTCTTATATCTTTAAAAAAGACGGTATCTGGTATTTTCTTGATGGCCATGTCTTTGCACCTGGAAAGAAAAAGTGGTTTTATCTTGAAGAAGTTGATATTATTCTTCATACCTTCAAAAAAGGATTTTAAATGAGTGAGTGTATATAATTCTGTTTATATGCCTCTTATAAGAATCTTTAGAAGAAAAAAGAAAGGAGTAAAATGACAAAGAATAGGAAAAGTTTTGTTGAAAGGGTTCGGGACAATGTGCATAGAGTAATTATAGGTCAGGATGAGATAATTCAATTGTTACTTATATCTATCCTTTCTGAAGGACATACTTTGATAATCGGAGTACCCGGGCTTGCCAAGACCCTCCTGGTAAGCACTCTCTCCAGGGTTCTGGGTCTCTCCTTTTCTCGTGTTCAGTTTACCCCGGATCTTATGCCGACGGATATAACCGGCACTGAGATAATCCAGGAAGATGAATCGGGTGGAAGGTTTTTTAAATTCTTAAAGGGTCCGGTATTCGCTAATTTTGTCCTTGCAGATGAGATAAACAGGGCTCCTCCGAAGACACAATCAGCATTATTGGAGGCAATGCAGGAGAAGATGATTAGTTACGGAAAGGAAGATTATCCCCTTGAATCACCTTTTTTTGTTATCGCCACACAAAACCCTATAGAGCAGGAAGGGACATATCCTTTACCTGAAGCTCAATTAGACCGTTTTATGCTATCCGTCAATATGGATTACCCCGAATTTGAAGACGAACTGAATATTATTGCCAGTCCTCCTCAGAGTATATCTCCGGATATAAAACCTGTAACAGATAGGATAGAATTGCTCAAACTTCAGCAAGAAGTTAAAGAAATGCCGGCAAGTAAGAAAATAATTAACCATATTGCTAACCTCTTGAGGAGTACAAGACCAAATGATACAAACATTGATTTTATTCGGAAATATGTAGAATGGGGAGTCAGCCCCCGCGGTGGCCAATACCTGCTTCTGGGGGCAAAGGCAAGGGCGTTTCTCTATGGTAGGCCTACACCGTCCATAGATGATGTTAATGCTATTCTTCATTCAGTCTTTGACCACAGGATTATCGTTAATTTCTTGGCAGAAGCCGATGGGATTTCTTCAAAAGAAATAACAGAAAGGGTTAGTAGTGAGACGAATTAGTTTTCCTGAGGAACAAAGGAAGATATTAAAGGTTGTTGGTGAAATAGGGGAGAAGTTGGGGTACTCCATTTATCTTGTGGGGGGGCCAGTACGGGATCTCCTTCTTGGTAGAACCTCTCGGGATGTTGATGTTGTGTGTGTGGGTGATGCTGTAAAAATAGCTAAAAGATTCTGTAAGAAGGTAGGAGGGGAATTGAAGATACAGCGTGATTTCCCCAATGCTACTGTGAAATGGAATGGAGGGAAAATTGATTTCGTAACAGCTCGAAGTGAGAGATATAGTAAACGTAAAGTAGCATTGCCAAAGATAGAAAAAACCAATGATATAATTGTAGACCTCAAGAGACGAGATTTCACTATAAATACTATCGCCTGCAATCTTTTACCTGAGCACTTTGGTGATATAATAGACCCGTTTGATGGATTAAAAGATTGCAATAAAAAACTGATACGCATTTTACATCCAGATAGTTTTAAGGAAGATCCTACAAGAATACTCAGAGCTATTAGATTTATAGAGCAATTGGGGTTTGGATTGGAAAGGAATACAAAGAAATATATCAAACGGGACCTAAAATACTTAAAGAAATTGACAACTGAGAGGATATGGAAAGAAATTAAACTATGCATTAAGTCTAGTTCTTCTGTCTTTAAATTTTTGAAGGTTTTTGGAGTGCTAAAAATACTTGATCTTAATTATCCTACTGAAGACTTTATTGAGAGGGTCGATCTGGGTGCTGTGCATTTTGGAGTGGATCCATTGTTTACATTTATTTTTGCTCTCACTGAAGGAAAGACCTCGAAAATCCGTGAATTCGATAGAAAATTTGCCCGACAGGTGGAGTGTATAAACAGATTTAAGAAGGCCCGTTTGCACGATATATCGATTGTCCACGAACTTCTACTCCTCGAGGACTTTTCACTTGTGTATCTTTTTGCTAAATACCCTGAGAGTTCTATAATAATTGAGAATTTCTTCGACAATAGAGACAACTTAATGTGTGAAATGAATGGAGAAGAATTCAAAGAGATTGGGGTAAAGGAGGGTCCTGAGATAGGAAAACTAAAGAAGAGAATTATGGAAGAAAGATGGACTGGCAGGATTTCTAATAAGGAAGATGAAATAGAATTTGTCAAAAGATATGTAAAGGGTGATAATGAAACTTAAGAAATTATGTGAGTTGATGGGTAAACTCGGGAGGTATATTTGACGTGGAGAAACTACAAGAAACATTGAAAAGATTACAGGAAGAGAGTTCCAGAGAGGATTTCTGGAACAATAGAGAAACGGCTGAACGTGTAATGAGGAAGATGGATGAGATAAATGAATTGCTAAGCGAGTGGAAGAAATATAATGAAGAAGCGAATTATCTTAAAGAACTTGAAGAATTGGGTGAAGAGCAAGACCTGATAGAACATGAAGCTTTGGAATTAGAAAAAAAGGTAAAGGAATTTGAACTAAAGGTTCTCCTATCTGGTGAGAACGATAGGGGAGATGCAGTTTTTACTATCCACCCAGGAGCCGGGGGAACAGAATCTTGTGATTGGGCTGAAATGCTATTTCGGATGTATATAAGATGGATAGAAAGTAGAGGTTTTAAGTATAAAGTTATTGATTATCAAAGGGGTGAAGAGGCGGGGTTGAAGGATGTTACATTAGAGATTATTGGTAGTTATGCTTACGGTTACCTGAAAGCAGAGAGTGGAATTCATCGTCTTGTCCGTATTTCGCCCTTTGATTCAGGTGCAAGAAGACATACATCATTTGCTTCTGTGTTTGTTTATCCTTTAATAGAAGATGATGTGGAAGTAGAACTCAAAGAGGATGATATCATTCTCGAAACCTTTAAGTCGTCAGGTCCCGGCGGACAGCATGTTAATAAGGCTAGTACGGCTGTGCGGCTTATTCATAAACCAACTAACATAACGGTAACCTGTCAGAGTGAGCGTTCCCAGATGCAGAACAGGAGAATTGCAGAGAGGATACTGAAATCAAAGTTATGCCAGAAAAAGTTAGAGGAGTTAGAAGAGGAAAAGAAGGAAATAGAAGGGAAGAAAAAGGATATAGGTTGGGGGCATCAGATAAGGTCTTATGTCCTCCATCCTTATCAGAAAATAAAGGATCATCGAACCGGGTTGGAAATAGGAGATGTAAACAGGGTCCTTGATGGAGACTTAGATCCTTTTATTAATGCATATTTACGTTCGGAGGTGAGGAAGAATGAGGAATAGAGTAATAGTAACAGGTGGCGCTGGTTTTATCGGTTCTCATCTGGTCGATAGATTGATATCGTTGGGGTATAAAACACTCATAATAGATAACCTTTCTACGGGTTCTAAGGAGAATATCAATGAGAGGGCGGAATTCATACATAAAGACATTCGGGATGAAGGCATTGAATCCCTTGTGCGAGATTATGCTCCTGATTATATCTTTCATCTTGCAGCCCAGATTGATGTGAGAAAATCCCTCAAAGATCCCCTCTGGGATGAGGATATCAATATAAGGGGAACGCTAAATCTTCTAAAATCGGCGTCTAATGCAGAAATCAAGAAATTTATATTTGCGTCAACAGGAGGAGCAATCTATGGAGAAGCAATTAATGCAAGTGAGGATGTTTCTCCACTGCCCTTATCTCCCTATGGTATTGCAAAATTAACCTGTGAACATTATCTTCGTGTTTATTCACAATGGAATGGATTGCACTTTACTGTTCTTCGTTATGGTAATGTATATGGTCCTCGTCAGGATCCGTTTGGTGAAGCAGGGGTGGTTGCGATTTTTTGCAGGCAATTGATTAAGGGTGAAACGCCTGTTCTATACGGTTATGGGAAGATGATAAGGGATTATGTTTTTGTTGCTGATGTTGTTGAGGCGAATATAAATGCAATAAAAAGAGGTGATGGGAGTATATATAATATCGGGACGGGTAAAGCCACATCAGTTAATGAATTATTTAATATCTTAAAAAGTTTATCCAAAAGAAATATTGAACCTGAATATGCAGAGACCCGGGAAGGAGAAGTGCAGGAGGTCTGGCTCAATACCCAGAGGGCATTACAGGAACTTCAATGGGAGCCTCAATGCTCGTTAGAAGAAGGTCTAAAGCATACCTATCAGTGGTTTAAAGAGAATAATGGTCGTTAGTTGATTAACCTCTAAAGGAGAGATTATGAGAAAGCAAGAAATCATTAGTGTTTTACTATTAGGGATATTAGTCTTCTTCGGATGCCAGAAGAGTGACTACAAAGAAATCAAGCAATACACAATCGAGCAATTTATGAACACAACATCAATTGGTGGAAGTTCTTTCTCTGCTGATGCGAAGAAGATTCTGTTTTCAAGCGATGAATCTGGTATCTTTAATGCATATACTATTCCGGTTGAAGGCGGAGAACCGACGAAACTTACCGATTCAAAAGACGATGCTATACTCGCTATCTCTTTTTTCCCTGATGACGATCGGATTCTTTTTCGAAGTGATAAAGGAGGAAATGAAATCTGGCACATCTATCTTCAGGATGAGAATGGGACGGTAAAGGATTTAACGCCTTTCGAAAATGCACGCGCATTATTCTATGGGTGGAGTTACGACGAAAAGAATTTCTTTTATGGCTCTAATAAGAGGGATCAAAGGATTACGGACATTTATGAGATGGACATAGAGACCTTTTCCTCAAAGATGATTTACCAGAACGACTCCGTGTATTATTTTGGGGGTATATCCAATGATAAACAATATATTGCTTTTGAGAAACCTATCTCCGACAATAACTCGGATATGTACCTCTATGATAGGAAAACTAAAGAATTAAAGTATCTTACTCCCCACGAAGGGGAAATAAATTACTCTCCTATGACTTTTAGTGTCGATTCTAAAAGTTTGTACTATCTGACGGACGAAGACAGCGAATTCAGGTATCTGAATCGCTATGATATCGAATCAGGTCATTCGGAAAAAATTGAAGAGGCTAATTGGGATATTTGGTATGCTTACTTTTCACATAATGGAAAGTACCGGGTTGTGGGAATCAATAATGACGCAAAAACCGAAATAAAGATTTACGATGCCGCTACTGATCAACTCGTAAAGCTTCCCAATCTACCTGATGCAGACATTACTTCGGTGAACATATCAAGAAACGAAAAACTAATGAGTTTCTATCTGAACGGTTCAAGGTCTCCGGGTAATTTATACATCTATAATTTTGAAACGAAACGTTATAAGAAACTCACCGAGACCATGAACCCTGAGATCGATCCTGAGGATTTGGTTGAAGCACAGGTTATTCGCTATAAATCGTTCGATGGTCTTGAAATCCCTGCTATATTTTATAAGCCTCACAATATAAAACCCGGAGAAAAAGTACCAGCCCTGATATGGGTTCATGGCGGACCTGGTGGACAGTCCAGGATGTATTATTTTGCGTTCCTTCAATATCTTATTAACCATGGTTATGTGGTCATTGCGGTAAATAATCGAGGTAGCACAGGATACGGTAAAACGTTTTATCAAATGGATAATCTAAAACATGGTGAAGATGATCTGAGTGATTGTGTAGAAGCGAAAAAGTTCCTTGCATCTACTGAATATGTTGATGAAAACAAAATCGGCATTATAGGTATGAGCTATGGCGGTTATATGGCCCTTGCAGCTTTAGCTTTTAGACCAGAAGAGTTTACAGTGGGTGTTGATATGTTTGGTATATCCAACTGGCTTCGGACATTAGAAAGTATTCCCCCATGGTGGGAAGCCATGAAAGAAGCACTTTACAAAGAAATGGGCAATCCGAAAACAGATAAGGAATACTTATGCCGAATTTCACCACTTTTTCATGCAGATAAGATAATCAAACCGTTAATGGTTCTTCAAGGCGCAAATGATCCAAGGGTCTTAAGGGCAGAATCCGATGATATTGTTGAGGCTGTTAAGAAAAACGGAGTCCCTGTAGAGTATATCATATTTGAAGATGAGGGGCACGGATTTAGAAAGAAGGAAAATCGAATCAAGGGGTACAAAGCAATCTTAGACTTTTTGGATAAATATCTTAAAGCCGGGACGAGTTCTTAAAAGGTGTTAGAAGAAGCAGATAGATTAGCACAAAGTAGATAAGAATTGCCAAGAGATTCAGCCATGTTTGGGAATGGAAATATCAACTCTTTTTAAGGAAATTATAGAAAAATGGGAATTATAAAGTGAAAAAGATGTTATTTAGGAGAAACAAGAATAAATTCTGTTTTCTCTTATTTATATTTATCTCTCTGCTTGCCCCCAATGTTCTATTTGCTCATCCCCATGTCTTTATTGACAATACGCTAACTATTGTTTTTGACCAAAATGGCCTGAAAGGGATAAAGGCAAAATGGGATTTCGATGAGATGTATAGTAGTACATTAATACAGGATTTTGATATGAATAAGGACTGTGAATTTAATAACACTGAAATAGAAAAAATAAAGCAAGAAGCATTCTCTAACCTAAAAAATTTTAATTATTTTACCTGTATAGTAATAGATGAAAAGAATTTTGATGTAAAAGATATAAAGGATTTCTCTGCCTGGGTAGATAGTGGCAGGGTTATTTACAATTTCTTAATCCCCTGTCGTGCATCTGTAACCTCGTCATATAAAGAGATTAAAATATCTACATTTGATGCAACATATTTTGTAGATATATTATTGGCAGGTGAAAATCCTGTTCGTTTTGAAGATACCTCTCATATCGATTTTACTTACAGGATATTTGAAGATACTACAAATGCTTATTATTTTGGACAGATATTCCCCGAGACAATTGTCCTGAGATTTAGAGGAAAGAAATGAAAAAAATCATTTTACTAACAATTCTTTTATCACTTCTTACTGCCAAATCTGCAGTTTTCGCACAGGATAACCCTTTCATTTCTAAGAAACCAGACAAAAGGATTGAGAAATCTATCCAATATCCGCACTTTATGCAAAAAATTCTAAAGAAAATTTCGGTTCTTCAGCACAGACTAAATCAGAGACTTTCCGAGTTAGCTAAGGAAATAAAAGAGAAAAATTCCAAAAAATCTATTTTTATTATTATTCTTATTACATTTATCTATGGTATGATTCATGCGATTGGACCTGGACATGGAAAGACAATAACATTCTCGTATTTCCTCTCAGAGCGAGCGGATATTAAAAAAGGAATCATTGTAGGTAGTTTTATAGGATTCCTTCATGCTGGTTCTGCATTAATTATTGTGCTAATATTGTATTTTATTATTAAGCAATCTTTTTTACGCTCTTTTGAAGATTTAAGCAGAATAATAAAATTGGTAAGTTACGGATTAATCATGTTGATAGGTCTTTTTTTATTGGTTAAAGCGTTAATTAACCTTCGGAGGCAAAGAAACTCTAAAGAAAAAAATGGTTATAATGCCCTGAATACTAAAAGTATAATTCCTTTCTCGATTGCTGTTGGTATAGTTCCCTGCCCTGGTGCTATGATTATACTGTTATTTTCACTCTCTTTGGGAATTTTGTCAATTGGTATAATTTCAACATTTTTTATGGCTTTAGGTATGGCAACTACTATTTCCCTGGTTGGAATCTTAACAATTGTAACAAAACAGAGAATATTAAGATTTGTTTCAGAAAAGAGTAAAAATAGAGCAATATTCCAGACGGGTATTTCTATAATTGGATCATCATTGATTCTATTCCTGGGAATTCTTCTGTTAGCAGGAACTATTTAATGGGCATATTAATAATGATAGATTATTCTACATCCTTAGGGTTGAGATATGGATAAATTAGATAATTGTCTGGAAATTTCCACAAAGAAAGAAAGAGAAAGAATACAGAACTTCATAAGAGAAAGCGTTGAGAAATTAAATAAAGATGGTGTAGTTTTTGGTCTTTCTGGAGGAATAGATTCATCCTTACTCGCTTATTTAGCAAAGGAGTCTTTTCCTGAAAATTCCTTTGCCTTAATACTACCTGAAAGAGATAGTGATGAAAAAGATACCAGAGATGCTGAGGAGTTAGCAGAAAGATTATCTCTGGATTATGAAAAGGTAGACATTACTCCAGCGCTGGAAGAAATCGGCACATATGAACTTGTCCCCGAATGGTTTAAAAAATCCTTTTCGATAAAGTTTGGAATAAATATATTGCGATTTCTAACAGCGAGGAAGGTACTTCATAGTTTAAAATTTGGTGAACTCTTAAGAAAAATAAAAGAATTGCGGCCTGGCTTTGCCTTTGGGATGTCAAAAATAAGGCTGAGAATGATAATGATTCACAAATACGGGTTTCTTAAGAATTATGCTGTTTTAGGCGCAACAAATAAGACAGAATATTTACTCGGTCATTATGATATCTATGGAGATGGAGCTGTTGATATTGAATGTCTTTTGCATTTATATAAAACTCAGGTGAGGCAATTATCAAGATTCCTGGGAATTGAGGAGAAAATATTAAAGAAACCACCTTCAGCTAATCTGGTGCCTGGTTTTACTGATGAAGAAGCGATGGGAATGACTTTTGAGAAGGTTGATAGGATACTGGTCTTTATTGAGAAGGGAATGGAGGAGAGTGAGTCAAGAAAATTCGGATTTTCAGAAAAAGAAATTATAGAGGTAAAGAAAGCTATCTCAAATACCGATTTAAGAAGAACTTTACCATTTGATCTATTAAAGGAATAGTAAGAGGATGTTGAGGGTGATTGAATTTCCAATTTAATAAAAAAAGGTTGACATGCTAAAAATTTTCTTTATAATTTAAAAAAAGGAGGATATATGCTCAATAAAAAAAGACTATTGATTGCTACCTTATTTGGTTTGATTTTTGGCTTTGTCTGCTGGTGGCTTGCTGCAAGCAGCGCACCACTAGTCTGGTTTATAGCTGCATCAATCATCCTCGGCCGGACACTAATCGGGTTTGCAATAGGTATTAGTATCCTGAAGATGAAATGGTGGCTTCATGGCATTATTATTGGTGCTCTATTTAGCTTGCCGATGGCTTTTAACGCTTTCTTTGTTCCGGGGAAGGAGATGACCATCTTTGTAGGGACGATTGTTATGGGCATCATTTACGGATTCCTGATTGAGTTGTTTACTACTGTTATATTCAAAGCAGGGGTTGAATAGGAATTAATCAATTCAGTATTAACCAGATTAACTATTTCTCAAAGGGAGCGAAGCAACTATCTTTTTGTTTAATAAAAAGGGAATATCGCGACTTGGAAGTCGCTCCTACATCTATCTCAAACCGTGGCTAAATAGGATTTAGGGTTTAGGATTTCGGGTTTAGAAAATTAGAATTAATTAAACTCTCTTCTGTGTTCATCTGCGTTAATCTGCGGTTAAAAATGGTGGGTGGTGGTGGGAGTTCCAATTCAACTATTTAACCATTCAACCATTTAACTATTTCTCAAAGGGAGCGAAGCGACTGTCTCTGTAGTACTGCCAGTCAACTTTTTGTTTTTTTGCAAAAATACCTCATTTGATTTTGTTTTCCCTGGAAATTAAATATCAAAAATTAAAAAGCAAAATGACAGATTAAAATGCAAAATTATCTATTCCCCTAACCGTTAAAAATGAAAATTTATTTGTGTTATTAGTGGCATTCGTTGTTTTTTTTAATTCATTTTTGAACTTTGATTTGTATTTTTACATTTTGATATTTGATTTTTACATTTTAGCGGCTTTGCCGCGCCAGGTAATGTGTACTATTACATTGGGGTGAAATGTGAAGCTATTTCATAAGGGGTGCAACCACCGAGCTTGTTTACCCACGTTTGTCTGCGTTTTTACCTAATAAACTAATTAACAAATTAACCAATTAACCAATTAACTAATTAACTAATACACTTTGTGTCCTCTGTGTCTTTGTGGTAAAAATCTGCGTTTATCTGCGGTTAAATTCTTGGATGTGGGGATCAGTGGAAATCCGGTCTAATATCTGTAATGGTGTAGGTTTTCGAGCACTGGCTATCCAAGTTTAACAACCGGTGGAAGTTGTTTTACTTTGAATCTATTTCGTTTAACTCTATTGACTATGTCCTCAACTACCTCTCTGTCATAACCGGCGCCTACTATCTCTTTAATGCTTTTTTCTTCATCCACATAGAATTTTAAAACAATATCCAGGATATCATAGGGATGAAGTTCGTCTTCATCTCTTTGGTCTTTATTTAGCTCGGCAGATGGTTCCTGTTCGAGTATAGATTCAGGAATTGGATTGTTTTCTTTTCTGTTGATCCAGAGAGCGAGTTGATATATCTCTGTTTTATAGAGGTCGCCGATCGGGGCAATAGCTCCGACTGTATCCCCGTAAAGTGTACAATATCCTGTCAGGATTTCCGATCGATTCCCGGGGGCGATAACAAGGGCGTGTTTTCTGTTGGCAAACCACATCAAAATATTGCCCCTTATCCTTGCTTGCAGGTTTTCTTCTGGTATTTGAATATGGTTTATCGGAAATTGTTCATTAAGAATTTCAAGGTATTCTTTTAATATACTATTGATGTTAATTTCTGTTAATTCGATATCCAGGTTTTTGCATAGTTTATATGCATTTTTTCTGCTTGTTTCAGAAGTAAATTCAGATGGCATGAAGATTGGGTGGAGGTTAGGAGTTCCTAAAACATCTACTACAAGGACGGATGAGAGAGCAGAATCTATACCTCCGCTTAATCCAATTATTGCCTTTTTGAATTTATTCGCTTCAAAGAACTCTCGAATGCCATCTTTTATCTTCTTATATACAACCTCTTCATTCATAGTGTAATAATTATTGAAAAGTATTTTTTGTCAAGAGTAAAAAAACCCTTCACACTACCCTCCATTTTTTTTCTCGCAAAGAACGCAAAGATTGAATTCATCAGGTTCATTCCAATTTAACTATTTTCCCATTTAACTATTTAACTAATTCCTTTTGCTTCCTTGGTATTCTCTCTTGAGGAATTCTAAATAAACCGCGCAGGAACCGTGGTTACAACCCAGAATTAGACACAGATAACACAGATAATCACTGATAAAAAAATAAATTAAAAAAAATCAGTTTTGATCAGTGAAGATCTGCGTCGAAAAAACCGGTTGGGAAGATGGGTAACAAACAACTTTCTGAAAAACCGTGCAGGAACCGTGGTTAAAATGGGATTTAGGGATTAGGGTTTGGTTTTTAGTTTTGCACTCTGGAAACACCAATTCGGTGGAAGGGTTGTGTGTCCTCCTTCTTAAATTACAAATTTAACGGGGTGGTAATGATGGGCTCTGTGTTCTCGGTGTCTCTGTGGCAAAAAATCAGTTTAATTAGTGTCTAAAAAGGCACAAGACCCCTTGAAAAGATAATTAATTTTACTATAATAGAAACATCGGGGCGTAGCGCAGCCCGGTCTAGCGCACCAGCATGGGGAGCTGGGGGTCGGTGGTTCAAATCCACTCGCCCCGATACTAAAGTTTTTTTAAAAATAAGGTATTGTATTAATCAGAGAAAATTATGTATTTTTTACACATTCTTATTGAGTTGTTGGCATATTTCTTGCCCAGGGGGGTAGCAGTATTGTGTACACGAGGAATAGCTCGTTTCTGTTACTATCTTTTTTTCAGGGAAGCAGCAAAGAATCATCTTGATAACCTGATGGTTGCCTTTGGTGGGGAAAAAAGTCATAAGCAGCTGAAGGAGATAACAAAAGAAGCGATATATAATTTTGCGGCAGTTGTATATGAACATAGTCTTATGGAAAGGATTAATGAAAGGAACTATTCCCATTTCATAAAGGCTGAACATTTGGAGAATCTTATTCGAGCTTCTTTACAGGGTAGGGGAGTTATAGTATTGAGCGCACATATTGGAAATTATGAGTGGGGTACTGTTCTTATGAAAATGAAGGGGTTCTCTGTTGCTATTATAGCATTAGATATTAAGACTAAATTCATAATGAATGTTCGTAAAAAGAATAGAGAAAAAGCAGGAATAGGGGTATTCTATGTAGGGAAGATATTCTCAGAACCAATAAGATTTTTGAAAAAAGGAGGCGTGCTTGCTATTGCCGAGGATAGAAATTTTGATGAAACTTCTATAAAGGTTAAATTATTCAATAGAGAAACAGAAATCCCTAAGGGTGCTTTCTACCTTGCTGCCCGCTTTAATGTTCCACTCGTTCCCGCATTTTCTGTAAGGGAGAAGGATGGTTTATATCATGTGTA
Organism: Caldifarciminota bacterium; assembly: GCA_023131835.1. GTDB lineage: Bacteria > Hydrothermota > UBA3072 > UBA3072 > UBA3072 > JAGLZA01. The sequence goes on from JAGLZA010000074.1 coordinate 14,530, forward strand.
TTATGAAGAATCCTATAGTATAACAGAAGATGAAATGCAGAAGGGGGCAGAAAGATATGCCTTTTTACTTGAACAATATATAAAAAAGTACCCGGAACAATGGTATGTTTTTGATAGAATATGGGAAAAAGAATATTAATAGTTATACCTGCATACAATGAAGAAGAGAGAATAGGACTCCTCTTGGATAAATTATCAGGGCTATTTAATCTATCTGATGTATTGGTGGTCGATGATGGCTCAGAAGATGAGACAGCATCTATTGCTAATGATTATGGAGTATTTTTAGTAAAACAGCCTACTAACCTTGGAAAGGGAATGGCACTAAAGAAAGGGTTTGAATTTGCCATAGAAAAAGGATATGAGGCAGTCATAACAATGGATTCCGATCTTCAACACAATCCGGAGGAAATACCTAAATTCATTAGACTAATTGAAGAAGAGGGAGGAGATATACTCATAGGAACAAGAGAACATGATTTGCATAATATGCCTTTTATGCGTTTTCTTGTGAATAATGTTACTTCACTGGTTGCATCGATTCTTGCCGGTGAACGTGTACATGATAGCCAGTCAGGATATAGGTTGATACGAAGTAGGGTATTAAGGGATATAGAACTCAATACCAGCCGGTTCCAGATGGAAACAGAGATCATAGTAAAGGCGGCAAGGAAGGGTTATACAATTAAAGAGGTGCCTATAGAAACTCTTTACTTTAAGGATATCCATAGTCATATTAATCCTGTTATTGATACAATAAGATTTGTAAGGTTGTCATTGAGGTTGATGTGGCAGTAATATTGCTCTCCAATGATGATGGTATAGAAGCAGAAGGGTTAAAAACCCTGAAAGAAGCAGTAGATAATATAGGGAGAACAGTGATTTTTGCACCGGATAGGGAAAGGAGTGCTTCCAGTCATTCTCTGACCATCCATCGTGTTCTAAGGGTGAGGAAAATCTCAGAGGATATTTATTCAACGGATGGAACTCCAACTGATTGCATTCTCTACAGCGTTAAGGGCATATTAAAAGAGAAACCTGATATAGTCCTTGCAGGTATAAATCAAGGAGCAAATCTTGGAAATGATGTTTCCTATTCCGGAACAGTAGCAATAGCAATGGAGGGAACACTCCTTGGTATCCCTTCCATTGCTTTTTCCCAGGTTAGATATAAAAAATCCTTTGATAAAAAATTTGCACGGAAAGTGGTTAGGATGATAACCCAGCATGTCCTGAAAGAAAAATTACCACAGGGCATTTTTATCAATGTAAATCTTCCTCCCGAACCCAACGGAAAGTTAAAGATTACCAAATTGGGTAATAGGATATACAGGGATGCTGTTATTAAGGAAGAAGAAAGGGGGGAAGAGACCATTTATTCTCTTGGTGGATACTCTCCTACCTGGTTACCTGAAGAAGGGACTGATTTCAACGCCATTGAGGAGGGTTTTGTGTCTGTAACCCCAATACATATGGAATATACTGATTTTGAGGTTATGAAATCTTTGTCTCACTGGGAGGATGACCTTGAGATATAAAAATCAGCGAGAAAAGATGGTAGAAACCCAGATTAAGGCAAGGAGAATTACAGATGAGAGAATACTGAAGGTGATGAAAGAGATTCCAAGGCATGAATTCATAGATGGAGCTCTTGAGAGCGTTGCATATCAGGATAGTCCTCTACCAATTGGGTATGGACAGACCATTTCTCAACCCTTTATAGTGGCATTGATGACGCAACTACTTGATGTTAAGGAAGACCATAAGGTTCTTGAGATTGGAACTGGAAGTGGTTATCAGGCTGCAATTTTATCAAAACTTGCTATGAGCGTGGTAACTGTAGAGAGGATTCCAGAACTATATCAGGAGGCAAAAGAGCGCTTATATAGACTGAACTGTGATAATGTTATTGTTGTAAAGGCGGATGGAAGTATTGGTTATAAGGAATATGCACCCTATGATCGGGTAATTGTTACGGCTTCAGCACCAAAGCTGCCAGAGGCATTGATTGAACAACTTTCTGATCAGGGTTTGATAGTCATTCCGATTGGCAATAGAATATCTCAAAGGTTGGAAACAATCAAGAAAGATGGAGATACAATAAGAAGAGAGAGGGGGGAAGGTGTTATCTTTGTCCCTTTGATTGGAAAAGAAGGATGGCAATAAAACGGGGCGTAGCGCAGCCTGGTTAGCGCGCCTGGTTCGGGACCAGGAGGTCGGTGGTTCAAATCCACTCGCCCCGATATAATTCTTTCCACTATGTTAAAAGACAAAAAATTGGTGAGTTAGTAAGAATAGTTGAGTGGTTGAATGGGAAAATAGTTGAATTGGAATCCCCATAGCCACCCAGTTTAGCCACGGTTTCCGCACGGTTTATTTAAAATTCCTTGTATAGAATGCAAAGAAAGTAAAAGGAATTAGTCGAATAGTTAAATGGTCGAATAGTTAATTAGGAACGAACCCAATGAACTCCACGAACCCCACGAACTCTATGAACTCAATAAACCCAGTTTTTAGCCACGGTTTTAAAACACTGTTTTGAGATATACTGTTTAATCCCCTTTCCCCTCCCATTTTAGCCACGGATTAACACGGTTCAGAAATGATTCCTTTGTTGCCCATCCTCCCATCCTTTTTTTGACACAGATTTTCACTGATTGAGATAGAGTCATGAGCCAAGAGTCAACAGTCGAAAGCCCCACCCAGAGCCCAAACTTCCTTTTGACACAGATTTGCACGGATTTATAATGGAGTAAAGGCAATTCATGAATTGCCCCTACAAGTTTCGCGCCCCCGAGAAACGCAGAGCAAGCTCTGCTACTCCCAAATCTGCAAATTAATGAGGGTTCATAGAGTTCGTTGGGTTCGTGGAGTTCATTGGGTTATATGTGGTATGTGGTATGTGAAAAGGGATCAAGGGTAATTTAGGATTTGGGATTTCGGGTTTAGAAAATTAGAATTAATAAAACTCTCTTCTGTGTTCATCTGCGTTTATCCGCGGTTAAATTCTTGGGTGTAGGGATGGAAGTTCCAATTTAACTATTTATCCATTCAACTATTTAACTATTTCTCAATTGGAGCGAAGCGACTATCTCTGTGTTCTCGAAAACACAAAAAAGGGGGAGTGGTTGGGCTCTTTAGTCCTCTGTGTCCTCAGTGGTTAAAAAAGGGGGGATAGGGAAGGGGTTTTATACCCTTGCAAATCTTTTCTAAATGCATTATTCTTTATTATGCTTACAGAATGTCCAAAAGATATACCTGAACTTCCGGGTGTTTATCATTTCAGAAGTAAAGAAGAAATACTATATATAGGGAAGGCAAAGAATCTCAAGAAAAGGATTCGGAGTTATTTTACAGCAAAAAACACTAAGAAAGAGGAACTAATCCTTGAGCAATCGAGTTCAGTAGATTACACAGTAACCGAAAGCGAGATTGAAGCCCTTATACTTGAAGAAAATGAAATAAAGGAAAATCAGCCGCGCTACAATATTAGTTTAAAGGATGATAAACGATACCCATATATTAAAGTTACACTCCAGGATGATTACCCCATAGTATTCTATACCCGAAAGTTAGAGACAGATGGCTCAATCTATTTTGGGCCATTTACCAATGTGCAAGCAGTAAGGAGGTCTCTGAAAACTATAAAGAAGATATTTCCCATAAGAACCTGCCGTGGGAAAAAACTTCCTGATAAGGTTTGTCTTGATTATCATATTGGAAACTGCATTGCGCCCTGTATAGGTAAGGTATCAAAGGAGGAATATAGGGGGCTTGTTGAAGAGGTAGTTGATTTTTTGAGGGGAAGATCCGAAAAAATCGAAAAAATTATAGAAGAGAAGATGTGGTCAGCTTCTGAGAAACTTGACTTCGAGAAGGCAGCAATCTACCGAAATCAGCTAATGAGTTTACGTGACCTTTCAAAGAAACAGCGAATGGTCTTAAAGGACAATGTGTCAAGGGATGTTATAGGTATTGATGTAGAGAATGAAAACGCCTGTGCAGTAGTTTTCCAAATAAGGGAAGGAAAAATGATAGGGAAGGAACATTATTTCCTTCATTCGATAGAAGAATCCTCTATCAAGGATTACCTTTATCGTTTCCTTTCAGGTAGATATTCAAATGTATCATTCATACCAGAGGAAATAGTTCTGTCCGGAGATATAGAGAATAGAGAACTATTTGAAAAGTGGTTCAAAAGCAGAATTCGTATTGCTAAGAGAGGGGATCTAAGGCGTCTTATTTATATGGCTGAGAAGAATGCCTCTCTTGAGTTGAAAAGAGAGTTATCTGTCTTCCCAAAAAGACCTGCTATATCCCTGTTTGCTCTCCAGGAGGCTCTTGCCCTTGAAGAAGTGCCTATTCGTATTGAAGGATTTGATATTTCCAATATAAGTGGAGCCGATTCCGTTGGTTCCTGTGTGGTCTTCGTAAATGGTATTCCTGCAAAGAAGGAATACAGGAAATTTAGGATAAAGGGGATAAAAGGTATCAACGATCCTGCAATGATAGGAGAAATTATCTACAGAAGGATAAAGAGATTACTTGATGAGGAGAATCTTCCCGATCTCGTATTAATAGATGGTGGAAAGTCGCAATTAAGTGCAGCCCTTGCTGCTATCAAGAAACTTACAGAATTAAGAATTCCCGTTATAGCTCTGGCAAAGAGATTTGAAGAGATACATCTTCCAACGGGTGGAATCATCTCTCTTTCAAAGCGTTCACCAGCTTTGAAGTTGTTGATGAGGATACGCGACGAAGCTCACCGATTTGCCTTAAATTATCATAAAGGACTGAGGAAGAAAAGACTCTCCCTTTCAGAGTTAGATATAATAGAAAATATTGGTTATAAGCGAAAGATTGCGCTCATACAGCATTTTGGCTCTAAAAAGAGACTTCAAGCAGCATCAAAAGAGGAAATACAGAAGGTTAAAGGCATTGGTAAAAAACTGGCAGAAAAAATCTACACTGCTTTGCACTGATTGAGATAGAGTAAAGAATCATGAGTCATCAGTCGAAAGTCCCTTCCAGAGCCCAAAACCTTTTTTTTCACAGATTTTTTTAATCCTCCCTCATTCCAACTTATAGCCACGGTTTCTTCACGGAGTAGCAGCGTAAGCGCAATACGCCCCTGCCTTTGCCCTCTTTGCGTGGTTTCGAGGGAAACAGGGGTTAGGATTTGGGATTTAGAAGTTAGAATTAATTAAATTTTCTTCTGCGTTAATCTGAGTTCATCTGCGGTTAGATTCTTGGGTGTGGGGATGGGTTCTTTAAATCAGTTCAATCTGTGAAAGCCTGTGTCAAAAAAAAGTGGGAGGGTTGTGTGCTCTTTCTCGAATTACAAAATTCAGGGGTGGTGATGGGCTCTTTCGTTTATCTGTGTTCATCTGCGTTAATCTGCGGTTAAATTCTTGGGTGTGGGGATGGGTAACAAATAACTTTCTGAAAACCGTGCAGGAACAGTGGCTAAAAATGGTGGGTAGTGTGGAAATTAAATCCTTGACATATTATAGTGCTGTCCTATATTGGAAACTAATGGAGAGAAGGACAGTTGATATTAATTGACAGGAAATTTAGAAAGGCATGGAAAGCCTATCTTCTTCAGAGTTTCTATGGTGCCTGCGTGGTGTGTATTATTCTTGTTGTTCTAAATGTACAACATCTGGTGGTAATAGCCTCACTGGGTGCTTCTTGCTTTATCGTTTTTGCAATGCCTAACAATGTCACTGCTAAACCAAGAAATGTTATTGGAGGTCATCTGGTTGGACTCATATGTGGTTCTCTGTTTTCTCTCATTCCCCATCCCACTTTTCTCATTTCCGTCCTTGTTTATTCACTTGCTATAGGAGCCTCTATTTTTATTATGGTAGTAACAGATACAGAACACCCTCCTGCATCAGGGACGGCTTTAGAGGTAGTTATAAGCGGATTCTCTCTGGGATTAGCACTGACTATTTTGGTATTCTCTGTTACCCTATCTCTTGCACATCATTTCTTAAAACGCTATATAAAGGACCTGGTTTAGCACAAAATGCATATATTATTACTTTCACACTACCCCCATTTTTTAATCGCAGAGAACGCAGAGCCCCACCAATCCCCTTTATTTTTTGTGTTTTTAGAGGAAGAAGGGGAGAAAAAGAATTTGGCAGGGATGTTCAATTGAACACCTCTTTGATTTCTATAAGACTATTTGGAAGGAAACTACTTGACAGAAAAGAATGAGATTGTAATATCTCTAATTATAAATGATAGTATAAATGGTTGAATTATTGAATAAGAGGTATCTCAATACCATTAGGAGGTAATAATGCATATACCTATTGAAGAACTTTTTCCACAAGTAAAAGTACTAGTAGACTCGACCCAGGAACACTTGCGTGAAATCTCAAAAAGGGACGTTCCTGGTATCTTTGAAACTACTTATGGGAGTCTTTTAAGGGTAACAAAGAGGAAGGCAAGAAAGGCTGCAAGAACTTATATAATATCAGAGGAAAGTGAATCAGGAGATTATTCTCACAAGATAATTGATAAGGATAAAGCAGGTAAACTCATTGAAAATCAGGCAGAATATATTAGAGATAGGGGAGAGCTCATTGTTATAAATAGATATATTGGGCTCAATCCCAGATATGCTGTTGCAATGCAGTGGGTCTATACTACAGAAGGTGCAAATCTTGCTGCAATGCAGCAGGTAATGAGTTTTCCCCGGGAATTGGTAGAAACTAAAGAACAGTTGGCTAAACCCTTCCAATCACAGTTCAGACTGATTATGACTCCTGATTGTCCTGCAGAAGATATGCCTGAAGAGATAGCAATCATCGTAGATTTAGACAATTGGTCAACCTATGTTCTAAACTCTGATTACTTTGGGGAGAGCAAAAAGGGAGCATTAAGGATGCTCAATGAGTATATCCATCAGAAAGGAGGACTGGTTCTTCATGCTGGTGCAAAAGAGGTTGTAATTACCGGCAAGAGAACAGCGATGGGAGTTATGGGGCTTTCTGGAACAGGAAAAACAACGACCACTTTCAGTAAGCAGGGAGAACTTACGAGGCCTATCCAGGATGATATGATTTCTCTCTGGCCTTCAGGTAAGATTGGGATTACGGAAAACGGTTGTTTTGCAAAGACCTTTGGGCTTAAAGAAGAGAGTGAACCTACAATATATAAAGGGACTGTAAGTCCTACCACCTGGCTTGAAAATGTTTATCTGAATGAGGATGGAACACTTGATTTCTCCAAACAATTATTAGCACCAGAAGAGGTTATGAGGTGGAAAGATACCTTTATTGTTCTTGGAGAGAAAGAAGAGAATATAAATGCTTATATAAATGGAACAGTTAGAGCAGAAGATAGGATCGACGAGGACGGAGTTCCTGAAGATGGCTGGGATTTTCTTGTATGGACAAAGAACGGACGCTCAATCATCCCTCTAAAAGAGATAAAGGATGCCGCTGACCTCTATGATATCCCTGATGTCGAATCTATTGGTATGCTCAACCGCGATGAAGGACATGATGCTGCAACTCCCGGAATAATTCATTTCCAGACACCTGAACAGGCAGCAGCATATTTTATGCTGGGAGAAACCTCAAAAACATCCGCGGCCGGAAAGGAGAGAGGTAAAACGAGGTCTCCCTTTACACAACCATTCTTTCCGAGGAAATTCGGCCTTCAGGCAAAACGTTTTTCAGAACTATTAAGGACAATGCCAGACCTCGATACCTGGCTTATGAATACAGGTTATGTAGGGGGTTCTGCGAAGGATAAGGAGGATGGTAAGGCCCTCAAGGTCAAGATACATCATTCCTCAGCGATGCTTGAAGCAATGCTTTCAGGGAAGATTATATGGAGGAAAGACCCGGATTTTGGTTATGAGATAGTTGATGTGGATCACCCTTCTAATCAGGGACTTCTGGATAAGGTTCCTGCTGAGATACTCAATCCGGTTCTATTCTACGAGAAGAATGGGAGAATGGATGAGTACAGAGATTGGGTTAGAAGAATGAAAGAGGAACGAAGAAAGTTCCTTTTGAGTTACGATGTGGATAAAGACATCGTAAATCAGGTGTAGGCACGGTTTTTTGATTCCCTTAGAAATCAAAAAGAGTTCACCCTGTGGAATAGATTGTCTTGCAAGTAGTCTTTCTATTCCACAGGGCAGGCCCGAGATCAATTTAATCAGTGTTTTTTTATGGGAAGTAGAGGGGAATCTTTAAATCGGTTTAATCCGTGAAAATCTGTGTCTAAAAAAAGGTGGGGGTTGTGTGCTCTTTCTCGAATTACAAAATTCAGGGGTGGTGATGGGCTCTTTCGTTCATCTGTGTTCATCTGCGTTTATCCGCGGTTAAATTCTTGGGTGTAGGGATGGGAGTTCCAATTTAACTATTTATC
>JAGLZA010000075.1 GCA_023131835.1 Caldifarciminota bacterium
GAGCGAAGCGACTATCTCTGTGTTCATCTGCGGTTAAAAAAGGGGGGGAAAGGTTGTGTGCTCTTCTTTCTCTCAAATTACAAAAAAATAGGGGTGATGATGGACTCCGTGTCCTCTGTGGTTAAAAATAGGGGGCAGTGTGTAAAAAAGGGTTTGACAAAGTGAGAAAACTATATAATATATATCCCAAAGAGGAGGAAGAATAGACTTTCAAACGGTTTATCTGAAGTTGGAACAATTCTGGGCAGAAAAAGATTGCCTTATAGGGTTTCCATATACCTCGGAAGTGGGTGCAGCAACATTTAACCCTCTGACCTTTTTTGGTTCCCTTGGAGGCAATCCACTCAATGTAGCCTATATTGAAACTACCAGGAGACCAAAGGACGGAAGATATGCAGAGAATCCAAATCGTTTCCAGCAGTTTCATCAATATCAGGTTTTGCTAAAACCAGCCCCTGAATCCATCCAGAAACTTTTTCTTGATAGTCTCAAGGCACTCTCTATCGATGTAAAACAGCATGATATTCGTTTTGTAGAGGATGATTGGGAATCACCAACACTTGGTGCCTGGGGACTGGGTTGGGAGGTATGGCTGGATGGGCAGGAGATTACACAGTTCACCTATTTTCAGCAGATTGGAGGTATTAATCTGGACCCGGTTTCGGTGGAATTAACCTATGGGCTTGAGAGGATAGCACTCTTTCTTTCGGATGCTAATTCGGTATTTGACCTTACGTGGTCAAAAGATATTAAATGGGGTGATATGAATAAGGACTCAGAATACCAATTTTGCGTCTATAATTTTGATGAAGCCGATGTAAAATCACTTTTTGAATACTTCGATGAGTGTATGAAGGAAGCCAATAGATTGATGGATAAAGGCCTATTGTATCCTGGATATGATTTTGTTATTAAGGCGTCCCATACATTCAATTTACTCGATGCAAGGGGCGCTTTGTCTGTAAAACAGAGGAATAATTATATCCTTGAGATAAGAAAACTTGCAGGAAAGGCTGCGAAGAAATGGTTAGAACTCTACTCATAGAAATAGGTACAGAAGAGATACCAGCGGGATATTTAAGAACGGCTGTTTCTTCATTTGCAGATGGATTTAATAGTCTTCTTGATTCTAAAAGGGTAGCTCGCTCTAATACCAGGACATTCTTTACACCCCGGCGGCTTGCAATTATTATTGACGATGTTGCATTATCACAGGAAAAAACAATCAAGAAGATAAAAGGTCCCCCTGCAGATATAGCCTACAAAGACGGAAAACCAACATCTGCAGCAAAGGGCTTTGCTTCAGGAAAAGGTGTCCCTCTGGATTCACTCAAGATAGAAGAATTCAAGGGTAAGAGATTTATTGTAGCAGAGGTAGAGGAGGAGATTGCTTCTACGATTACTATTTTAAAGGATAATCTTTTAGAGGTCGTTAAAAACATTAAATTCCCAAAGAAAATGAGATGGGAGGAAACCAACTTCCTCTTTGCAAGACCTATCCGGTGGATAGTAGCCTTATTTGGTGACGAGTTGATAGAATTCTCTATTGCAGGAGTAAAGAGTGGAAGGATAAGCATGGGTCACCGTTTGATTTCTCCCGGAGAAATTGAGATTGAACCATCCAATTATGTAGAAAACCTAAAGAATTCTTATGTTGTGGTAGATTATGATGAAAGGGAAAAGAAATTAAGAGAGATGATTCTCAAAAAGGCAGGTGAGGTTGGTGGTGAACCTGTTATTCCTGAGTACCTCCTTGAAGAGGTGACTAATTTAATTGAATATCCCTTTGTTATCAAAGGTTCTTTTGATGAAAAGTTCCTCAGACTTCCGGAACAGGTGATTTTAACCGCTATGGAGTCTCATCAGAGGTATTTTCCTGTTAAGAAGGATGGAAATCTTCTACCATATTTCATTTCTGCTGTTAATAATGTTCCAAACAAAGATATTATATCGGGAAACGAAAAGGTTCTTGAAGCAAGGCTTGAAGATGCAAGATTCTACTGGGAGACCGATAAAAAGATTTCTATAACTGATAGAGTGTCTATATTGGATGGAATAATCTGGCATAAGTCTCTTGGAACACTTCTTGATAGAACTCATCGACTTGTAAAACTCAGTGAGTGGATAGGGGAGAGGGTTCCAGATGTAAACAATGAAGTGATAAAAGAGGGTGCCAGGCTATCAAAGGCTGATTTAACCACCCTTATGATACGGGATGGTAAGGAATTTACTAACCTTGAAGGACATATAGGTGCTGAATATGCCAGGGAAGAGGGAATGGAAGAAGTGATATGCAGGGTAATAGAAGAACACTACCGTCCAAGAAATGCTGAAGACGGGCTTCCGGGAACAAAAGAAGCGGCGGTTGTCTCCCTTGCGGACAGGATAGATCTTATAATAGGTTCCTTCCTTGCAGGAGATATTCCAACAGGTTCCAGGGATCCACTTGGCTTACGACAGGCTTTCAATGGTTTTATACGCATTGTAGTTGATTTCAAATTTGATGTCTCAATGGAAGAGTTGGTAGAAAAGGGAACTGAAGAATTCTATATCGATAACATACCGAATAGAAAGGAAGAGATTGTACAATTCATTAAAGATAGAATTGAATCCTATCTCCAATCAATAGGAATAAGATACGATATTGCCAATGCCGTGCTATCTCGTGGGTGGGATAATCTACTGACAGCGACGATGATTGCGAATGCAATGATGGAATTCAGGAAGGATGAAGATGAATTCGAGCATCTTGTAATTGGCCAGAAACGTGTATCTAACATCCTGGAAGGCAAGAAGATGGAATTAATGACTGAATCGCTACTAAAGGAAGAACAGGAGAAAAGATTATACCTGGAAGCAAAAAATATTGAATCAGAATTAAAAAAGTATATAGGGAAGAAGAGATATTTAGATGCTCTTAATCTATTAAAGGGATTGCGTCCTTTCATTGATTCCCTGTTTGATAATGTTCTTGTTATGACCGATGAAGAAGAATTGAGGCATAACCGACTTGCGCTTCTTTATTATGTTCGTGGTCTCTTTCACCTTGTTGCAGATTTTGAAGAGATAGTTATTGACTGAGGAATAGGACACAGATGGACCTAGCGCGGCAAAGCCGCTAAAATGTAAAAATCAAATATCAAAATGGAAAATGACAAATCAAAGTTCAAAAATAAATTCAAAAAAAGAAACAACGAATGCCACTAATAACACAAATAATTTTTCATTTTTTGCGGTTAGGGCAAGAGATAATTTTGCATTTTAATCTGTCATTTTGCTTTTTAATTTTTGATATTTAATTTCCAAGGAAAACAAAATCAAAT
>JAGLZA010000076.1 GCA_023131835.1 Caldifarciminota bacterium
TATTCTCGATGCAATTTATCTTTACTCCATACCTACTTCCGTCTCCTAATCTCGCTCTTATTTCGTCACAGAGATAACCAACAATTATCACAAATTCATTAATACCTGCTTGTTTTGCAGTTAATATTACTCTTTCAATTAAGGGTAAACCCAAAAGTTGAATTAGGGGTTTAGGTTTATGCTTAGTTAGATTTCTCAATCTTTCGCCATCCCCGGCAGCAACTATCAAAGCTTTCAAATTTATATCTTTCTCCTTCCTTTTCCAATATCCGATTAAAAAATTTGCCTATCACGTTTATATCCGAACTGCCAAAAATGTGTTGCCTAGTATTATCAATCTATTGAAACAACCCCAAATGTCAAGGTTGAGAGGAGATTCAGTCATCAGCCTTGAGTCGTTAGTCGTCGGTATTCAGTCAAAATTTAAATGCAGATGAACACAGGAGAAAATAGTTAAATGTTAAATGGGAAAATAGTCAAATAGGAGGGGCAGGTCTTGCCCCGTGTAATACTATTTTGTGTCCCTGTTTTGTTTTGACGTCTAAATCTTACACCTCTTTCACTCAATATTCACGGTATCATTCAGAGTGGAACCATCAGGCTGTTGAATCTCAATATAGAAAGAACCGGGATACAGCGGAAAAACTGAATATACTGTGTCGAGAGGAACCATTATACAGGGGCAAGCACCTACTTTAATATCACGTTTTCCCCAGACTGCGAGTTTTAACTCAAATGCATCTCTCTCTGCTTCAAAATGCGAGAATGAATGGCAACCATCTGAACCAATTGTTCCATAAAGTTGAATATTGAGTGTATCCTCATGTGAAATTGATGAGGGAACATTTAAACTATCTACTCTGACCTTAAAATACTCAAATTCCATATCCGACTTCAAACATGAAGCAAGGGAAACAGATATTAAAACGACGATAAAAAATACTACACTTCTCACTTTAGGCATAAAATCCTCCCCTTATGAATAATATTTAAAGAGTTTCTCTGTAAAAACATTTTAAAACTTCACAATATAAAGTTATTGAAATTCAATGAAATGTCAAGATTGGGCGAAGGGGTTAGTCAGTTAGTTGGTTGGTGGTTTAAAAAACCTCTTGACAGACCAATTTTGAATCACTACTATTAATATTACAGGGGGAAAGATTTAATGTATGTAACCGAAGCCAATAGCTTAGGGAATAAAAATATTCACAGAAACAGGAACATTCATATAAATAAGAAACAGCGCTTAATCCAAAAACGAATTGTGGTTATATTGTATACACTCTTTAACAGGGAGGTATTATGAAGAGGTATTTATTACTAATAGTCTTAAGCCTTTTAGTATTCATTAAGGCAGAGGCATTGCAAGAGAATGAAGGTAGTTCCACTCAACAAAGGAGTACTACAACACTTGAAGGTAAAAAGATGAGATGCATAAGGGATGAGTCTGTTGAACCTTCCTTTGAAAGAAGGAAGCCTACTATCTCTATCCCCCGACTTATGCTCAGTTATCAACCAAAAGACAGTATAAATTGGGTATATACAGACTCCCTTCATATACATTGTATTATTCCATCAGGCGGAAGAGCTATCTTCTCAATTGATACGGAAACCGATACCATTGAAATTATTGAAACAGAAACGCCCTTACCTGATTCAATACTGGATGCTGTTAATTACTCACCATCATGGTTGAGAGACGACCTTATTGATAATCTCAGGCAACTTTCTCCTGACTCTCAAGCAATTTATGCAGACCTCATCTTGAATGCTCCATCTGCCTGGGTAGATGAGGTTGCATTTCAGATTGCACATATTGGACCTGAGATACTGATTGATACCTCTTTTAGCCCCAATCTTATAATGGTAAATACAGAGTACCTTTATAAAAATGATACTCTTCTAAGCTACGTTGATATTATCGATTATGGGGCACCAGGAGATAACGATTATTACTCAACAGTAATATATAAAACTCTTGAGCTTGGTGATACTACTTATTATGAATTACCCTCTGAATATTACTATATGTATATTGTACACCCGGAGATTTCGGATGAATCACCAAGGATGGATTCCTATGTCTATGACCGGTTCTGGAGGGATTATCTCTTCTATGCTGCTGACTCTGGCTATCCTGTTCTATCTGAAAAACTTCAGGGAGTGAAAATCTTATGGAATGTTGCCGATACAGCCCAGGTATATCCAGCCGGAAGACCCTTTGATTCTACAAATTGTGCTCTTGATATCATTGGTAATTGGGGAACTGAGGTTGTTCCCGAACTGGCAATGGGCAATCGACCCATTCAACCAAATGTCATAGCCCATGAACATAATGGAAATTGTGGTGAAACTCAGGATGTACTACAAGCAGCAGCAAGGGCTGCTCTCGTCCCTTGCGTTGCCACAATGAACATTGCAGAAGACCATGTATGGAATGAGTATTATTACAAGGGATGGCACGAATATCAAATTGATAGAGGTCATGGGGTAACCCATATCAATGATTTCAGTACCAGCTATGATAGGGATGTGACAGGTAATCCAAATGGCAAGGAAATCTCCTCAGTATGGAACTGGAGATCTGATGGATTTGGTTGGGCAGTGAGTGCGAATTACTCCAAATCCTGCTCCCTTGTGGTGTATGTCTATGACGCCTATGGATTTCCTGTGGATGGTGCCAGACTGCTAATTCATGCAGAGAGTTCCCAATGGGGCGGAGGACTCACCACCATTGGATTTACAGATGCAAATGGAAGGTGTAGTTTCAGTCTGGGAAACAGGAGGGATTTCTTCATACGAATCATATCAGATATTGGTAATTACCCTGCGGGAGATGATGAAATTATACAAATTATCTCCGGTTCACAGGATGGTGCTTACTATTACAAGACTTTTTATCTTCCTGATTCTATTGGGGCACCTGACGTGATACCTGTATCTCCTTCAGATTCTGTAGATGCACGCAAACTTGATATCAGTATAAATGTTCCTTCTCGTTTTGAACATGGTTACGCACGAGCCCGTAGAAAAACCCTTGACCCTGCACCTTTTTACCACACATACTCGGATAAAAATACACCTGGATGTATTGATATCTTCGTCTGCGATGAGACCAATTACTCAAGTTACACTGCTGGGGACGAGTTTGAATCGCCAGTAATTGGAGATAATATTACAAATGAAAATATCTCTTTCGTCACTCCATACCTTGGCAAATGGTATATTGTGATATCAAACGAAGATATGCTCACAACCACCAAATCTGTTGATCTTTCGCTTAGACTTTACGAGAACCAATCGGGCGTAGGTGACGAGGAGATTGTTCGAAGATTCCACCTGAGAAGCGTAACACCCAATCCGTTTATTAAATCAACCACGATAAGATATGAACTACCCACTACCCTAAGAACAAATGTCGGGATTTATAATGTATCGGGTAGACTGATAAAAACACTCGTCGATGAAATACAAAAACCCGGACATCATACAATTACATGGGATAGCAAGGATACAAGAGGTAAGACAGTACCATCTGGAATCTACTTTTTACAGATTGCGGCAGAGAGATATAAAGCAACAAAGAAAATGGTATTGGTGAAGTAAATGGAAGGGGGAAAAATGAAAAAAATATTTATTTTAATAGCCATACTGGTACTTACAATCCCAGCCTTTGCAATATGGGATAGTGGATGGCATAATAAGGGGTTGGTTGAACTCCTGATAAGGAATGATGGTAGATTCGGATATACAAATGCTGGAATCTGGCCCACAGGATCTGGGCAGCCTTATATCTATGGTGCAGGCTTATGGGTAGGTGCATTAAAAGAAATACAGGAAGATACTACGCATCTCGCAAGTGACCTCGATGATATCACCACTACAATATTCGTTAGCTCTACATCCTCCTTTGACTCAGCTGGAACAATAAAGATTGATGATGAATTAATTTACTATCGCACGATAAATGATACATCATTCCTGCAATGCGAAAGGGGCTTTGCAAAATCAGCTAATATTTCCCATAGCCTTGATACACCTGTCCTGGGTATGAGTATGGAAACAACTTATGGTTATAACCCAAGTAACGGAACTACAGAATATACACCTCCAGATTTCCCAGATTATGAAAATGATACATTTAGGATTTATTGGTCTGATGACCCTGCAGACACAGCAGATTGGCCACTCAGAGATGCCCAGGGACATCCAATTATTGTTTCTAATCAGGACAGTTACTGTGAGTTCACTGATGCAGATTCTTCCAGGCATACAGGTGGTGGTTATCCTCTCCATATAGACATAACCCAGATAGGACACTCGTGGTTTTATGAAATATATGAAGATTTTCTCTTTCTTACCTACTATATAGTAAACAACTCTCCTGATACTCTATTCTATGTTCATGCGGGAATATGCTGCGATGCTGATGTGGGTGTTGCTGACGATGACCTGGTTGGCTTCGATGCTTCGCGGGATCTTGGTTACGCTTATGACTACGATTTTACTGAACCAGGATGGACATACCCGCCAGGATACATAGGTTTTGACTTTCTGGAAAGTCCTCTTGACACAGCTGGAGCTCAACTGGGACTCACTGCTTTTAAGATTACTACCATTGACACAGACCCTGGAAATGATAGAGAGGCATATCTACTTCTTGCAGGATATAACTTTGCAACAGCAGAATATCATCCCTGGGATAGCATTTCTATAGAACAGGATATAAGATTCGTTCAGTGTACAGGTCCGTTCACTCTTGCAAGTGGAGATACTGCAAAGGTGGTGATAGGGGTAATAGCCGGAGAGCCCCTGGCTGATTTCCAGAATAACAGTGATGTAGCACAGAGTCTCTACGACCTCTCATTCGAAACTCATAAGGTTACTGTTTCTTACCCAAATGGTGGAGAAGAGATTGATAGCACAATCACTATCACCTGGGCTGATTCAAGTGTAACTGATAGCTTACTTACAGCGGACGTCTTTTACTCAAGAGATAATGGTCAGAAATGGGATACCGTTGCTTCTGGTTTAGTGGATACTAATGAGGTTGAATGGAATACACTTGATGTCCCCGATGGAACAAGATACCTGATAAAAGTTTTTGTTACTGATGGAATAACCATTGGCGCAGACATATCAGATGCGACATTCACAGTGAATAATCCGGGAAACGGTGTTCCGGATGTATCTTTTATCTCCCCTGACAGGGGGACTGTACATGGAGTAATAACCATTGAATGGGATGCAGCAGATGCCGATGGTGATACAATCTATATTGATTTTGCTTGCAGGAAACGGGACAGTAACGATTGGATATCAATTGTAGAGGGTGCGGAAAACACTGGCAGCTACCTCTGGAATACATATCTTACCAATAACGAGGAATACAAACTAAGGGTAATTGCCAGAGATGCTGACACTTCATCTGCAGATTCTTCCGATAGTTATATAAAAGTACTAAATGACCATTCTCCAGCAGCTACTGTTATTCATTCAAATGGTGGTTGTAACTCCCTCTCAATTCAGGCACTCGAATATCTACCTGCTGATTATACAGGGCATACCTATGAGGTCAGATTCAATCTTATCCAAAAATCAGGATTTATGGATCCGTTATACACTTATGATCTTATAGATATAACCCTTGGCTCCACACTCCTTTCAGCACAACCACTCTCCACAGAAATCGATGGTAATCTCTATATTGATTACTCACCAGTTATAGATGGCTTTGCCCTTGAATTCGATTCACAGGTTGACTACAACTCATTCAGATATGTCAACTTCTATATAATTGCAAATGTGAGTGGCTTTGATGGAAATCTTGAAATCGTCAATCCACACCCTCCACGTCCCTTTGCATGGCCTTTCAGGGGTTCTGATTACGAGTTACGCTGGATACAATACCCTCCAGATACAACCCGTGTTAGCCTTGAAGTCTATGATCTCACAAACGATGTGTTGGTCCCATTTGGAATTGGAATTGGAGATAGCTGGTGTATCGGCGTAGGTAATGATACTTTAAACCCGGCCACTGATACACGAATTCATCTGTGTGGTGGATACTTCGCGTTCAATGACGATGGGATGATGACTGTACCACCTGAACACGGTGATGTCTGGAAGATTACTTCATCAGGGTCAAAAATTCCCTGTGATGGCAACATCTATACGTTTACCACTCCACCTGCTGGTATAGAAGGAGGAGAAAGTCCATCGATGTGTGTTCTATACCAAAATACACCTAATCCATTCAACTCCGAGACCTCAATCTCATATTCAGTAGTGGCAAAAGAGAGGGTTCAGTTAAAGGTCTATGACATTGCAGGGAGAATGGTAAGAACACTGGTGGATAATATCCAGAATCCGGATTATTACAATATCCACTGGGATGGAAAAACTAACAACCACAAAAAGCTCGCCTCTGGGATATATTTCTATAGGATAGTGATTGGCGACTTTAATAGTTCAAAGAAGATGATACTACTCAGATAGTATTATCTATTATAGACTATGGGTTGTGTGTTATATTTAGTAAGTTAGGATTTGGGATTTGGGGGTTAGGGAATAGGTTGGTCAATTAGTTGACAAATAGCAGGTCTTGCACCTGTCCATTTGTAGAGGCGATTTCCCAGTC
Source organism: Caldifarciminota bacterium (assembly GCA_023131835.1). Taxonomy (GTDB): domain Bacteria; phylum Hydrothermota; class UBA3072; order UBA3072; family UBA3072; genus JAGLZA01. Next base: position 6,641 of record JAGLZA010000076.1, read on the forward strand.
GCGATACCTGTAGGGGTAAGACATGTCTTGCCCTGGGTGTGGGATTCTTTTGACTACAGGCTGATGACTTTTGACTAATCTTGTGGGAGAGGCCTTCTGGCCTCGACCTTAAACGCAATGAATGCAATGCTACTGTCACACTGTCATGCACCGAGATTAATCTTTATCATTTCTTCTCGTTTTGGACCAACTGATATCCACTTTACTGGTATCCCTGTATAATCCTCAACAAATTGCACATATGCTTTTGCCTCATTGGGTAGATCCTTAAAGTTTCTAATATGAGAAATCTCACATTCCCAGCCAGTTAATTTTTTATACACTGGTTTAGCTTTTTCTAACTTACCCGGGATAGGAAAATCCTCAGTTTTCTTTCCATCAATTTCATAGGCAATACATACATTAATTTCTTCTAAATATCCTAACACATCTAAATTAGTCAAAGCGATTTCTGTTGCACCCTGAATTCTACATCCATAAGATGTTGCAACTCCATCAAACCAGCCCATTCGACGGGGACGACCTGTCGTAGCTCCATATTCACCAGCATCACCGCCTTTTTTCCTCAATATATCTCCATTTTCTCCTTCTATCTCTGTTACAAAAGGTCCAGCACCAACACAACTGGAATATGACTTTACAACTGCTACAATTCTCTTTATACAATATGGAGGTATGCCTGCTCCTACAGCTGCATATCCAGCCAATGTTGAAGATGATGTAGGATACGGATATATTCCATGATCAGGATCTCGTAATGCACCAAGTTGCCCCTCAACTAAAATACACTTATTTTCTAATAGTGCATCATGAAGTAATTTTGTGGTATCGGAAATATATGGTTGAATTAGTTCTTTATCACGCATTAAAGTAGCAATTATCGAATCAATAGAAATTGATGGTTTTTCATATAAATGCTCAAGAAGTACATTCTTCGCTGCAAGGGATGCTTGTAACCGTTCGGTAAGTCTATCTTTATCAAATAAGTCTGACACCTGTACACCTAATTTCAAAAATTTATCCGAATAAAATGGAGCTATTCCGGATTTCGTTGAGCCAAATTTTTTATCAGCTAATCGCTCTTCTTCGAGCTCATCAAATAGAATATGAAAGGGTAATACAACCTGTATACGTTCAGATATTTTTAATCCTGGTTCTGGAACACCCCTTTCTACTAATTCATTTTTTTCTTTAATAAATGCTGGGATATTTAAAGCTACACCAGGACCTAATACATTAATTACATTTTTATAAAAAACTCCTGACGGTAATAAATGCAAGGCAAATTTACCATAATCATTTATTACTGTATGTCCTGCATTATTACCACCCTGAAACCTAACAACAATATCTGATTCACCAGCCAGGTAATCAGTAATCTTACCCTTTCCTTCATCTCCCCAATTTGCACCTACTATTGCAGTTACAGCCATTTGTTTTTCCTAAATTTAAGTTATTGAAACAAAACCAAATGTCAAGAGTGAATAAATGAGTTAGTGAGTTGGTGAGTTCTCCCCTCCCTCGCTTTCCATCGCTGGTCTAACCCCTAAATCTAAATCCCTAAATTCTGAACCCTTCCTTTGGTTAAATTTAACCAAGTGAATAGGGGCGTGTTAAGAAGTCAGAGACCGGGTTAAGGCTTCCTAATTCGTATCTTATCTGGTTCTATGATAATCAAATTTCCCTTGAAGTCGTCTTCAGACAAGTGTTTAAATCTTTCAAGAAGAAGGCAATTTATCTCCTTTGTTAACATTTCATTAGGAAAATTTGCAACAATTATTCCAAAATGGTTACCTAACGGGAACCGTAGAATATTCCCAAAACCTCTATCGCCTGTAAGGATTACTGCTTTTTCTCTTTGGGCAAATTTAAAAATCTCTTCATCTTCCGCTCCATGAAGCCCATAATCCCTGATGTCCTTCACCTCATAACCTTGCTCTTTAAGAATCCTTCCTGTGGAACGAGGCATATCCTCATCAACTACAAATTTTGGCATCTCATCCTATTGCTTTGATTTCTTCCTTGGACAAAACCTTAGCAGCATAGTCAAGGACAGCCAGTATATCCTTATGGCTGATTTCGTATTCAGCCATAACCTCTTCATAGGTCATCCCCCCTGCAAGCTTGCCTATAATAAGCTCTACTGGAATACGTGTTCCACTAATCACTGGCTTGCCAAAACGAATTTTCCCATCAATACTAATCCCTGGAGATATTTCCATGATATTCCTCCCAAGTTTTGATTTTATGCAACCTTTTTACTCTTTCAAGAATACCAAATTATTCTCCCTGCCCTTACTGATTAGCCAGGTTGAACTTCTATTTATATTAATATACACTTCATAATATATCTGTCAACAGTTTTACTATATTGCAAACATCTTCGCTTTTTTTATAGACACCATCAAGAGCACTTTCTAATGCAATTCTACCCTTCTTTATTCACCACAAAGGGCATTTGTAGGGGCGAACTGCGTTCGCCCTTTTGTAGGAGGAACTCCCCAGTCCCGATATCTGTAGGGGCAAGACATGTCTTGCCCTGGGTGTGGGGTTCTTTTGACTACAGGCTGTTGACTGATGACTTTTGGCTAATCTTGTGGGAGCGACTTCCCAGTCGCGATTTTCAACACAATAAATGCTTCGAACTCCACAAACCCAATCAACGCAAAAAACGCTAAAGTCACAAATTAAAGCACCGACACCGAACACACCGAACACACAAAAATCAAGACCTGGCCTCTAATGTGCCTCTATATAAAAGAGCTGAAATATTGTTAGGTCAAACCAAAGGTACCTGTTTTTCTTTAAAAACCGATGGTACATCCACAAGAAATTTGACAAATGAGAGTAATTGATTATTTTAGTGATAGATAGCAAGAATCACTCAACTTAGGTGTCAATCTAAAAAGAGGAGGTACTATGGTAGTAGGATTTACTTTTATACTGCTTTTAACTAATATCACCCCAGATTCTGTTAGTCATGCTAAGATGGTATCGATGTTTGAAGCAGCTTTGAAGCGCCATTCAGAAAAAACTCTCGGAAATCCCGCTCAGATTTTCTTTATACACTTTGAGACCCCCACTCCATTTTACGAGGTCCTGGCAGAAAAATATCTGGATCAGAAAGGGTATGAATATAATAATATATATGAATTGAAAAGAAAAGATGAATTAGCCTGGATCCTTGCAGGTTCCATAATTATCAACTCTGAACTTATAATTGGGGAAATTTTAGAACATTATGAAGATTCGGTGTTTAACGAATATTATAACAGAGGATGTCCTTCTCGTAAAGTCTATGAAATTAGAGTTGACACTGTATTTATGGGTAATATCGATAAAGGTGAAAAGATAACAGTTAGAGGTGATGTACCAATAAGTACTATTGCGGAACTATATAATTATCCCTATATGCAGGGAGATACAGTTCTGGTTTTTCTTCATCATTTCCCTCGCATTACCTGTAGAAGTTTATTTAATCAACATAAAAATGATATTGGCTATCGGGCCCCATTTTATGTAGGTGGGCGCATGATGTTTTGGGTAACATCCCTCTATTTTTCAAAGGATAGCATTAGTGGAGAAGAAAAAACCACAAAGGGTCCTCTCCATATTACTTTTCATACGGGGGACAAACCATTTGATTATCCTTATTCAGAAGTAGTTGGAAAACTCGGGAAATTTTCAAAATGGATAAAAGAATGGCAGAAAGAATGGTATAATTTAATAACTCCAGATTTCATGGACTCTTTAATATTAAACCCAAGTATTCAACCCGGTAAAAGTAAAATTGTTCAGAAAACTGTTCGAAAAGCGGTTGAAAAATAGGAGGATTGGGATGAAAAAATATACTATTCTTCTTTTATGTTTTTCTTTATCTTTATATGCGTATGAAATATTTGGACCAATCAGGGATGAGAATCTTCACCCCATTTTTTAACCGCCGATTAACGCAGGGAATTAGTTAAATAGTTGAATGGGAAAATAGTTAAACAGTAATGGGGTCGAATGTTGAGGGCAACGATTTAAGAAGTCAACGCCTGATCCTCTTTTTCTCTTGAAAATCCTTATCTTCTCCCTGGTTTTCTCATAATGAAAAGGTATTTAAATCCTCTGAGATAGAAATTATATTTTAGGGTTTGTCTCCATAATTTCAGGTCGGAAAATTCCATTTCTAATCCTCTAAATAGTGCTCAATCCTTTCTCTAATCCAATCCCAGTTTGGGTTCCAGCGATTAAAAAAGGATTTGAAGTTATCCTTTATCCATTCGTAATAGTCGTCTTCTACATATAAGCAGAATGTTTCCACAAGCTCTGATTTTTTAATACCTTTAGGAATTTTCATCCCACTTTCTTTGAAGTTTTCTTCCAAAAATTCTTTAACCACTTTTCTATCGAGCACTTTTATCCCCTGTCATTTAGCCTTCCAGTGGGCAATAGTATCATGTATTTCATGTAAATACTTTTGTTGTAATTCATTCATAACGTCGTTAAAAGTGTCTATTTCAGCCCTTTCAAACACAACCTCCTCCCCTATCTCGGTTTTATTAAAGCGAACTCCTCCATCTATCTTAGCTCCAACGAAAAAAATATCCTCACCTATTTGAGAGCCTTCAAACAAAGCATCTTCACCTATCTTGGCTCCAACGAAACGAACACCTTTCTTTATAACAGCATCTTGAAAATTCAGGAAATCCTCTATCTCTATATCCTTGGGAAAATTGACCTCCAGTAATTTTGCGCCCTCAAAATTAAAATCTCCTCTGTCAATTTTCTCGTTAACTTTAGCTTCTTTTAATTCCCTTATTCTCTTAAAATCCTCACTATCTTCATCTTTTGGAAAATCTACATGAAATATACAATATTTGGAATCTTGGTAAGTTTCCTCAGCACATTTTTTACCTGTTCTGAACGTATAGCCACACATTTTTTATTTAACTGTCCTTGGGGAATTATGAACATTCCCTATACCTAATTTTGAAACTGTCAACCCGATATACCACACTCTTTATCCTTCAGAATTTTATCTATACATTCCCTACAAACACTTTTCAAGTTCGTAAGGTCTTCATCTTTTGGAATTTTCCAACAACTATTTTTATCGCGCCCATAACTATTATAATGTTTGAAGCATTTCTCGCATAGTACATGTCCCTCATTCTGATGATAAACATCTTGTCCGTTCAACACATGGGCACAAACTATTATTAAGTTATTATTCATAATAAACCCCTTTGAATTTTTTCTATCCAGAGTTCAAACGGTCTTGCTGGCATTTCATAGTTTTTAGGCATTTCCTGACTCCAAATCCTTTTTTATTCTCCACATTCCTCGCTTTAATTCGGGTATCTCATTTTTAGCAACTTGCCAGGTTGTATCTAAATCAATTCCTAAGTAATCATGAATAAGTATATCCCTCATCCCGGATATCCGCTTCCAGGGAATTTCAGGGTAATTTTCTTTTATGGATTGAGGAATATTCTTTACAGCCTCACCAATTAACTCAATTCTTCGTATAATGGCATCCTGGAGTTTGGTAGTGTTTATAAATGTGGCTTTTGTTATATCTTTCAAATATTCTTCAATAAGATCAATACATTCTAAAATAAAAGCGATATTGATTTTTGGATCCTTTTTCATAATATCTCTACCTGCTCATTTAATATTGGCTCTCTTAACAGATGATAGATAGACTTATAGGTTAAAACATCCACTTTCCTTTCCAATTCCTCCTCCAATTCTATTTTAAGCCCAACAAGGTCAAGGAGGCTTGCACCCTTTGGTAATTCCACTAATATATCCAGATCGCTATCTTCCCTTGCCTCACCTGTTGCAACCGAGCCAAAAATCCCTGCCCTTTTTACACCGTATCTCTTCAGTATTGGCAAAATTCTACTCTTAATCTCTTTAATATTAACATTCATATCACTTATCCTCCCAATTAAATCCCGTTAGAGATTTATCCCGTAGGCTTGTCGTATGGGATAGGAAACGCCTCATGCGATTTCTTATGTACCGCTTACCCATTCCTGTCTTTAAGTATTTCTCTCGTGCTCTTGCATCTTGCTCATTTATACATGCCTCATAGTAAATGAGATCAAAGGGTCTTCTTCCCTTCGTGGAACGTACCTTCCCATCATTGTGATCCTTGAGGCGTTTCCGTAAATCACAGGTAGAGCCTGTATACAATCTACCGTCTTTTCTGCTCCGAATAACATACGTATAATACATAACTTAAATCTCTAACGGGATAAATCCTTTGCCCCGTTAGAGAGTTTCTCTCTAACGGGATTTGCGTTGTAAATATCCAACTATCTTTTTCTTTACAAATAAATCCAATATTTCTTCTGCCGAAATTATTTGTTCTTCTGTTTTTTTCATATTTGTATCTATCCTCTTAATACTGTATCAAAGGATTAAAAAATGTCAAGGGATGAGAATCTTCACACTACCCCCCATTTTTTAACCGCCGATTAACACAGGGAATTAGTTAAATAGTTGAATGGGAAAATAGTTAGATAAGAATGGGGTCGAATGCTGGGGGCAATGATTTAAGAAGTCAACTCCGCCCCTAATTCTCATTTTCCCCTTTTTCTTCCCCCCAAGCGATATATCTATCTCGTAACTTATCAATTTTTGAAGTCATACCTGGCTTCAAATGTTTATCAACAACTTCGAGAGTTTGTAACAGACACTGGAATCCAGTGGCAAGTACGGTTGCCAAATCTGTTACAGACGCTGAAGAATAAACAACTCGGTTCTTCTGATATTTTATAGCAGCACCTATTCCTCCTGGGCTCCAATGTTGCCAGTCCGAAAAAGGTTTATAAAGCTTTTGATATAACTTATCTCCTCCTGTCCAATTAAAGATTTGCTTAATTCTGTGCCCAGTCCAATTATCATGATAGGGGTTATCTGGCAACGGTGCACCTCTATCTCGTGCCGCTCTTGCAGGACGTTTAAGGAACTGATCACCAAATTCCTGAAGTGCTTTTTCGATATTTGCACGCCGTTCTGCATCTACTGGTTCACCTGCCGCAATTTTTCGCCGCATTACTCGCCAATCGTGTATCCACGCAAAAGTACGCCAACGTAAAGCACGATTGTCAGAGTCTTGAACTGCCCACAATAGCTGGCACAAACCTTCTATCATGCTTTTTGAGATTAACACAACGTCTTGGTTTTCTCCAAGGGCAAGAATAGAGATCATATGATCTCTTTGTTTGCTAAGGAAACACATAGCCATGAATCCAAAAGGATCATCCTCTGAGCATTGAATCTTACTCACCACTTCATCTGTCAGGATAAGCAAGTCATTCACCCATTTACGAAGGTATGGAAGGGCTTGGTGAGCTTTCTTCTTTAAATCTGTCAAGGATTTCTCCAATAATGAATAGTTTTTAACAAAAAGAAATTTTCATAATTCATTCTGTCCCTCTCTCGGTCTCCTGCATAGTTGGGCAAAAGATGAATACTTCAAAACCTATAAAAAAGGTAATTTCATTCATTAGCATTTAACAGATCTTTTATGTATTTTCTGAACCCTTCATTCCTTTTATGTCTAAATGGAGCAAAATATTCTTTATAGACTTTTTGGAAATCTTCAACAAGAATTATTTTTCTCCTTAAATAATCAAGAATTACTCCCTCAAGTTTTCCTTGATTTTCTTCCACTGTAGAAATTATTCGCATTATTTGTTTGCCAGAACTTCCCTTCTCTCGCTCTCTTATATCCTTCAATTTATTAAAAATTTCAAATGAAGAATCCATAAGAACTTCGGCGAAATATAACCTAATATCTGAATCTAATTTTTCATGCAACTTTAATTTAAAAAGTACATTTGAAATACCAGCAAGAGCCCTTGCAAACAGCTGTTTTGATTTATCTTTAGTTATAGAACAATTTTCAAATAAAAGTTCACTAATTATCTGTTTTACATCATAAAAGTGTCCTGTTCTGCCTTCTTTCTCTATCATAGAAAATGTTCCAATACTAGCTAATATTCTCATAGAAAAAACCTGATTAATAAAACTAATTTCACTCTTAATCGCACCATTTAATATTTTAATCAATGCACCAATTAATTCATGAGATGTCAATTTTATTATTTGCTTAGCATCAATATTTTTTAGGTCATCAATTAATTCTCCATATTTAATATTATCTCGTGGTAATTCAGTACTTTCTAATTTTACAATAATATTGCAAATGCCGAATTTTTTTGTTGTTTCATTCACAGATATTATGAAAGGAAACAACGAAGCAAGGCAAAAAGCACACATTGAAATGGATAGGTTAATTAAAAAATGAGTATAGCCAACCTTAAGAATAATAAGAGGGAAAATTATACTCACTACAAAAGTACCTAAAAGTAAATAACCATCGGGTTTTAGAACCTGTGACAGCATAGAAACTCTACCAGTGGATTGACAAAGGAAAAAGATAATTACAAACAATAAAGCAACCAAAGATGCAAGACCTTGAGTAATTGAACTCAATATATAATTTGAATTGGTCCTACCCACAAAATCAGTAAAAATAAAATGTAAAACAAAAAATAGTATTAAAGAAATAATGAAAGGCAGAATATATTTTTTGAACCTCCGAAGGAATTTAATGATATTTCTTCTCCAATTAACCTTCTGAGCACGCTCTACATCTTCCCAGGTCGAATACCTACCCATCCCCAAACCACACAATCTTCTTCTCCACTTTTGGATAGATTTTGTCTACCTCCCTCTGGATTTGGATTGTCCTCCTTAATGATATAATCATTTTACTGAAGATTGCCATCGTTTTGAACAAATTCTTCATTCAGATTTCAACAAGTCAAGTGTAAGAGCAGGGAGTCCCATCCTCCCAGACATCTCCTGGACAAATTGCCTGAAATATGGCCAGGTATGAAGTGGGAGGCTGATTTCGGAGAAAATATTAAATATCTTCTTCGTCAAAGGAGTTTTAGATTGATAGGTAAGTTTATATATAACATTGATATAGAAACCTGCTTCTTTCTCACCTTCCTCTATCCCTTTTATTAGATATTCATGCGTTACAACAAATTTACCATCCTTTAATTTTTCATATTTCTTATTTTCTTCTATTTCTACTTCTGCTGGTGGAGAGAAATTTTCTTCCACCTTTGCTTCTGAGTATGCTATTTTAATCTCCATTAAATTAAGACCACTTATAAATTTGTTGTAAACATTTGAACTTACTTTCTCTTTTACCATGATGAAACTCCCTTGTACTCATCAATTTTGGGTTTCCTTTCTCTCACAGCCTCAGCCTGAAGAGAAGTCCGAACTTCCTGTAGTTTCTTTGCCTCTTTAGAAAGTGAAACCCTCTTCTTTAAATTATACAATCCTATTTGCATCCCTCCCATTACCCATGAAAGACTCTGAATTTTATTTTCTACTCTCCTTAAGGCAAATCTCTCAGAAAGCAAAGAAACAACCATC
>JAGLZA010000077.1 GCA_023131835.1 Caldifarciminota bacterium
GGAAGAGGGATTTCAAGCCCCTCCTCAATTGCTACTTCAAGCCAACCTTCTTGAGCTTCTTTTATATTTTTCATTACTTCTTCTATTGTTTCCCCTTGACTCATACAACCTTCAAACTCCTCTATCTCCACAAAATACCCCCCTACTTCCTCTGGTGTGATTTTTATTGTATAGGGAAGACCCATATAATATTGAAGAAGTTCCCCCCTACTCTTTTTGTTTTTCATACCACTCCTCCAGTTCCAAGATTTTTATTAATTTTCTCATACATCCTCTCTTGACCTTATTTTTTGCTTTACTACCCCAAATGGCATATAACCCTCTTTGTAATATGTAAAATGACTACCCTTAACATTTTTTAACTCGGAGGTTATACCCAAAAGTTGTACCACTTTGAGATGTTTTTTTGTGGATGTCGGAGATTCTTTCTAATTTTATCATCACTTCTAATTCAGGATTTCTTCTTTTCATTTGACATTCTCTCTTTAATGTAATTCAATGGAGTTCTATAGTCAAGACTTGAATGTCTTCTCGTTCTATTCCAATAATGAACCCGTTCCTGAACTACTTCGCTCAATCCATTAATGTCTTTAGATTCACAAAAAAGCGACCGATTAGGACATTTAAAATGTCCATTAAACGATTCCATATAGGTATTACCTTTTGCTCCATTCTCTGAATAAGATAATCGTACTCCATCTTTTATCAATATCTCATCAACCCATCTGTTGCCTGTAAAAACTGAATCCCTATCCTGATGAAGTATCATCCCCTTAAGTGAAATGTGATATTCCTTGAATGTCTCTTTCGTTCTTTTCCAGGCTTCAAGTGATAAATCAGTATCTGCATGTTTGCCTACTGCCCATCCGAGTATCATCTTGCTTTCATGATCGATTATAGCAATCAATTGGGCATTCCTCTTTCCTCCATCATAAGGAATTTCAGTAAAGTCAGTATAGATGACCTCAAAAAGTCCTATCTGTCCTTTCTTCTTAACCAGATTAATATCTTTACCTGCTTCCTGAATGGCTTCTCTAATCCCACTCTTCTTTGTTTTTCGGGCATTTCTTAGCATTTTTAAGTCCCAGAAGTTTAATAGATTTAGAATAACTTTATGGTTTACAACTATTCCATATTCTTCTTTGAGTTCAACCTTTATCCTGGGATATCCATACTCTGGATTCTTTCGAATTATCTCTTCTATGGTTGGCTTTAAATCTCTATACTTCTCTTTATAACTCTTCTTTTCTTTCCTGTGGTAATACCAGGTAGATTTAGATAGCTCTAAAGATTTAAGCGTTCTGTTTAATCCGTATTCTTCCCATATTTCTTCTACTAATTCTACTTTTTCTGTGTTACTCATTAAACCCGTCCTAAAAAATTTTTAAGAATGGCTATCTCCCGTTCTTTCTGTCCTAAAAGTCGCTCCAATTCTGCAATCTCTCTCTCTAAGTCTTTTACTTCTCCGTCCTTAGAAAATATTTCAGATCCGTTCTCTCTAAACCTTTCTACCCAGTTCCGGATGGTATTAGGATGTACATCATATGACCTTGCTATTTGAGATGGATCTCTCTTGTCAGAGATGACTTCCATAACTACTTGAAATTTTAATCTCGGGGAATATCTCTTTGGCATTCTTTCCTCCTTTTTGCCACATCTTTAATTTATTGAATCCCCGAACATATTCAAGACCACAATACCCTCTGGTACTAATTTATGGGTCAAGTTCCCTCCCACATAAAATATTCAAGTACCCTTACAATATCCTCAAAACTTGCTTCTACTGGCCTCCTCAACAATTTCTCCACAAGCTTCACAAAAGTAGCCACTAATCAACCTCCAATTTTCTCGTCCGGACAGCGGGTATATAATACTATATATAGTATCATATCTAAATGTCAAGGGTTTTTTTGAATTTTTTCAAAAACCAAAAACACAATGAATTCTTCTTGAGAGTAGGGGCGTTCAATTGAACGCCCCTACCAGATTCTTTTTCCCTTTCTCCTTCTGAAAACATCATAAATAAAGGGAATTGGTGGGGCTTTGCGAACTTCGCTCCCTTTGCGTGCTTTGCGAGAAAAACGGGGGCTGATGATGGGCTCTCTCTTCAATTACAAAAAATCAAGGGTGGTGAAGGGCTTTGCGCCCTTTGCCTCCTTTGCGTGCTTTGCGAGAAAAAAAAGGGGTTGTGAGCCATTATATTACTTCCCCTCAAATTGATAATTGCAATGTGGGCAAACTCTGGCTTCTATCCAGATAAGTTCTCCGCATTGAGGGCATCTCTTCTTTTCATCAGTTTCTGAAGAATCTCGTTTTCCATTAACTCTATCTCTTATCTCAGACGGAGCTCGGACCCCTTCAAATACCACCTCTACACCACCTGTACCAGCCGAAGCAAAATATACATCGCCAATTCCAAAAACACGTTGTCCTATACTTTGCTCTATCCCAATCTCCCGTATATCGCTCATTCTAATCTCGCTTTCATGTTTAGCAATAATACCAATACGGGAACGAACACTACTGGTTGTGACCGTATAAGTATATGTCAATCTACTAAAAACAGCACGGAGGAGAATTATGATTGCAACGAATATAAAGAAGTAACTCCAAACCTGGAGTTCGTTAATGAAAAACATAACGGCAATAACAATTGAAATAACAATCAAGAAGAAAAGCCCAAAATAATTAAGCCATGAAGGGTGAAAAACCTCTATTAAATTGTCTCTTTTCTCATTATTCTTTTCCACGATTACCTCCTGTTAATATTTTGTATTTTAGTTGAATATAGGGAAATATTGGGGTAAAGTCAAGGAAACCTTAGTTAAAGACAAAGAGTTGGTGGGTTAGTGAGTTGGTGGGTTAGTCGGTTCATCCCAGACCTCCACAGGAATTAGGGATTAGGATTTAGGTGTTAGGATTTAGGGCACAACCCAGACCTTCACCAGAAACAAGAAAGGCGAAGATGAACATACTGTACAACCTCCGAGCTTTTTCCATTTTTGTGCTCTTCTTTGTGTCCTTTGTGTCTTTGTGGTGAATAAAGTGGGTCGGGACTGGGAAGTCGCTCCCACAAAAAGGATGGTTATTCTTTTAACCCAACCTTCCCTTCACCCACTCAATAAGGCTTCCTGCCTGTAGTATTTCCAATAGTTTGTCAGGATACGGGGCAAAGGAAAAATCCTTACCAGGGGTTTTTATTAACCCTGATTTAAGGTCCACCTCAACCTCATCCCCTTCTGAGATTGTTTCTACGGCTTCCGGATGTATGATAGCAGGTAATCCATTGTTTATTGCGTTTCTGAAAAAGATGCGCGCAAACGATTTTGCAATAATTGCAGAAATCCCTGAATAGACGAGACAGGTTACCGCCTGCTCCCTGGATGACCCCATACCAAAGTTATAACCCGCAACAATAACATCACCCTTTTCTACTCTTTCAATAAAGGTTGAATCAAGGTCTTCCATTGCATGCTCTGCCATCTCTTCTGGATTGTCGATTGAATATGTATACTTACCAGGATAGATTACATCTGTATTAACATCATCTCCATACTTGAATACCTTTCCCACTTCTATACCTCCTATCTGCATTTTGCAGTGGGTTCACACGCTCGGAGGTAGACAGATATGACATGATGAATAAAGTTAAGAAAAGCGAAGATGTACATACTGTCAACCTCCGAGCTGTACGATTTAAAATCTGGGTGAGATTGCTTCGTCGCTTCGCTCCTCGCAATGACATCCGAGAGGACAAGGTATACCTTGTCCCTACATTTTGGGCGACTCACCGAGTCGCCCCTACAAGGCGCAAAACTTGTGGGGGCAATTCATGAATTGCCACTACTCCATCAAATAAATCGCGGGCAGGAGCCCGCTCCCACAAAAAAATCTTATATCTCCCCCCTTGGGTCAGCGATCTCTCCCTTTATACAGGAAATTGCCACGGTTGCAGGTGAAGCAAGATAGATCTCTGCTTCCGGAGAACCCATCCTTCCCTTGAAATTTCTATTGGCAGTAGATAAAGCCTTCTCACCAGGGGCAAGAACCCCCATATGAGCACCAAGGCAGGGCCCACAACCAGGACTCTCTATAAGAGCTCCAGCCTCGGAAAATACCTCAAGATATCCCTTTCTCGCTGCTTCACTATATATTTCCCTGCTTGCCGGAATCACTATGAGTCGGACATCGGGATTTATTTTCTTTCCCTTTAATATTTCACAGGCAACCTCAAGGTCCTCCAATCTCCCATTGGTGCAAGTGCCAATGAACCCTTGATTGAATTTCATCCCCAGATATTTCTCTATGGGATGAACATTATCCACTTGATGCGGAGCTGCAATCTGTGGAGAGAGTCTGCTTACATCAAAATTCAATTCTTTTTCTACTTCAGCATCAGGATCAGACGTAACTATCTCAAAATCCCCTTTTGCCCTAACTTTAAGCCAGGAAAGGGTCTTTTCATCTGGTTTGATCCATCCATTCTTAGCCCCCATCTCAGCAGCAACATTTGAGAGAACTATCCTGGAAGCAATCGAGAAATCCTCTACAGTGGCTCCTAAAAACTCAACAGACTTATATAGAGCACCACCTGCACCTATTTCACCTGTAATGTAGAGGATAACATCCTTGGCATATACTCCTCTGGGTAGTTCTCCATCTATAACAATCCTTATCGTCTCAGGAACCCTAAACCATATCTCATCCAGAGCCCATAAGGACGCAACCTCACTCCTGCCAATCCCACAGGAGAAAGCACCAAACGCACCATAAGTAGTAGTATGGGAATCTGCTCCAACAATAATCTTACCAGGAAGGGCAAAGCCCTCTTCAGGTAGAACCTGATGGCATATCCCCTTACCAACATCAAAGAAGTTTTCAATACCCTGGTCCTTAACCCACTCCCTGGCCTTCTTATGGTTCTCTGCATAGATGGGTGAAGAAGCAGGAGTCACATGGTCAAGGATAATCACAATTTTTTCAGGAGAAGCAACCTTCTTTGCTCCCATTTTCTCAAACTTCTTGATGATAGCACTGGTATTATCATGAGAGAGAATCCTATCCGGCGAGATAGTAACAATGCTCCCTACATTTCCTCCAAGAACCTTTTCAATGAATGTTTTCCCCAAATTAACCTCCGTATCCAATCGCAATCGTCTTACCAATCCCAAGGGGGCCATAAAATACAGAACCAATATCAATAATTATCTTCTTGTAGTAAAAACGAACCCCCATTGAGCCTCCATCTATCACACTTAGGCCATTCCCTGAGTTCTTATCCCTGATACCATTATTATATCCCATTGTTAAATCAAACCAATCATTGAATCCATAAATAATAGAACCCGCCGGACCAAAACTAAAACTATATTCGAGTGAAAAACCCAGTTTATTTCTCTTATAAAGGCTTCCTATACGGAATTCTGCAGGAAGATTTTCCTTGCTCTCCACAAAACCCTTAATCTGTCTACCAATATTTCTACCATAGAATGAGAGAGTAATCTCTTTGTTGACTTCATAGAGCAACCCCACATCCATACCAACACCATAACTATGATATGTATCTGTGTTGACATAAGGAATAAGCAATTTTCCTCCAACAGATAATCCGTTCCAGTTATATGTAACAGAAGCGATCGGGATAAGTGAATAATATGAAAACTCGCCCAGAAGTTCACCTTCGGGACTGGTCTTCTTCATATCTCCCGAATATAGAGATTGAAGCCCTATCCCAAAATGGAATTGGCTCCTCTGCTTTACCATACCAAGGCAGCCATAGGTAACACCAGAATAATTATAGGAGGATGATAGATATCCCTCTCCTCCGATCCCGGCAGGATTCCAGAATAGGTTCTCCGGCTCCCCTTTATATGATGAAAAAGCCCCTCCGGAAAGTATAACCCTTGAATGTTCAGGAACGGATAGGAATGTAAATGAGATTATCAGTATAATCATTCTACAGTTACTGATTTCGCCAGATTTCTCGGACGATCGACATCTCGCTTATTGAGGACAGCACTGTAATATGCCAATAATTGAAGAGGCAATGCCACTAATATAGGAGATACATTCTCACCACAGGGAGGAATATAGAAAACCTCATCACTTATATCCTTTATCCTCTTATCACCTTCAGTAGCTATCGATATGATTCTGGCACCTCTTGAACGAACCTCCTCTATATTACTCAGCATCTTTTCATACACAGAGGACTGGGTAGCAATTGCAACAACAGGGCTGTTTTTATCAATAAGTGCTATAGGACCATGCTTCATCTCCCCTGCCGGATAGCCTGTTGCATGAATATAGGATATCTCTTTTAATTTCAAGGCACCTTCCAGGGCAGAAGGGTAATTAATCCCTCTCCCTATGAACATAAAGTCCCTTGAATCCTTGAACTTTTCTGCTATCTGTTTTATACTGTCGGCTTTATTTAGTATCGTTCTCATCTTCTTTGGTATCTCAATGAGTCCTTTTAACTTTTCATCTATTGAAGAAGCCTCAAGTGCCCATCTGAGCTTTGAAAGATATAGAGCCATAAGGTATAACTGGAGTATTTGTGATGTATAGGCTTTTGTGGAAGCAACGCCTATTTCAGGACCTGCGTTTATATACACCGTGCTCTCTGATTCCCTTGCTATCGTACTACCTCTAACATTTACTATGGAAAGAACCTTGAGGAATTTTGCCTTAGCCTCGCGGAGACCAGCAAGGGTATCTGCTGTTTCTCCTGATTGACTTACAGCTATAACAAGGGTTTCTCCGCCCATAACGGGATTCCTGTATCTGAATTCCGATGAGATGTCAACTTCTGTATGTATTCTCGCAAATTCCTCAAAGAGATATTTTCCTATATAACCTGCATGCCAGGATGTCCCACAGGCTTGAATAACAATATCAGTTAGATGTGCAAGGTCATGGGGTGAAAAATGAAAACTCTCGCCAAGATTAAACTCACCATCCTCAATCCTGAGGGCAATATTCCTCTCAATAACCTCTGGCTGTTCATATATCTCTTTGAGCATATAATGGGCATATTCTCCCTTATCAAGGCTGGTGGGACTCCATTTTATCTCTTTTTCTTTCTTTTCTATCCTCTTGCCTTCTTTATCATAGAATTCTACACTGTCTTTTCTTAAAACAGCCAGTTCTCCATCACTCATAATGATAACCCGTCTGGTGTGATCGATAATAGCCGGAATGTCCGAGGCAGCCAAACTCTCATTGTTTCCCAATCCCACAATCAATGGACTTCCCTCCCTGTATATAACAATACGATCAGGTTCACTGGAGACGATCACTGCGATTGCAAAGGACCCTCTCAGTTTTGAAACAGATTTGAGAACGCTCTCTTTTAGGTCTCCATTGTAATTCTCTTCTATGAGATGGGCTATGACCTCCGTGTCCGTATTCGATTGAAATATATGTTTATTTTTAATAAGTTCCTCTTTTAGAGAGTAATGATTTTCAATTATACCATTATGAACTACTGCAATTTTACCACTACAATCTACCTGTGGGTGGGCATTTTGATCTGATGGTTCTCCATGGGTCGCCCATCTTGTATGCCCAATACCAGCCCCACCACCAATTGGTCTATCTGAAAGGATATCCTGAAGTACCATCAATCTTCCAAGTGCCTTCCTCACTTCAAGCTCACCATCCATAATCGAAGCAACCCCGGATGAATCATAACCTCTGTATTCTAATCTCCAGAGTCCTGCCATCAAGACAGAGTTCAAATCCTTATCACCCACATATGCCATAATACCACACATTTAATTCCTCCCCTGTTGTTCTACTATATCACAGAGCCTTCTTGCACCCTTTAATGTTGGCGCTTCTGCTATAACACGAACCACTGGCTCTGTCCCACTCATTCTTATGTGAACCCAGCTGTCATTCGTTTCTATCCTTACTCCATCTCTCAAGTCAAGTTTCTTATCCTTATTGGCATTCTTTACCCTTTCAACGAATTTATTCCGTTTTTCTTCATCCTTTAACTTTACAGTATGTTTTACTATCCTATACTGCGGTATCGTATTCATTAAATGGGATAAAGAGGTATCCCTCTCCGTAAGATATTGGAGAATGAGTGCCATTGCACCCATTGCATCACGCGTATACTGTAGTGTTGGAATGATAACCCCACCATTCCCCTCACCCCCTATTATTGCATTTTTATCTTTCATCCACGAAACCACATTCGCTTCCCCAACAGGTGACCTGAAGAAAGAAACTCCGGCTCTCCCGGCAATATCCTCCACAGCCCTTGTAGTGGATAGATTGACGACAACCGGGCCCTTCTCCTTCTTCAAAATCGCATCAACAGCAAGAACAATGGTATTTTCCTCTCCAAGGGCATCACCTTTATCAGAAACAATAGACAGACGATCACCATCAGGATCGGTAGCAAAACCAATGTCGGCCTTTACTTCTTTCACCTTTTCCATCAATTCTATAAGACTCTTTACCCCGGGTTCAGGTTCCCTCAAAAATTCTCCTGTTCCATCACAGAAAATAGGATAGACAGCACAATTAAGACGCTTAAGGAATTCCGGATAAGCTCTGGATGCCGCACCGTTCACACAATCTACCACTACGGTAAATCTCCTCCTGGATATTTCAACCGGATTTATAAATCCATTGCCAAGGACTCCCTTTATATGATTTTCTATTGCCTCACTATTTTCCCTTCTCTTCCCTAATCCATCCCATTCATGCCAAATAACAGGTTTTTCTTCATAGGAAAAGAATTCCCTGGCCTTATCCTGGTCAAGGAATTCTCCTTCAGCACTAACCAGTTTTAAGGCATTCCATTGTGTTGGATTATGTGATGCAGTAATCACAATTCCCCCGGAAGCATTGGAAGTCTTCACATTATAGAGTAGAGTTGGAGTCGGAACCACCCCTACATCAATAACATCTACTCCAACGCCCATAAGTCCTGCGAAGACGGCATTCTTCAATGTTTCCCCTGATATCCTGCTATCCCTTCCTACTATTACCTCCCCTCCCTCTAAGAATTCTCCGAAATGTGCGGCATAGTTCAAGACAACGGAAGGATCCAGACCATCACCTACAATTCCTCTAATACCTGATACGCTCTTTATAATCATCTATCCTCTCCAATAAGGAATCTAATCCCTTCTTCTCCTTTGCTGAGATGAATATAGCATTGGGATTTTGTTTTTGCAAGTGAGATAAAATCACAGAATCATAAACCATATCAATCTTGTTATAGACCATGATATTATATTCGCTTTGGATTTCCAATCCCTCCATAACAAGAGAAGTCTCTTCTAATTCCTCTTTATACCTCTCGGAAGAAGCATCTACTAATATCAAGCGGAGATCTGCGGTAATGGCCTCTTCAAGGGTAGATCTAAAGGAAGCCATGAGTTGCGTGGGGATTCCCCGAATAAAACCCATTGTATCGGTAAGAAGAAATTTATTTCCTCTCTTTGTAACACCTATACGAGTTAGAGGATCAAGTGTGACGAAGAGTTGATCATCCACCTCTGCTCCTGCATGAGTCAACGCATTGAGGAGTGTCGTTTTACCTGAATTTGTATAGCCTAAAATAGATACAGTAAACATCCCATCTCGATGACTCCTCTGAATCCTTCTTGTCCTTTCTATTTTATTGAGCTCTTTCTTGAGGTAATCTAACCTCTTTCGAATCTTCCTTCTATCAACCTCTAATTTCTTTTCTCCGGGACCTCTCGTCCCGATTCCTCCTCCCAGTCTTGAGAGTTCTTTCCCTCGACCGATGAGTCTTGTCAGACGGAAGGATAGTTGAGCAAGTTCAACCTCTATCTTAGATGCCTTTGTTTTTGCATGTTGTGCAAAGATATCAAGGATTATATCATATCTATCAAGCACCTTCTTTCCTGTCAGCTCTTCAAGATTAACAATCTGAGCAGGAGAAAGGGGTTCATTAAAAAGCAGTATATCAACATCAATGCTCCGAAGCGATTGAGCTTTACCCTTGCCAATAAAATAGGCAGAATCCGGTTTATCCTTGACCTGTATAATCTTCTCAATAGGAATACTCCCTGCAGTCTTTGCAAGTGATTCTAATTCCTCTAACTCATATAACTCTGTGCCCTTTTCATCGGAATTTCTAACAAGGCCCACGATGAGGACCTTTTCCTTTTTATTGTCCTGTAGTTCAATCATTAATGGGAAGATAATAACAAATACTCAAAAATCAAGTGGGGTGATTCCTAAACACCGCCCCATTATTCAAACAGCAGATTAACGAAAGAGGAATTAATGTGTTGATCAGTTGGTGCGTTAGTGAGTTGGTTTGTTGTTCGTAGGGGCACGGGGCCCGTGCCCCTACGATTTAAAGGAGAGTGAACAATGACATCCGAAAGGACAAGGTGTACCTTGCCCCTACAGATATCGCGACTGGGAAGTCGCTCCTACAGGGCGCGAAACTTGTAGAGGCAATTCATGAATTGCCCCTACTCCAAAAAGAGGTGAGGGCGAACGCAGTTCGCCCCTACAAAAAAAATTCTCTGCGAACTCTGTGGTTAAACAATCAGTTTAATCAGAAAGAATCTGTGTCTAAAAAAACGGTGGGAGGGTTATGTGCTCTCTCTCGAATTACAAAAAATCAGGGGTGAGGGTGGGCTCTTTCGTTCATCTGCGTTTATCTGCGGTTAAATTTTTGTGCGTGGGGATGGGTTCTTTAAATCGGTTTAATCGGTGGAAATCAGTGTCAAAAAAACGGGTTATAGGAGTGGGATTA
Source organism: Caldifarciminota bacterium (assembly GCA_023131835.1). GTDB lineage: Bacteria > Hydrothermota > UBA3072 > UBA3072 > UBA3072 > JAGLZA01. The sequence continues at coordinate 10,760 of JAGLZA010000077.1, forward strand.
AAACCGCATGGGTTACCCCTACATAAAAATCTTAAAACTCCCCATCAAAAAGGTTGACAATTCACCGCCTCTTGTTATAATATGACAAAATGGGCGATTAGCTCAGGGGTTAGAGTATTTGCGTGACATGCAAAGGGTCAGTGGTTCAAATCCACTATCGCCCATTTTTGATAGTTTGATATGAAAATAAAGATTAATATAAGTAATAAGAGCACTGTTATAGAAACAGAAGAAGGACTTTCCCTAAAAAAAATTCTTGAAAGGAAAGAGCCTTCTCTATTAGATAAATATGCTGTGGCATGGTGTGATGAAAAGTTAATTGATTTCCATACGCCTGTCAGAGAGGAAGGGGAGTATTTTCTTCTTTCATTGAACGATGAGCGTTCGATGAAAGCAATGTGGCATACAACATCCCATATAATGGCTCAGGCAGTAAAACGTCTGTATAAGGTAAACCTTGCAATTGGCCCTGCAATTAAAGATGGCTTCTATTATGATATTGACACCCAAACCCCATTTACAGATGAAGACCTTAATAAAATCTCGAAAGAGATGAAAAAAATAATCGAGAGCAATTATCCTATTGAATACGAATCAATAACAAAGAAAAACGCAAAGGAGATATTTGCTGATAATAAATTTAAACTTGAACTAATTCAGGAGATAGAGGATGAACAAGTATCTATCTATAAGCAAGGGGGATTTATTGACCTTTGTAAGGGACCACATCTATTATCCACTGGCAAGGTTTCAGCCTTCAAATTATTATCGGTTGCTGGCTCCTACTGGAGAGGGGATGAACATCGGGAATCACTACAACGCATATACGGAATATCCTACTCAAATAAGGAATCACTTAATGAATACCTTTATCGTTATGAAGAGGCAAAGAAGAGAGATCACAGAAAACTGGGAAGGGAATTGGATCTTTTTAATATCTATGAAGATGTGGGAGCAGGACTCGTGGTATGGCATCCAAAAGGTGCAACAATAAGAGAGGTCATAGAGGAATTCTGGAAGAAAGAGCATATAAAACGAGGCTACGAGATAATAAGAACCCCCCATATTGCAAAGAGTAAACTCTGGAAAATATCAGGGCATTATGATTATTACCTGGAGAATATGTATACCTTCAAAGTCGATAATGAAGAATATGTGCTAAAACCAATGAACTGTCCCTACCATATTCTTGTATACAATAGTGATATCAGGAGTTATCGTGACCTTCCAATAAGATATGCAGAACTTGGAACCGTGTATCGTAATGAGAGATCAGGTGTTCTTCACGGGATGTTACGGGTCCGTGGGTTCACAATGGATGACGGTCATATATTCTGCAGGGAAGACCAGGTGACAGACGAAATCGGGAAGGTGCTGGATTTTGCATTTGATATGATAAAAACATTTGGATATAAGGATTTTGAAGTACATCTTTCAGTAAGAGACCCTGAACATAAAGAGGATTATGCCGGGAATGATAAAGAATGGGAAAAAGCAGAAGGAGCATTGATTGAGACACTAAATGAAAGGAATATCGAGTATGAGCGAAAAGAAGGGGAAGCAGTCTTCTACGGACCAAAGATTGATATAAAAATAAAGGATGCTCTCGGTAGAGAATGGCAGGGTCCAACCATTCAATTTGATTTCAACCTACCAGGGAGATTCAAAATGAAATATATTGGCGAAGATGGAAATGAGCATCCCGTCTATATGATTCACCGCGCTCTCCTCGGATCACTTGAACGCTTTGTTGGCGGGCTAATCGAACACTACAACGGAAATTTTCCTCTCTGGCTGGCTCCGACTCAGATCAGGGTGCTTACTGTCACAGATAAAGGAAATGAATTCGCAAAGGAAATGTACGAAAAATTAAAGATGAATGGGTTCCGTTGCGAACTGGACTTGAAAAATGCAAAGTTATCAAAAAAAATCAGGGATTCGGAAATACAAAAAATTCCATATATATTCATCATAGGAGCGAAAGAAGTTGAATCAGAAACCATATCGCTAAGACATCATCTCGAGGGAGATATTGGCAGTTTCAGCATCAAGGAGGTACTAACTCATATAAAAGGAGAACTTAACAGGGAGGTAACTTATATCTAAAAAACCAGAACGAAGAATAAACGAAGAAATAAAGGCGGTAAAGATCCGTTTGATAGACGGCGAGGGTAATCATAAAGGAGTAGTGGACAGAAATACTGCTATCAGGGAAGCAAAAGAGAAGGGTCTTGACCTTGTTGAGGTCGTGGAAGATACAAATCCACCTGTCTGCAAGATGATAGATTATGGGAAATATCTCTATCAACAGAAAAAGAAAACAAGAAAGGAAAGAAAAAAACAAAAACAGACACTTAAAGAAATGAAATTTTATCCCAAGATAGAACGGCATGATTATGAAACCAAGTTGAGACATATAAGGAAATTCTTAAGCGATAATAATCCTGTCCGTATTCAGATATGGATGAGGGGGAGAGAGAAACTGCATCCCGAATTAGCAAGAAATTTGCAGCAAAGAATCATAAAGGATACCGAAGATATTGCTAAAATCCAGGAAGGAGAAAAATCCACAGCACAACGTTTTCAATTCCAGTTAATGCCTACAGGAGGTAGTAATGCCTAAGTTAAAAACAAAAGGTGCAATCAAAAAGAGATTTAGAACTACAAAAACGGGTAAGATAAAGTTCAAAAGAGCAAACAGTAATCATCTACGATCAAAACACTCAAACAAGAATAAGAACAGGCTTAATAAAGATAAGATACTACCAAGCGCAGAAAGCAAAAGGTTGAAAAACCTTATACATTAGGAGGATTGATGCCAAGACAAAAGAATGTAGTCGCAAGGCGAGAAAGAAGAAAGAAGATACTAAAGAGGGCAAAAGGCTTCTTCGGAAAGAGGAAGAACTCATACAGGATAGCAAAAGAAGCTGTTATGAAAGCACTCGCCTATGCCTATAGGGATAGACGCCGCAGGAAGAGGGACTTCAGAGGTCTCTGGATCATAAGAATAAATGCAGCCGCACGACTCAATGGACTTTCGTATAGCAAGTTAATTGCTGGACTTAAGAAAGCGAATATACCCCTAAACAGAAAGGTCCTTGCGTATATCGCAGTCAGGGAACCAGAGGTCTTCACCAATATAGCGGAGATTGCAAAAGAGACACTGAATGAAGTTAGATGACCTCAAAAAGAATGCAAAAGAGGATATTAATAAAGCTACCCTCATTAAAGAATTAGAAAGTGTTCGCATAAAGTACCTGGGCCGCAAGGGTAGTTTAACCAATATCCTGCATTCTATTGGTGATTTTCCAAAGGAAGATAGACCTCTCATAGGACAGACTGCTAACAAGCTGAAGAGAGAGATAACAAACCTCCTTGAAGAGAAGAAAAAATACCTCGAGGAGTCCCGGGCCCTCGAATGGGAAGATCTCAGCCTTCCTGGAAGAAAAACCTCCAAAGGTTCCCTTCATCCACTAACAATCTTATCTCAGGAGATTATAGATATATTCATGTCAATGGGCTTTTCAGTGGTCAGGGGACCTGAGATTGAGACAGAGTATTACAACTTCAATGCCTTGAATACCCCTGAGGATCATCCAGCGCGGGACCTACACGATACCTTCTATCTGAAAGACGGCAGACTATTAAGAACCCATACATCCCCTGTTCAGATTAGAACCCTTGAGAAGCATTCTCCACCCTTGCGTATAATCTCACCAGGGCGTTGCTATCGGGTTGACACCTTTGATCCTACACACTCTCCAACATTTGTTCAAATAGAGGGATTATGGGTCGATTATGATGTCTCAATGTCTGACCTCTTTGGAACACTGGAATTGTTCACGAAAAAAATCTTTGGAGAGGGAATAAGAACAGAATTCCTGCCCGGTTATTTCCCATTTACCGAACCATCAGCCGAAGTGTGGATTCAATGTCCCTTCTGTGATGGGAAAGGATGTTCTGTATGCCATAGCGGACTGATAGAAATACTTGGTGCGGGAATGGTTCATCCAAATATCCTCAAGAATCTGGGGTATTCCGAATTTACAGGTTTTGCATTTGGATTGGGAGTGGATAGGATAGCTATGATAAAATATAATATAAATGATATTAGATTATTCTACCAGAACGACATCCAATTCCTAAATCAGTTCAATGAAATTAAATTATAACTGGTTATGCGAATGGGTTGAGATTGATATGTCCCCGGAGGATCTGGCATCCCTGCTTTGCAATCTGGGAATAGAGGTTGAAGAGGTTGAACTGATATCAAGCGATGCAATTTTTAACCTTGATATCAACCCCAATAGACCCGATTTACTCTGTATTCAAGGTATTGCCAGGGAGGTTGCAGTAAGGACAAAAAAAGAATTAAAGAAAACTATAGACTTTTCCATCACAGAGGAAAAGGAGTCTTACAGCCAACCCGAATTGAGGATCACAATTGAATCCAAAGATGATTGCCCCAGATATGTAGCATCCGTCATAGGTAACTTGAAGGTCGGGCCCTCCCCCCTATTCATATCAGAGCGTCTGGAAAAATGTGGTATTCGCTCAATAAACAATGTTGTTGATATAACAAATTATGTTCTTCTGGAGATTGGACAGCCACTTCATGCTTTTGACTATGAAAAAGTTGGTAACGAGATTATAATCCGACGGGCAAAAAACGGGGAAACAATCTCAACTCTTGAGGAAGAGGAAAAGAGATTATCTGACCTTGATCTCATCATAGCAAATAAATCAAAACCAATAGCCATCGCTGGAATAATGGGGGGTGAATTATCAGGAATTAATGAATCCACAAATACTATAGTCCTGGAATCCGCATTCTTTAAACCCCCTTTGATTCGAAAGACATCAAGAAGGCTAAATCTATCCACCGAGTCTTCATACAGATTTGAGAGAACTGCTGACATAGGTATTCAGAAAACCGCATCGCTTTACGCCGTTCATCTCTTGAAAAAATATGCAAGTGGGAAGATGATAAACTCTATCATTGATACAAACCCAAACCCTCCCCTATCCAGGAAAGTTCCTTTCTCCTGGAAGAGAGCAAGTGCGCTGATAGGCACCCCTATAAACCACAAAGTGGTTTTAGAAATATTCCACAGATTAGGGTTCCAAGAAAAAGGGAACAACGATGATTTAACAATAGTAACACCCTCATTCCGCCGTGACATCCAGATTGAAGAAGATCTGGTAGAAGAGATTGCAAGATTTATCGGCTATAATAACATCACTACAAGATTTGAATATCAAACGGGAACTTCTGTCTACTTTGAGGGAAAGGAAATCTTACAGATAAAGAGATTGATGGCTTCTCTTGGCTTCTATGAAGCACTAAATATACCCTTTATAGAGTCATCCTGGGCTAAAAACCATAGAGATAATCCTATTGAACTCAAAAACCCAATGTGGAGTGATAAGAATCTCTTGCGGACCACACTCCTCCCCGGTCTCATCTCCAATATCGAAAGAAATCTGAACAGGGGAATAAATCAAGTGTCAGTATTTGAAATAGGAAGGGTATTTAATAAGGCTAAAGATGAAGAAGAGATGATAGCCGCAACAATGGCGGGAAATATTCCACAGATATGGTATGAGGAAGAGCGTTCTATTGATTTCTATGATATGAAGGGCATTGTTGAAACACTTCTAAAAGAACTTCATATCAGCGACTTTGATTTTTCGAATTGTAGAGATCCCTTCTATAAAAAAGAAAGGGCTCTGGCACTGATAATAAACAACCAATCAGCAGGTTGTTTTGGACTACTCGCTTTCAATCCTTGCAAAGAAGATATCTATGGATTTGAATTCAAACTGGAGCAATTATTCCTTGCATCTGATAAGAGTATCCAGTTGAAAAAAATGTATAGATTCCCACCTGTAAAAAGGGACCTCTCTATTGTTCTAAATAAAGAAACGCCTTATGAGAGGATTAAAGACCTGATAAAATCAATCAACAATCTTGACATACAGGTGAATTTGATAGATGTCTATAAGGATTCATCCATAGGTAAGGATAAGAAATCTCTAACTATTAGATTAGAGTTGTACCACCCAGAAAAAACCCTTACGGAAGAAGAAATAGAAAAGGATATCGAGAATATCATAAATAGACTATCTAAGGTAGGAGCACATTTAAGAAAATGAATATAATAGATGTAGAGCATCTAAGAGAGATAATAAATAAGTGTATCAGAACAATAAAAGAATTGAGGGAAGAGAATGAACAACTTCATTCAGAACTCAGGAAGGAGCAATTGAAGAAAGAAAAGGCTATAGAAGAAATAAATAAACTGGAAAACGACATAAAAGAGAGGCATTAAGTGGGAAAAGAAGTAGAAGTAAAAATTTTAGGCAATAAATATTCCTTTCTTACAGATAGGGATGTTAAAGAGACCTTAAATATCGCTATGTATGTAGATGAGGAAGCAAGAAGAATAAAAGAGGAAAATCCATACTCTTCTGAAAGCACCATTGCAATACTCACAGCATTGAACATAGCGGATAAGATCTTCACGATTGGTTCGGAAATAGAAAAACTTGGAAGATATGTAGAATAGTTTTCCCACTGACCTCTCTCAAAGAAGAAAGGAGAGGTTCAAATGTTACTAAGTATTATAATTGCAGTTATTGTAGCGATAATCTTTTTCGGAGTTGGGTTCTTTACCCAAAAGGTATTAAGAGATAGGAAGATATTAACGGCAGAACAGAAAGCCGACAAGATAATAACTACCGCAAAGGAAAAGAGTAAACAGATAGAGCAACAAACCACCGAAAGATTAGAGCACCTTCAAAGGGAGAAGAAACGTGAATTCACAGAAGAAACAAAGGCTCTGAAAAGACATCTTGAATTATGGGAAAGAGACCTTCAAAAGAAAGAAATCGAACTAAAAAAGAGTGGTGATTTCCTTTCACAGAAAGAGAAAAACCTGATGGCTCGCGAGAAGGAAGTTCAACAACAACGAGAAGAGGTAAGAATCAAAAGAAAGAGATATACACAATTAATAGAAGAATCCAATCAAAAACTCGAAAATATCTCTCGGATGACCCGTGAAGAAGCAAGAGAGGTATTTCTTGCCCAGGTTAAAGAAGAAACTGAAAACAAAGCCATCCAGATAGAAAATGAGATAATAAGTGAAGCAAAGAAAAAAGGCACCCGAAAAGCAAAGGAAATAATAACTCAAGCCATACAGAGATGCGCCGCGGAGCACACATCAGATACAACCGTATCGGTCGTTTCTCTCCCTTCTGAGAGTATGAAGGGCCGGATTATAGGACGTGAAGGAAGAAATATCAGAGCATTCGAAAATACCACAGGAATTGATGTAATTATTGATGATACACCAGAAACTATAACGTTGTCCAGCTTTGATCCGATAAAAAGGGAAATTGCTCGAGTATCTATGGAAAATCTGGTAAAGGACGGCAGAATTCACCCTGCAAGGATTGAGGAAATTGTAAAAAAAGTAACCACTGAGTTAGAAGAAAGAATACTGGAGATTGGAGAAGACACAATGTTTGAACTTGGAATATCAAACATTCATGAAAATCTTGTCAGAATGGTGGGTAGATTGAACTTCAGGACAAGTTATAGTCAGAATGTCCTTCAGCATTCAAGGGAAGTTGCATATCTTATGTCTCTTATGGCAGGAGAGTTAGACCTTGATATAGATCTTGCTACAAGAGCAGGAATTCTACACGATATTGGGAAAGGTATGACGCAGGATTATAAAGGGAAACACGCAGAAATCGGTGCAATAGAGGCAAGAAAATTTGGAGAAAATCCCATAGTTGTTAATGCAATAGCAGCACATCATGAGGAAGTTGAACCTACATCACCCATAGCCGTTCTCCTACAGGCTGCTGATGCCATCTCGGGGGCAAGACCAGGCGCCCGAAGAGAAACCCTTGAAGCTTATATAAAAAGGCTCGAAGACCTGGAGAAGATAGCCTCTTCCTTTGAAGGGGTAAAAAGGGTATACTCTATGCAGGCGGGCCGTGAGATCAGAATCATTGTAGAACCTCAGAATATAACTGATAATGGGACAAGGAAATTGGCTCTTAATGTTGCACAAAGGATCGAACAGGAATTAAAATATCCTGGAGAGATAAAGGTAACGGTAATAAGAGAAACAAGAGCGGTAACTAATGCCAAATAAGTCTTATAAATACTTTAGCGGATTGTAAGTAAGGAGCCTCCTTGAAAATACTCTTTATCGGTGATGTGGTGGGAAAGCCAGGTATGAGAATGCTCTCCAGGATAATCCCTGAATACGGAAAGAATAATGATTATGACTTAATCTGTATCAACGGAGAGAATTCCGCTGGAGGATTTGGTATCACAAAGAAGGGGGCATTAAAACTGAAGAAGTATGGGTGCGATGTAATAACAACAGGCAACCATATAATAGATAGGGAGGAAGAACTCGCCGGGGTCTTTATGATAGAGAATGTAATCAGGCCAATAAATTACGAGCCTTCCTTTCCCGGGAAGGGCTGGACAACTATCGAGAAAGAAAACATAAAGATAGTGATTGTTAACCTTCAGGGAACAGTGTTTATGCCTGAAAAACCAAAAACACTGCCTCCCTTTAAGGTAATTCAGGAAAGAATAGAGGAACTTCGAGAAATTACTCCTTTCATAATTGTGGATATACATGCGGAGGCAACAGCAGAAAAGATCGCAATGAGATACTTTTTAGACGGAAAGGTCTCGGCTATTATAGGAACGCATACTCATGTTCAAACATCAGATGAAACCGTAACTAAAAAAGGGACTGCGTATATTACCGATGTAGGTATGACAGGCTCCTTTGATTCTATTCTCGGAATGCAAGCAGAACCTATAATAAGGAAATTCCTAGGCAAGGAGGATGAACGATTCAAATTAGCAAAGATGGATGTGAGGATGAATGCTGTAGAAATTGAAATAGATGAAAAAAATGGAAAAGCCTACTCAATAAGGAGACTTCAGGTTGCAGATGATACTTAAAGGAAAAATGGTAACAGAAAAACTCATCGAGAGATTAAGGAATATCTCTTCTAAGCGATGTCTGGGAATAATCAAGGTAGGCACAGACCCGGGAAGTTCTGCTTATCTAAAAGGGATAAAGAAAACCTTTATAAAAACAGAGACCGATATAATAATCAATGAACTAACAAATAATGCTACAACGAAAAAGATCAAGGAAAGCATTAATAAGATGAACAAATCCCCAAACATTAATGGAATCTTATTGATGGAACCATTCCCTAAACATATACCTGTAGATGAATTGATAGAGATAATAGAACCAAAAAAGGATGTAGAAGGCATCCATCCCTATAATATGGGTAAACTATTACTCGGTAAGCCAAAAATAATCCCATCCACACCAGGAGCTGTCCTTGAATTAATGGATTTCTATAAAATAGATACCACAGGAAACCATACGGTAATACTCGGCAGGAGCAATGTGGTGGGAAAACCACTCGCTAATCTACTACTACGAAAATCCCGTTTGGGCAATGCAACCGTAACTGTTTGTCATTCAAGGACAAAAAACCTAAAGGAAATAACGAGGTTAGCTGATATACTTATAGTAGCAATAGGAAGAGCGGAATTTGTAAAGAGGGATTTTGTATCAAAAGGAACTATAGTTATAGATGTCGGTATAAATATGAAAAATAACCAACTGGTCGGAGATGTTGACTTTGAATCTGTTAAGGAGATAGCAAAAGCAATAACGCCTGTGCCTGGCGGAGTTGGTAGTATCACTACTGTCTGCCTCCTTTCAAATCTTTATCAATTGTGATAATCTATTCTGTCTCGGAGATAACCCAGAAGATCAAACATCTCGTCAGTTCTATTGGTTGGGTCTGGGTAAAGGGTGAAGTCAGTAACCTCAATTATCACTCATCCGGACATATATATTTTTCTTTAAAGGATGAAGATTCCGTCCTCAGGGCTGTGATTTTCCGTTCAACGGCTCGAAACCTCGAATATAGACTAAAAGAGGGACAGGAATTCCAGGTATATGGGAGAATCGATATATGGAGAATGGGGAGTCAATACCAACTCGTTGCAGAAGCAATAATACCAGGAAAAATCGGCACATTCTATCTACGATTTAAAGAGATACAGGAAAGATTAGAGAAAAAGGGGCTCTTTGATAAAAAGCATAAAAAGGAACTTCCGGGATTCCCTCAAAGAATAGGAATTATAACCTCTGCTGAAGGTGCAGCTCTGCGAGATGTCTTGAAGATGCTCAAAAAACGGTCACCTCCGATAGATGTAATTATAAGACCCACATTGGTTCAGGGTGAAGAAGCATCGTCTGATATAATCTCTGCAATAAGGGAATTCAACGAATATAAAAATGTGGATTTGTTAATCCTGACGCGAGGTGGCGGTTCAATCGAGGATCTGTGGTGTTTTAATGACGAGAAAGTAGCGAATGCAATCTTTGAATCTGATATACCTATTATATCAGCAATAGGACATGAACGTGATGGATCCATCTCTGATTTTGTAGCAGACATGAGAGCAGCCACACCAACTGAAGCAGGGGAAATAGCAGTCCCATCCCGTCAAAAACTATTAGATCACCTGACATATCTATCCAATGAGTTAAAGAAAACAATCAGTAATAGGATTACATTTTATAAAACCAGGTTGGAATCCTTTGAAAGGAGTTATGCTCTAAAGAGACCTCTTTCTTTGATTGAGATAAAGCAGCAAAATATTGACCACTTTCAGGACATGTTGATTCAATATAGTATGAGAACCATTCACTCTCTAAAGGAAAGAATAAATCAATTCATACCTCGCCCACCAGAATTATCTGTTTTACAAACGCAGATTAATACCCTGGAGAAGGAGTTAAAGAATTCAGCAAATAATATCATAAAAGAAAAAAAACAAGTATTGAATAACTTGACAAGCACCCTCCAGGCTACATCTATTGAGAAAACTCTCTTGAGAGGTTTTTCAATCGTTAGAAAGGAATTAGAGATAATAAAGGATTCAAAAAAACTTTCGAAAGGAGATCAAATCCAGATTCAATTCTACAGAGGAACCAGCAAGGCATTAATAGAGGAGCCAGAGGCTCAAGAGTCAAAGACTCAAGAGTCTGAGACTCATAAGAATTAACGTCTATTCAAATCCTTTTATAAGATAAAGGGATGTTTCTCTATCTCTTTCTCTTATAAGTTTTCCCTTTACAGGGAATATAAATATCTCTCCTGTCACAGAAATCGTCCCTTCAAATAAATGGCCACCTATTAGATTGAAGCCAGGAGCACCAAGTGTTACATGAGGATGAAAGATGATTTCATCATCCTTTGTGGCTATGTTTCCGGAGAGATTGACAAGTTCAAAAGACCCATCTAATGTTCTCTTTTTATACATCTTGCTCAGACAATCAAAATACCCTATTGTAACATTTGAAACCGCTCCAATCCCACTCACAGAAGCTGCCTTGATTTCATTATCCGAACAATATCTGATTACACTCTCCACTACACTCTCCCCTACTTCAAGTATTAATATATGTGTATTATCCCTTTTAAAAGCCTTCATTATACCCCCTATACTCTTTTGTTTATATTAGCCCACCTATTAAGACTGTCAAGGTATAGTCGCTTCGCTCCAATTGAAAAATGAAAAGTGAAAAATTCCTGACTTAACCCTTTAAGATTCTTTACAAGACTTACACAATTTTGGGGTTGACATCATAGAGGTTCTTTATAAATTAAGATGGATTAAAAAATGGCAAAGAAAAAGAAAAAAAAGGAAGGAAAAGAAGAACAAATACCAGAGACTGCTCTAATGGAACTCCAAAAACATCTTGAAGATATCGAGGAGGAGAGAGACGAATACAAGGATAAATACCTACGGTCACTGGCAAATTATGAAAACCTCAGAAAGAGAGTCCTGAAAGAGAAAGAGACGATTTATCAATACAGTGTTGAGAAGATAATTCAGGAACTTCTTTCAGTTCTTGATGATTTTGGAAGAGCTTTTAATGCATTAAAAACAGAGGAAAACGAAGGAAACGACCATTTTAAAGAAGGTATGCGACTAATTCATTCAAAACTCAAAAATATTCTCAACATCTACCAGGTGGAGTCATTTGATTCAATAGGAGAACAATTCGACCCCGCAAGGCACGAAGCACTCCATGTTATTGAATGTGAAGAAAAAGAAGGCACAATAATCGATGAAATCGAAAAGGGATATCTAATAAAGGATAAACTTTTGCGCCCCGCAAGGGTAGTAGTGGCAAAAGAAAAAAAGGAAAACAATGATATAGAAAATAAGGAGGTAGGGAACAATGAAAGAACCTGTGATAGGGATTGACCTTGGAACAACCAATTCAGCCGTTGCCATCGTAGAACAATCGGAACCTGAAATTATAACCAATCCCGAAGGTGAGAGAACAACGCCATCTGTGGTAGCATTCAAAGGTGATGAGAAGTTGGTGGGACTTCAGGCAAAAAGACAACTACTTATCAACCCACAGAATACCGTCTATTCGGTAAAACGTTTTATGGGTAGAAGATACAAGGAGGTAGATAACGAAATAAAAGAGGTCCCCTTTACAATTATACAGGGCCCTCATAAAGATGCAAGAATAAAGGTTGGCGATAAAGTCTACTCTCCTCCGGAGGTCTCAGCAATGATACTCCAATATCTAAAAAAAGCAGCCGAGGATTATCTGGGAAGAGAGGTTAAGAAGGCTGTAATCACTGTACCTGCCTATTTCAATGATTCTCAACGTAAGGCTACAAAAGATGCAGGTGAAATTGCAGGATTAGAGGTTTTAAGAATTATCAACGAACCCACAGCAGCATCTCTGGCGTATGGTCTTCAAGGAAAAAAGAATGAAAAGATAGCGGTCTTCGACCTTGGCGGTGGAACCTTTGATATATCTATTCTGGAAATAGGTGAAGGGGTATTTGAGGTGCTTTCAACAAATGGAGATACCCATCTTGGAGGGGATGATTTTGATCATATAATAATGACCTGGGTAATGGATGAATTCAAGAAGGAAACAGGCATTGATCTCTCGGAGGATAGAAGCGCGGTGCAGCGAGTGCGAGATGCTTGCGAAAAGGCAAAAAGAGAACTTTCCACAATGAAAGAAACAACCATCAATCTTCCTTATATTGCAGCCGATGAATCCGGAGCAAAACATCTTGAAAAGAAACTCACAAGAGCTATGATGGAATCCCTGACTGCCAAACTCATAGACAGGGTTGAAAAACCGGTAAGACAGGCACTGGAGGATGCAAAACTAACCAAGAATGATATCAATGAGGTACTCCTTGTGGGTGGTATGACAAGGATGCCAAGGGTTCAGGAAAAGGTCAAGGAACTATTTGGAAAGGAACCCCATAAGGGCATAAATCCTGACGAAGTAGTGGCACTGGGAGCTGCTATCCAGGGTGCTGTCCTTTCTGGTGAAGTCAGGGATGTTCTTCTCCTTGATGTATCTCCTCTATCCCTTGGGATTGAGACCCTTGGCGAGCGGATGACAAATATAATCGAGAGAAATACAACAATACCAACTGAGAAGAGCAAGATATTTACAACTGCCGAGGATAATCAGCCTGCTGTTTCAATACATGTGCTCCAGGGTGAAAGACCAATGGCACCCGATAATAGAACCCTTGGTAGATTTGAACTAACTGGAATTCCAGCTGCTCCGCGAGGTGTTCCACAGATTGAAGTAACCTTTGATATAGACGCAAATGGAATACTTCATGTATCTGCAAAAGATCTCGGAACAAACAAGGAACAGTCAATTAGAATAGAGTCATCAAGTGGTCTCTCTGAAAACGAAATAGATAAAATGAAAAAGGAAGCCGAAGAACATGCAGAAGAGGATAAGAGAAGGGAAGAACTGGTCGACACAAAAAATCAGGCTGACACCCTTATATATTCCGTAGAAAAAACCATAAATGAACAAAAGGATAAGATATCGGAAGAAGATAAAGAAAACATAGAAAACGCAATAAAGAACTTAAGAGAAGTAATGAAGAGCGAAGATACAATGGAGATCAGGCAAAAAATGGATACATTACAAAAGGCCTCCCATACAATAGCAGAAGAACTGTATAAGAAAGCCCAGGAGCAACAAGCAGAACAACAGGGACCACCATCAGAGAAAAAAGCAGAAGAGAAACCTACCAAAGAAGAAGAAGAAGAAGAAGAAGTCGAAGCAGATTATGAAGTAATCGACGAAGAAGAAGATAAAGAGGAAGAGAACAAAGAATAAAATATGATGGCTACTGATCGGGATTACTACGATATCCTTGGGGTATCAAAGGATGCTACTGAAGAGGAAATAAAGAAGGCCTATAAACGGTTAGCGAGGAAAAATCATCCTGATGTAAGCAAAGACAACAAAAAGGAAGCAGAAAAAAAATTCAAGGAAATATCCGAAGCCTATGAAGTTCTAATGGATTCCGAAAAGAGGGCAAGATATGACCGTTTTGGAAAAGAAGGTGTCCAATTTGAAGGAGGTAACTTTACCTGGAGTGACTTCACCCACCAGGCAGATATTGAGGATATATTCAGAGATCTCTTCGGAGGCTTTGGAGAAAGTGATCTTTTTAGCCGTATATTCGGAACAGGAACAACAAGAAGGAGAAGGGGAACAAGACGGGTTGCGGTAGGTGAAAATGCCCGAATAAGGTTGAATCTCAGTTTAAAGGAAGCTGCAGAGGGTGTTGAAAAAAAGATAAAGGTTCGACTATTTGAAAAATGCGAACACTGTGGAAGCAAAGGGGGAAAGATAACCACCTGCCAGCAATGTAAGGGGACAGGAGAAATCAGGAATATTCAGCGAAGTATATTTGGTCAATTTGTCTCTATCTCTACCTGTCCAAGGTGTGGAGGAGAGGGAAAAGTAATAACAGAACCCTGCCGTTACTGCCACGGCGAAGGAAGAATAAAAAAAGAAAAACAGATATCCGTTCATATACCTGCCGGGGTAGAGACTGGCAATTATATGACCCTCCGTGGAACAGGGAATGTTGGAAAGAGAGGTGGAATCAAAGGGGATATTATTGTTGATATATCCGTCAAGGAAAATAAACGATTCACACGAGAGGGTAATAATATACGGCTCAGGGTTCCAATAAGTTATAAAACTGCTACTATGGGTGGAAAGATAGAGGTTCCTACATTGGACGGAAAGGTAAGGCTTACCATCCCCCCCCACACCCAATCAGGAAAGGTCTTTATCATCAAAGAAAAGGGCATAGGTAGTCTGCATGGCGGAAGAAGAGGCGATGAACTGGTTGAAGTCTATATCTGGGCACCGAGAAGGTTATCAAAAAAAGCTCAGAAACTACTGGAAGAACTGGATAAAGAACTGAAATCCCCACCCGAAATAAAATAGTAAAGGCGACTCGCCGAGTCGCCAAAATTACCCATTTTTAGCCACGGTTTCTGCACTGTTTTGAGACAGATTTTTTAGCCACAGAGGCGCGAATTATTTAACGGAGTAGAGCAAACTTGTTTTGTGCGCCTTGTAGGGGTGAGTCGTCCAAAATGTAGTGACAAGGCATACCTTGTCCTCTACTGAAGGGAATATATTGTTAAGAAGTCACCTTATTTAATAATAATAACCTTTCTTGTAATATCCTTCACATCGGTTTTTACCTGAATAAAATATACTCCGCTTTTGCAGTCTTTTATACATAGAGTATGCCTTCCTGATGTTTCGTAGTGGTCGAATTCTTTAATCTTCCTTCCAGTGATATCATACAAGGAAATATTGACTTTGGTATTGTCTGGAATTATGTATGAAATCAGTATCTCTCTGAAGTTACTGGTAACAGAAGCATAGAATATATCTTTGGTTCTTCGTTCGTCAGTTATACCCGATTCATAAATCGTTGTTTTCTTTATATTACTATAGTTTCCCCATCCCCTATCATTATGACCCCTCACCCGAAAATAGTGCTCACCTTGTTGTAACCCTGTTAAGGTGTAGGTTGTGCCGGTTATACTGGAATCAATCATTGATATAGTTTCAAAAACCGGCACTGGATAGACATCATCTACATAGAAGTTTTCTTCAAGTGTATTATCGTCAGTAACCGTCCTGAAACGTATATAGATAGCCTTATTCGCCCATGGCGTAAGAGAATATTCTTTCTTGACCCAGTTCCCTGAGTAACCCGAATATCTTTCACTAAGTTGAATCCACTCGTTTAAATCCTGTGAGACCTCAACAACTGTGATATCATAATTATCCTCAAGATCATACCAGCACCAGAAAGAAAGCGTATCGCCAGCACGGACCAGATACGGATATTTTATCATTGCAACATTTGCTATGTTATTAGTCGAATCAGAATATAGGCTATAGTTTCCACTATGAGCTCTCGCAGAACTCTGGGAAAAACCTGTAAGTATCCAGTTGTCTGTTCCAGATTCAATACTATCAAGAAAAAAAGAATAATTATCCAATTGGTCTAACTGCCATCTATCAGGATGTGTCCAGTCAGGGAAGATAGGCAACCAGTAAACGGTTAATGAATCTTCTTCATCCAGAGAATCAGGGAGTGAAAGTGCTGGTGAGGGAACATCTGGAAGGAGAAATTCTCTTATGCTGTCAGCTCTGAGAGCAAGGTATAGAGCTCCTTTCCAATTTTCATGAGCGATAAAATCAAGATCTCCCGCTGGTTGATAAAAAGAAGTTCCAATCTCTATTGTATAAGAAAGGCAGGAAGTTCCTTTTACATAATGATGGTATCCATACACCCAGGTTCTTGTGGTCCCTGTATTGGGATAGAGGCTACCCGTAGCTTGATAGTATCCACTGCCAAGTCTATGAATTTTTGAAGCCATGGCCTGTGCAATCTGCTCATATGCAATGCTATCAGGTGTCTTCATTGAATCAGTATAGGCCCACGGCCATATTATCTCCTCAGCGTAGCTGTGGTAAGTTATATTAGCATTTATATCATGCTCTTTATGAAATTCCATCATTGCATCAATTACATCTGCAAAACCTGCATAAGCACCACAAAAAACATTACTGCCTGGATAGTTAGTAATATGGCTACCAGATGGAACAGAACACCAGTCTCCGTGAGGGTCTTCATTGAGTGCCCCGTTGTAGTTACGGTTGGGATCTGTCCCTATATACCCCAAATATGGTTCTCTATTCTTCCTCCACATATTCTGTCCAGGATAATCGTAAACATATCCATCTACATTTACAATGGGAATAAGCCATATCTCGTTGTTGTCAATGAGATCTGTAATTATCGGGTCAATTCCATAACCATTCAAGAGGGTATCGGCATAGAAAAGCACTGTCTCTATTGTGGCCCATTCCCTTGCGTGGTGAAGGCCATCAAAGAGCACCCCGGGCTCAGTTGAGTCTTCTATTTCAGGTTGATCAGATATCTTTAGTGCATATACCCATCTTCCTTCGTAACTCAACCCTATGGAATCCAGTTTACATATTAAAGGGTAGAAAGTCACATAATCTCTCAAAATATCTGTTACCTCATCGTAGCTGTGATATTGTCCGAGAAACTCCTCCTTCAACAATCCAATATCTTCTGTTACAACTTCGCTTCTGAGCCCACTTGAGAGTATACTGGAGTATTCATCTGGCGAAACGACAAGATCAAAATACTCTTGATACCTCTTACCTGCAACATCAAGAGATTTTAGTTTGATCTGTCTGAGGTCATTGCAATCATCTGTATAAACTCTTACAAGCATTTTATCAGAATTTCCAATATTAAAAAGAAGAATGAAGGGTATTATTACATTATAAATAATAAACCTCCTTTTTTATTTCATGTTATAAGAAAAAACCCATTCGTCAAGTAAAAATTGCCTTCCATCTGAGAAAACCAGGGCACAAGGCTTACACTTAAAAAAACTCATCATAAAGAACTCAGTTTTTAATCTTAGGGAGGTGATTCATCACGCCCTCTCCACTTTCATTCTTTGCCACTGATATAAATTTCTCGCAAAGGGCGCAAAGAGAGCAAAGCTCGCAAAGAGATATTTATGTAAAAAATTGTAGGGGCAGGTCTTGTCCCATGTAATAGGAAACTATGGGGACGCATTTTTATTACACAGGGCGAGCATCTGCCCTTTTGTAGGGGCGTATTGCATACGCCCTACATTCCTGTTATAATTATGGAGTAGAGGCAATTCATGAATTGCCTCTACAAGCCCGCCCCGTTAGATAATTTCTTTATCTAACGGGGTAAACGCTCTGTAGGGGGCTTGATTTATCGAACTCGAATCATCAAATCCGGAGAAAAAGGTTCGAATCCCTCCCCATCTCGACCACCCTTGCTTGATCTCACAAGCTCAAAACATTGGTTTTTACGGAAAAATCTTAAAAAAATATATTGACAAAAGGTATCTCAGTTATAGATTGAAAAAAATTGGAGGTTTTCTTATGAAGAAGTATTTATTATCTGCACTGATGTTAATCCTTATCAACTGTTCTGTAGCCCCTGTCACAAGGTATTCTTCATCTTTAAAGAAAGAAGGAATTGGTCTTGGGGTAGATGCATCCTATGGAAGGAGACTTGAAACTAATATTAACTCCGATGGCTCCATCGACTCCCTGTATGATGAAGATATTTATTTTCCCATAGTAGGTGTCCATTTACGCTATACAGGAAGTAATTTCTCAATTAACGGCAGATTGTATGGATTCTACATCTGGGCATATGGGGTAAATTTAGGTATTGATTACTATTTTAACCCACAAAACTCCTCTCCCTTTATTGGATTAGATCTCTCCTACTCCCAATCAACTGGAGAATCAACCATATTTGGAAATACTACCGAATATTCCTATAAAGGCTTTTCATCCATAGGAGTTCTCGGTTATAGTCTTACTCCCGGGGGAATTATTTCCATTTCACCAATGTTAAGAGGTGGTGCTTCAATTATCGATGTTCAGGGTAATAGTTATGTAATGCCTGAACTGGGACTGGGAATAAATGGATTTTTCAAGGTCTTCTTTTTAGAAATGTCACCTGAGGTTTTTCTCAACTTCTCCCTTCTTCCATCGGGCGATTGGAAATCATGCCTTTATCCAGGACTCTACCTCGGAATTGCTTTTTAGAAGGGTTAATTCACTACAACCACATCCCGGTACGGTCGGTTCCTCCCTACCCCGATACAGTCATTCTTCCTTACGGGGCAGGCGGGGCAAGCAGAGTTCACAGAGATTTTTTTTGTAGGGGCGAACCGCGTTCGTAGTTCGTAGTTTGGTTGTAACTCCCATTCCCCAAATCCCTAAATCCTAACTTAATTGACCATTTAACTATTCAACTAATTCCCTTTGCTTAAGATCTACCCAGAATTTGACACAGATAATCACTGATAAAAAAATCAGTGTCTTTTGGGGGAAGTAGTGGGAAATCTTTAAATCAGTTCAATCAGTGAAAATCAGTGTCAAAAAAAGGGATGGGAGGAGGGGTAAAAAGGAATTTTAAATAAACCGTGCAGGAACCGTGGCTAAAAAAGGTTTTGGGCTCTGGGTGAGACTTTCGGCTGATGACTCTGGACTCACGACTCTACCTTAATCTGCCTCCATCTGCGGTTAAAAAAGAAGGTAGGGGTGGACATCATGGAGTTGACATAAAGGTATTAATTACGTATAATAATTCCATGGATTTTCAAAAAACCTTAAGAATAGTGATAGAGATATTTGAGAAATTTAATGTAAAATATGGTATCACAGGTGGATTCGGTATGGGACTTCTTGGTATAGTAAAAGCGACAATTGACATTGATTTCCTTATTGAAAGGGATGGGATGAAAGAGACTCATCCTGAACTTATTAAAAAAGGATACGAGCGAATCCATTTCACAAATAATGTTTCCCAATACACACATAAAAGAGAGCTTATTGATCTTGATTTCATCCATGCATTTAGAGAAATATCACTTTCTATGCTTGAAAGAACAGTCGAATGTTCCCTGTTTGACGAAAAGTTGAGAATAAGTGTCCTGCAACCTGAGGATATAATAGGTTTAAAGATTCAGGCTATAGTAAATGATGATAGTAGATTTTATAAAGAAATTGCCGATATACAGGAAATAATGGAAATGAAAGAACATCTGGATAAAGAACGAATAAAATACTTCTTTTCCCTTTTTGGGATGGAGAAAACATTTAATGAGATTAATTAAAGTGAAAAAAAATAAAAATCCCTGGTTCTTAAAGAGAACCAATCAGAAAGACATTTCACCAGATGAGTATCTCCGTTTTCTATCAGAAATAATGAAAATTCTTTCCCCGGAAAGAAAGAAGAAGAAAATAACAATAAGAATTGCAAAGATATAGAACAACTAAAAAAGGCATCACACTACCCCCATTTTATTAACCACAGATAAACGCAGAACTCAACCACCCTCCCTTAATTCTTTGTAACGAAGAAAAACAAGAAGAAAGGGACAGAAAGAAGGGGACGGGGGAATAGCTCTTTGACAATGGACAATACATTCTCTTCAGGAGAGAAAAGGACAAGGCATGCCTTGTCCCCACACTTTTGGGCTTGCCCCGTGAAATGTTTACTATTTAGTGGGGCGACTCACCGAGTCGCCCCTACAAATGGGCAGGTGCAAGACCTGCCCCTACTGTATTATACATTAATCCCAAGGGCACGATACCTCGTGTTCCCTCTATCCTCTTGACATAAGCCGATAATATTGCTATCCTTATAGTATGAATAGAGTAATATTTATCTATTTTATTCCATTTTTGCTATTCTCCCAGGTGTTAGAATGGGAGGATAGAGATATTGCAATAATTCAATGGAAGAAGACTGCTTCTCGGAACGAAATAGGAAAAAACATAGCAATGGGACTCTTGATAAAAATAGATGAATATAACCTCAAAGGCAAGGCAGATAAGATCGAAGGCACCTTTCGTAAGGTAGCCAGGAAAAAATATCGTCTGGTTGTAGTTATAGGAAATGTCCTTACTTCAGCCACAAAGAGATATCTTTCTGAAACCCCTGTTGTTTTTTCAGGAACACAGGCTAACCTTGATGAAATCCACAAGAAATTTCCAACTATTACAGGAGTATACTCTTTCGCCTCTCCGGAAATCCAATTCAATACTATTAATTTATTGGTTAATGATATTAAAAAGATAGGAGTAATATTCAATCCCAAATACTCTACCGACCAGGTAAAGATGTTTGAATCTGTAATCTCTGATACATCTATAAAAATAATGAAAAATGGAATTTCCAACCCAAAAGAGGTGGAAACAGCGTTACATTTTATGGAAGATGTTGATCTCTTATGGTTACCAGAAGACCCCATTTTTCGCGATAACAAAGCAATGGAGTCTATTCTTAACTATTCTTTTAAGAAAAGAACACCTGTATTTGCTTCAAGCGAGGAATTCGTTAAAAAAGGAGCACTTGCTGCTCTAACACCCCGGAATATTTCTCTTGAAATCCTATCCATTCTAACTTCTATTACAAAAGGCAAAGACATCTCCTCTATAGAACCACGTTTTTCACCCACAGAACTTTCAGTCAATCAAACAACAGCAATAAGGTTAGGAATATCTATCCCTGAGGAATTAATATTTACTGCAAAGAAAATCTATAAATAAGTATACTCTTTAAATACGGAGAATTTCCGAAAAAAGTAAAAATGAGGGGAGGGGGGCTTTACCTATTTAATAAATTTAACCATCTTCATAAAGCTCGGTGAACATACAATACGCTCCTTTTTTAAACCAACAGGATTCACAATAATCTCTGGTGTTCCCACTATTGAAAGGCGAATACCAATAGAGATACCTGCCTTTACAAATTTATCGGGTTCTGTCATTGTAATCGAAAGCACGCTCCATTCCCGTGTCTTCTTAATTATACTATCGACTGATTCTATCGAAATTGATGGCAGAATAATTGCTATATCTATCTCTTTATCCCACTCATCTTCACCCTTACTGATATTGATACCTACCACTATTACTTTCATTCCTCCAATATCCTTCTTCTTAAAAAAGCCAACAATATCTATAAGGGTATCCTTTTTTATCTTCTCTTCATATATAAAGCCAATCTTTATTTCCTCATTTGCCTTGAAGTTTACTACATACGGGATGGCTTTGCGGATTATTGTCCCTTGTAGTTCATAAGGAACCTTCTCCTTCCCCATAAGGAGAAGGAGAAGGAATAAGGTAATCCTCATCATTATTTTACAGTCAACACCTGCTGAAATGCAAAATCACCTGATACAACCTTCCATAACTGATAGGGGGCTGTAACATCACCATTCGTATCAAAATCGAGTATACCCGAAACCCCATTATAATCGATAACTGTACTTGCATTTATCGCTGTAACCCCGGCTGCATAGGTTCGGACTACTGTTCCTCCGTAGGCGATCTCACGAAGAGCATCCCTTACTGCAGCCCCGTCATCAGAAACACCCGCCTTCTCAATTGCCAAACCCACTAAAATACCAGCATCATAGGTATTGGGAATGAATGTTACAGGTTTTGAACCGCCAGTTTTCACTATATATCGTGCCTCAAATAAATCATAAAGTGTGTCTACCTCATGATATGGTGCTGTCCCCTCAATGCCTTCTGCATTTGCTCCGGCATTATTAAGAAAACCATTTGTCATTATACCATCACATCCGAACCAATCAATTACGTCTAAAAAAGGACTGGTTGCTTCCTGAGTCACAGCTATTCCACCCTCATCATACGCCATCAAGATTACTACTTCAGCATTAATAACGTAAAGAGAATCAAGATATGGGGCAAAATCTACATCACCTGGAGAAATCGTGGCAAGACTCTCAGGATAAGAAACAGCCCTTAAGGTATCACCACCTAAGGCTATAAATTCAGTGTACAGGGTATTCTTGAGACCAACTCCGTAAGAGTTATCGATAAATAGTGCGGTGATATTGGCCACTCCACTCCCGCCATATTCATTATAGAGATAATCTGCCATTACCTTCCCCTGGAAGAGATCCGATGGAGATGTTCTAAATACAAAATCATTATCTGCAAGTCCGGTAATATCAGGAGAGGTAGAAGGTGGAGCTATCTGGAGCACACTGTTTGGGATAGTAACCTCTGAGACCTTAATGGTAACACTGCTTGATGCTGCTCCAATTATGACACTCACTCCCTCATCAACGAGTTCCTGTGCAGCAGCCTTTCCCTGGTCGGGGTCGGTTCCTGTATCCTTGTAGATGAACTCGATGTCCTTTCCGAGAACACCGCCAGCAGCGTTTATCTCGTCCTCAGCGACCTCTAATGCAAACTGCATACATCCACCATAGCCAGAAAGACCACCTGTAAGGGGAACAACAACTCCTACCTTGATCGTATCGGCTTCTTCTGTCTTCTTACAACCAGGCATAATCAAGAGTAGCAACAATAACAATAATAATAACTTCTTCATACTGACCTCCTTTTATTTAAGGGTTAAAGACATCCTGATCCATCGCCCCCCCGATGGAACATCTATTCCTCCATATCCAGCATAAGCGAATTCTTCATCCATTATGTTATCTACCCCTATCGAAGTTACAATCTTTCTACCTTTCAGAATATCAAACTCAGCATTCGCTCCAGCATCCAGTGTGTAATAAGAAGAGAGATAGTATTCCTCATCCCCATTTTTACTTTTATTTATACCAGAGCAGAGTCTTTCATCTATATAAGAGCCCCTGAGATAGAGATTGAGATTTCTATAGGAGATTAGGGTTCCACCCTTGACCATAATAGGAGGATAAACATCCGTAATTACATCATCTTCTTCATTCTTTATTTGTTCGTAGGAAAAACTGAGCGAGGGTTCTATCCGGAGGGCGTATTCCTCAAAAGGAAATCTTCCTCGCAATTCTATCTCCAGACCATATCCGGAAAGAGTAGAGATATTCCTGGGTCTATACACATTTACTTCCCTAACGAGTTCTATCTTATCTATTACCTTCTGATAATGAAGGTTTGTCAGGAAGGAAATATTCATAAATGAAACTCCAAGAAGGAACTCTCCGGTATATATCTTCTCTGGGTTTAGAGCAGGGTTTTCCAACACTCCATCGTACATCTTTATGGGTCGAGAAAAGAGCAACTCAGGGGGTGGGACCTTAAAGGAATTTCCGCCAGCCATCTTTACATATAGATTCTCCGAGAGCGTATAAGAGATACCACCACGAAAGGAGAGGAAATTCTCGTACATATTATGCTTATCATAACGCACCCCACCAGCAAATAGCATCCTTTCAGGCAGAATCCTGTATATGCCCTGGAGATAACCACTGTAGTTAATAAAGGCAGTATCCCCCTGCGGAACTGGCGGATAACGGTTCTCTATCATCTTATCACCATCTGTTTCTATTCGGTAGACATTGGGAAGAGAATAGATATCATAGGAATAGTCTGCCCCTATCATCACCTCTCCCTCTTTAAATATCTTTCGAATCTCAAACAAGGCGTCTCCTCCTATATACGCCACATCCTTTTCCATATAGAGATAACCAACATCACCAGTGGAAAGGTATTCATCTGAGGTTGGTGCACCAAAAGAAAACCTACCCTCAACATTCGACTGAAAACCCACTAACTCTTTCTTATACCCTATCTTCGCATTTAGATGTTCAAAGGAAATTACATTGTTATGGGTGAGTTGACCCCAATCAGTGAATTCTCCGGAAGTGTAAGTCCTCTGGTAGGTCTCGGAGAAAGTAAAATCCCCACGGCTATAATTCAGGTAGGCAAAAGATGGACTCTCCATATCATTTTCGCTCTTCCCTGAAAAGACAAAGGGAGATTCGGAAGGTGCACTGAGACCACTTCTGTCAATGGACCCATATTTTGCAGTAAACAGGAATTCCGATTCTCCTTTCTTTGACCCTATCCCAAAATTCCCCTGATAGCCTCTAAAAATATCGTCCCCGTCTTTCAACCAGAATTCTGTTGTCGCGAAGGCTTCTGGTTTTGTTACTATATTTATAACTCCCATAAAAGCATCTGCTCCATAGAGCGCAGAAGCAGGACCCTTAACAATTTCAATCCTCTCTATGGATTCAAGGGGAAGAAAATCAACCCCCAGGGTCTTTAATGAGGATATCTTATAGGAGATAGGAAAACCATTTATCAATATCTTGAGTCCTCTGGAATATCCTCTCATTCCACCAGAAAGCCCTCTCACTCCCATATCATCAAATACCATATTCTTATTGAGATAGAACCCGGCTTCCTGAGCAATTGCCTCTGCTACTGTGGCATAACCATTGCTTATTAATTCATCACCTCTTATAAGAGTGATTGAAGCAGGCACTTCTTTTATCCTTAATGCTGTTTTAGCAGGAGCAATGACTTCAACATCAAGTAACTCCATGAGTGACATTTCTTCATACGGTTGAGACAGTAATATCAATATTATTAACATCTTTCCTCCTTATTTATTTGCCTGATATTTAATTTTTCCATTATCATTATCTATAAATATATGGAAAAAAAACAAAATGTCAAGGAAAAAATGATAAATGTCAACAGATTTTGAGAATATTTACAGAGACTTAGTTTTTCAAAATAAAAAATTATCCTGGAGTTTCATCATTTTTTGAATTATGATTCACATTAACAAAGTAATATAAAGGTTTCTTATAAAATTTACAAGCAGATAACCCTTTTCTCTTTCTTATGAATCAAGAATCAAGTAGAGACGAGGCAATGCCTCGTCTCTATAAAGACCTTGTAATATAAGAATTGTAGGGGCAGGTCTTGCCTGGTTAAATATGAAATTATTTAACGGGGTGAACATTTTCCATTCTTCATTGGAGCGAAGCGACTATCTGTGTGTTTCTTGCGTTGATTGCGTTATGCGTTAGGGCGATGAGACCTCGCCCCTACATCTATCTCAAACCGTGAAGAAACCGTGGCTAAAAAACCGAGTTTATTGAGTTCATAGAGTTCGTGGG
The DNA here is from genome assembly GCA_023131835.1 of Caldifarciminota bacterium. GTDB lineage: Bacteria > Hydrothermota > UBA3072 > UBA3072 > UBA3072 > JAGLZA01. Next base: position 36,732 of record JAGLZA010000077.1, read on the forward strand.
GTTCGTAGGGTTGAAAACCCAACACAGAACCCTTCCGAGGTTGCTTCACCGGGGTCGAGCAGGAAGATAGAGATTGCTTCACGGAGCAGAGCAGGAAGAAGAGTTCGCAATGACTATTTGTTGGGTTCCTTGAGTTTGTTAGGTTCGTTCCTATTTAACTATTTTTCAATTGGAGCGAAGCGACTATCTGGGTAGTGTGAGAAATTTATCCTCTTGACATACAGTTTATATGTCATATCCTTAATTATATGTATATTAATCAAAAAAATTTGCCCACAACAATTGGAGCAGGTTGTAAGGCAACAATAAAAGAATTATCAACTGCAAAGGAGGTATACAAATGATAAAAACGAATTCTTTAAAAGGCAGAATCTCCCTCTTAGCAGGAGGCAGTATACTGGGAATAACCATTATTATAGGGACTTTATCCTTTTTTTCCACGCGTTCCAACTTTAGATCCCTTTTAAGGGACAGGGTATCCACTATAATTGCAGCAATAGGACCAACCCTGGAACTGGGATTGTATTCGGAGAATCTTATATTACTCGACTCACCCCTTAAAGGGCTCCTGGAGGAAAAGGACATAATATATAGTTCTGTATATAACCTGGATGGTATCAATCTATTAAAGATGAGCGAGATCGAATTTGAGCTGGAATTGTCAGGTGAAGTTTTAAATAGTGTTATAGAACAAGAATACATCAGCACCATTAAAAAATCGGGAGAGAAAACATTCCTTGATTGCATTGGACTGGTTTATCCATTGGAAAGCGAGGGAGAAAAAGAGCCTATTGGAATACTTCGCATTGGATTATCCCTGGAGGCAATATCCTCAGCTACGCGGCAATTTGTTATTATTCTTGCCATTTCTCTTCTCGCGGCGTTAGCATTGACAATGACAGTAACAATAAAGACCCTCGACAGCCTTTTTAGCCCTTTTTATGACCTGCAGAAAAGGTTGAGAGAGATATCTCAAGGAAAAGCAGACTTAGATGTAACCCTATCAGAAAATACAGCCACTATTGAAACCAACGAACTGGCATCCTCATTTAATAAATTTATGAAATCCCTAAAAAACAGGAGTGAATCCACCAGAGAAGTAGCAGAACGGATGTCCTCTCAGTCAGAAGAGCTCTCAGCATCAGCAGAGGAAATGAGTGCTTCTTCTGAGGAAATCACTTCGACAATGGAACAGATTGCCCAGTCATCTGGCAAACAGGCAACAGAGTCTAAAACTGCTTCTGAAATGGCAGAGAAAGCACTTAGTGTCGTCCGTCAATCACTAGATAGTGCCAGACAGACCCTTCAGTCCTCTGAAAATATAACAAATCTCTCTCAGAAGGGAGTGGAATCTGCCAGAGAGGTTCGTTCGGGAATGGATAATGTAACAAAAATAAGTCAGGAATTAGAAGAAGTAATTCAACAGATTCAGAAAAGGTCAGAGGAGATATCCTTGATTACAGATACAGTTTCTGATATTAGTAAAAGGACAAATATACTTGCCTTAAATGCCACTATTGAAGCATCAAGGGCCGGAGAATCCGGAAGAGGATTTGCGGTTGTAGCAGAGGAAGTCAGAAAATTGGCCAACCAATCTGCTGAATCAACAAGGAAGATCTCGGAAATAATAAACGAGATATCATCAGTCATCAATTCAGTAATACTCAAAACTCAAGAAACTATGGAAGAAGTAAAAAAGAACAAAGGGATCGCTCTCAAATCAGCAGATTTCCTTAAGAATATTGCAGATGAGATAAATCATATAACAAAGAGGATCAGAGAAATCACAACAATCAATCAGCAAGGCGAAGAAGAAGTCAGCACTATAACCGAAGCCGTAGATAACATTGCTGCAATTGCAGAAGAGAATGCAGCATCATCAGAAGAGGTCGCAGCAGCAGTCGAACAACTATCGGCTTCTATTCAACAATTATCCGGAACCTCCCAGGAAACATCTCAAATAGCTGAAGAATTATATAATCTGATACTATAACTCAAACAGGAAAGAAAAGTGAAAAACATCTTCGGGTTGTTGTATTTATTTATTTCATCAGGTGCTCTATATTTCCTTATTTTCCCTCTATTGAAAAGGTTGAAAAGAGCAAAATACAATATCCTTAAATACAGCTCATTTCCTATCTTCCTCCTTTTATTTGGTTCTATCTTCTCAAGGATTGGGATACTCAACCCTGTTCATTTTAGAATACTATCCTTTTCATCTTCCTATCTACTCATTTTCCTCTTCTTTCTTTCATTGATGATTAACATCCGTGGCAGAAAAATCACCTGGCTTAATATCTTCTCGCTCGCAATACCTATTATTATTGTTGCAATTCTTCATCAATTTGGTGTATTATCAACAGTCTTTCTCTTTAGCAAAAAACCAATAGCAGAAATTGGAAATACCAGGATATCCATACTTGACATATTGGTTGCAATTATAATATTCTATATCTCCCTTACATTCTCAAGGAATATAAAACATCTATTAGAAAAAAAGATGAAACAGATCCCAGGTATGGAAAGAGGAAGAATCCATCTCATTTCTATGATAACTGGTTATGGAATAATCATCATAGGTATCTTCATATCTTTTTCTATCCTTGGTATAAACCTTACCACATTAAAGGTTTTACTTGGTGCCCTGGGTGTTGGTATAGGATTTGGGTTGCAAACCTTAGTCAACAATCTGATTAGCGGATTCCTTATCCTGTCAGATAAATCTATTGTTCCAGGTGATATTATAGAGGTAGATAGTATCCTTGGAACAGTTGAAAATGTAGAGCTTCGAGCAACCATAGTAAGAACCTTTAATAATGTAGAAATAATAATTCCAAATGCGGATCTCGTTAGCAAGAATGTAATCAATCTAACACATTCAAATACTCTAATAAGGATGAATATCCCGATTGGCGTTGCCTATTCTTCTGATCCTTTTATGGTCAGAGAAGTTCTAATTAAAGCTCTTTCTGAGTTAGAAGAAACAATAGAAAAACCTCCGACAGATATTTACTTCTCAGATTTTGGAGATAGTTCTCTGAATTTTACCGCGCTTATCTGGACTGATAAAGCCGAAAAAAAAGAAAAGATCGAAAGCGAAGCTCGGTATACAATATGGAAAACATTAAAGGAAAACAATATAGAAATACCCTTTCCTCAACTCGATCTACATATAAAAGGTAGTAAAGATCTCTCTACCCCAAACTTTTCTCGCAAAGAGCGCAAAGACAAAAAAGAACGCAAAGGAATATAAGGAAGGGTTCAAGGGAAATGGACAAGGTATACCTTGTCCCTACAAATAGCGGGCCAACACATTGAGTTCTCTGTGTTCTCTGCTTGCCCCGCCTGCCCCGTAAGGAAGAATGACTGTATCGGGGTAGGAAGGAACCGACAGTACTGGGGTGCTCTTTACATTCATAATGTTGATTGCGTTGTGCGTTTGGGCGAGGAAACCTCGCCCCTACATCTATTCTAAACCATGCAGAAACCGTGGCTAAAAAATTGGGTTTATTGAGTTCATAGAGT
>JAGLZA010000078.1 GCA_023131835.1 Caldifarciminota bacterium
GGTGTTCAAGGAGATGAGATCCAACTCTATGGGAGTACGCAGAGAGCTCGTATCATCAGTGTGAATTACTCGACCAAAACCATCACGGTTGACGGGAATATAACGTGGGCACAGAATCAAGGCATCAACCTGGCCTATGAGGAAGCTGCCCCGGATATTGGTGCATATGAATATCAAGAGGGAGTTATTGTCGAGGAGTACCCTGTTTATGTCTATCCCAATCCCTGTAGGGTGTATATGGGTGAGACTTTTATCACATTCGACAACCTAAATTCAGATGATATTGTCAAGGTATTTGACATTTCAGGGAAACTCATACATAAATCAGGTAACATTTCAGGCAGTACTTACAGGTGGAATGTAAATAATATTTCAAGTGGCATATATTTTTATACGATAGAAGGAAACTGCAAAATCACTGGTAAGGTTGTTGTAATCAAATAAGAGAGTAACCCATCCAGGTAGGTACTTGCTATCCGCAATTACTTCGAAACATTACCATAATACACAAAAACACAACCCTCATCAATATGGCCGATATCGTAACGATAAGCCCCAATAATGACATCCGAATACCCATCACCATTCACATCTCCGGCTGTGGAAACCGAAACGCCAAAGTATGCACCTGCCTGGTTTGACTCCGCACTCCAGTCAACCTGGGTTGACAATCCCCTTTTACTTCCATAAAACATAAAAACTCGACCCTCATTAGCCTGAAAATTATTATAGCCATATGCCCCAACGATTATATCCGAATACCCATCACCATTTACATCTCCGGCAGTGGAAACAGAAACGCCAAAATGTGCGTATGCCTGATTTGATTCGGCGACCCAGTCTGGAGTTGGCGATAACCCTGAGGCACTACCATTAAATACAAAAGTGCGGCCCTCGTTGGCCTGGCCATTGTCGTAATAATGAACACCAACAACGACATCCGAATATCCATCTCCATTCACATCTCCGGCAGTGGAAACAGAAGTGCCAAAGTATGCATATTCCTGATCTGATTCCGCAGTCCAGTCTGCATCCACCGATAATCCTGAAGCACTACCATAATAAATATATGCACGGCCCTCATTGGTCGTCACACTATCGCTGAACATATCAGCACCAACGATTACATCTGAATAACCATCTCCATTCACATCTCCGGCAGTGGAAACAGAAGTGCCAAAGTATGCATATTCCTGGTCTGATTCTGCAGTCCAGGTTGCATTTTGTGATAATCCTGAAGCACTACCATGATAAACATATGCACGTCCCTCGTTCACCTGGCCATTATCGTACATATCAGCCCCAACGATGACATCCGAATATCCATCTCCATTCACATCTCCGGCTTGAGAAACAGAAACGCCAAAGTATTCTTTTGCCTGGTTTGAACCTGTAGTCCAGCCAGCAGTTTGCGACAATCCCGAATCTCCACCATGATAAACAAATGCACGTCCATCATATTTATGATAACCAGGAGCCCCGATGATAATGTCCGAATATCCATCTCCATTTACATCTCCTGCAGTGGAAACAGACCAGCCAAGATATGCTTCTGCCTGATCTGGCTCCAGAGTCCAATCAGCAATCAGCGATAACCCCAGGGCACTACCATGATAAACATAGACACGACCCTCATCGTCCTGACCATTATCATAGCAAGGAGCCCCGATGATGATGTCCGAATACCCATCCCCATTCACATCTCCGGCAGTAGAAACAGAAACGCCAAAGTGGGCATATTTCTGGTTTGATTGAACAGTCCAGTTAGGTATTTCGCTAAGTCCTGATACGTTATTATTGAACCGTGGTTTGGGCTGTTTTTTATTTGATGAAACAAGTAAACTTATACAGATCGGATAAGTAGCAGAGGTGTCATCTACGGAGATGGTAAACTGAGTATCACCATCGTATCTCATTGAACTGTTTATAGCTCTTTTCTCGGCATCTTCTACCTTCTGAATGCGATAGAAAATCTTATCCTCATTACGGAAAAAGATAACACAATCGCCTGCATTTTGAGTAAGTAATAAGTTTTGCGTCTCTATATTTTCTTTGATAAAGAGTTTACCCTCTCCCTCTGGGGGTTCCTGAATTATAATGTTCTGTTCTATTCCTTCCTCAGAATTGGCATATTCTAAAGTTACACCCTGAAACTGATATATAATCTTATTATTGGAAATTTTTGGCTCCACCCTGTCATAACTCTTAATATCACCCCCCCTTCTATAAATAGAGTTCATATGATATTTCAAATTCCAATTATCTTTTTCGCCCATTATACGTGGCATAAGTTCCACCCCATTTATATCAAGATAAGCACGAAGATTTTCAGTTCTATTGGCGAAATGGTACCGTTGTTGTGTAAGTGGTTCACCTTTAACATCCAAGGTCTGTAACGATGGATTGTACTCATCTTTTTGAATCTGTGCCAGGATTTTACTCTCCCAGTCCACAGACATTGAAGTGTTGCTTTTATTATGCTGGTTCTTCTCTGAGCCAATTACCATAATCGGTAAAAGCATTATGCATAATATCTTTCCAACTAAAATTTGCTCAATGTTCATAATATCTTTTTTTCATCAAGAAATAAATATATAAAAAATAAAATCTAAGTCAAGTATAAACTTCCTCACACTACCCCCCCTTTTTTTTCTCGCAAAGCATGCAAAATAAAGCGAAGTTCGCCTGTCTGCGTGCGGAACGCACCCACAGGCAAAGCCCCACCAATCCCCTTTATTTATGGTGTTTTCAGAAGGAGAAAGGGAGAAAAAGGATCTGGTAGGGGCGTTCAATTGAACGCCTCTACACCAATTTATTGTAGACACGAATTTATTCGTGAGATGTCAAACTCGCAATGACATTCAATGCAGGATGCACGGTTAAAACCGTGCCTACAAGACGCGAGACATGTAGAGGCAATTCATGAATTGCCACTACTCCGATTTCGGGTTTGATGAATCAAACCCCTACAAGAGGCGAGGAAACCTCGCCCCTACATTGTTTGTAGTGTAGGGGCGTATTGCATACGCCCCAGGAGGAATGGCGGGCTCAGCAAAAAAAGGGCAGCTACCAGCTGCCCTTTTTTCTCTCTATCTCATATTATCTCTATCTCATATAAACCATCTTTATCGATTCAGTCCTCTCTCCTGCCTTCATCCTGCAGAAGTATATGCCACCCGAAACCTTTTTGTTGTAATTGTCCCTTCCGTCCCATTTAATACTGTAAACACCCGGGTTCTGTCTCCTTTCTACAAGATTCTTTATCTCCCTTCCACAACAATCGTATATTCTTATACTCACATCCTTTGTCTTTTCTATTGTATATCTTATTGTTGTACTCCATCTGAACAGATTGGGTATACTGTAAAGGGATGGTTTTAAGTCTATTACTTCTTCATCTATGGATGTGAAATCATAGGTAACAACCTTTGCTGCTATATCATAGCCGTATTGCCACTTTGCGTCCCGCCAGGTGAAAATGATATTCGTTCCATCTGTTGCAACAGCAGGCTCATATTGAATTGGATTTGGTCCTTCCGTATCATTATTCACCTTGTATGTCGTGCTATCTGGCGTACAATCAGGATTAAACCTCTGTGCATATATATCGTAAGAGACATCTTTATACCAGACAACAACAAAACCACTATCAGGCGATACATCAACAGCAGGATAATAACAGATACCATCTGCTATCTGAAAGTTGGGATCAACTAAATTCCCAAGGGTATCGATCACCTGTCCATATATACCTCGGGGTGTGCGATAATCATCCCAGGCAACTATAAAATTACCATCCATTAGTGCTGATACACAAGAGCGGTACTGATTGGATGTTACTATATCATCATTGATTAAGAGGTTAGAACCAACAGGGCTTCCATCGGCAGCATAGACCTGTCCAAAAATGTCAGAGTTTCCATTCCTGTGGTCATTCCATACAATAAGAAACCTGCCTGATTTATTTATTGCGATATCAGGATACTCTTGAGAAGATGTGCCAGGGTCATTATCCACCCTGAAATTAACCCCTGTTGTGTCCCCATTTGTGTTAAACCTCTGTGCATATATGTCGGGATTTCCATTTCTGTAGTCTCTCCAGACAATGATGAAATTGCCTGTTGTATCCATATCAATTGTTGGATCATATCTGTAACCTTCGGTTGTATCATTTACGGTTATTAATCCCACTGATGTATCACCTGTTGGATAAAACATCTGGCAATAGACATCACTACTGTACCGATAGGTAATAATAAAACTTCCATCCCTGAAAACAGATACATCTGGTGTATAACCATAATTTATTCTTCTGTTTATACCTGTTGTATCACCATTGCTATCCATCATCTGGAAATATATTCCAGATCCCGGACGGTAATCAGACCAGGTTATAACTCCATTTCCAGATGTGTTCATATCTATTGCTGGAGATTCCTGATTTCTTGTTCCATCAATATCATTCACCATTACCTCACTACCAACTGGCGTACCATTTGTATTGTATCTTCTCTTATATGTACTCCTGTTACATCTTGCATCATCCCATACAACAACAAAATAATTATCATCCATAGAAACATCAGGTTTATAACGGTCCTCTGTCCCTGCACACTGGTCTATCCTGAAGTTTGAGCCTGAAGGAGAACCAGTATTGTCATAAATTTGACCATATATATTATAATTGCCATCCCTTTGATCTTGCCATACTACAGTAAAATTGCCAGAATTATCCATTGAAATAGATGGGTCATACTGAGATGCACTTCCGACATCATTATTTATAAGGAAATTACCACCAAGCCCTGTTGTATCACCGTTCTCATCAAACCTCTGTCCGTATATATCATAGTTACCATTCCTGTAATCCTCCCATACTACAGTAAAATTCCCAGAAGAATCCATTGAAACAGATGGGTCATACTGATAAGTACTTACTACATCATCATTTATAAGGAAGTTTAAACCTGTTGAACCACCTGATGAGTTGAATGACTGTCCATAGATGTCATAATCACTCCCATTCCGGTAATCCTCCCATACAACCACGAAGTTGCCATCTTTATCCATTGCTATCTTCGGGTCATACTGATTATAACTCGTTCCATCATCATTAACAACCATCCTTGGGCCTAAAGAATCACCATCAAGGTTGAACCTCTTTAAGAATATCTCACGACCGGAGCCTGATACAGAATATTCCCAGACAACAAAGATACCTGAATCACTCACCGCCACATCAGGTTCCCAGGTACTTCCGGAATAAAGAGAAAAACTCAAACCCTGTTGTGAACCATCTGATAGAAACCACTGACAATAACCATACTCAAAGACAACAAGTATACTATCACCATAGATATCCATTGCAGGGTCATATTCATTGGAATAAGCCACGAGGGTACTAACCTTGAGATTTGAACCAACTGTATTTCCATCTGTATCGTAGAGTTGTCCGTAGATATTTCGAGCACCATTTCTTCCATCCTCCCACACAACGAATGCATCACCATTGGATAAGACCTCAACTGTAGGGTCATAGTTACTGCCACCGGTTGTGTCATCATTCACCCTGAAGTCATCCTTGATAACCCCTGGATAGAGGTTGAGACAAAAAACAAAGAGTACTACAAAAACTGGTTTCAAATACTTCATACATACCTCCTTTTTGTTTATTATAATAATTGCAATCCATATCCTGTCAATAGTATATCTTGCCACACCCCCCATTTTTAGCCACGGTTCTGCACGGTTTTAATCGTGTTTCCTGCCTTAAAATGTTATTGCTTGTAGGGACAAGGTATACCTTGTCCACTTGATCCAGGCGAAGCAATCTCAAGAGTAGCGCTTACGGCTTGTCTCCCACAAGAGGGCGAACACAGTTCGCCCCTACTATTTAACTATTTTCCCATTCAACTATTTAACTAATTCCCTTTGCGTGCTTTGCGAGAAAAATGGGGGGGTAGTGTGAATCCTTTTTCCCATTGACAAACCTTCAGTTTTTTATAATGTAAGACAATATGGATAATAAATCGTTCGATTTAAACTATATTTCTCTCCACATAAGGGGAGGTTCCCGATGAGAATGAATTAGTCACATTCTCTTATTCCTTTTTTTTGATTTTTGATTGTAAATAAGGTTGCAATGTAACGTACTATGCTCGGTGCTTGACTTTTGACATTTTCTATCCGTACACCCACAGGTGTATAGACAAACTTCAACGGAATTTTGTCAAAAGTCAAGCAACGAGCATAACGGAGGTAGAAAGATGAATAAAATGCTTTTAAGGGCTTTTAAAGTTTCCTTTGCTTATGCAGATATGGAGGATTATCTATTTGAAGGAGTGAATTTCTCCATCTACTCGGGTGATAGGATTGGTTTGTTGGGATACAACGGTTCAGGGAAGAGCACTCTTCTTGACATAATAAAGGGACGCAAAGATCCTGACACAGGAGAGATTGCAAGACAAACAGAAAATATATTTTATCTAAGGCAGGAAGATTATGCTGTGGGAGATATAGATGTGCAAGCCTACCTTACTTCCGGCAGACCAAAACTCCACCACCTATACGAAAAAATCAATGATATGGAAAAGGCAGGCATTCCTGAACCAATAAAATACTCTGAACTGCTCAGTGAATTCGAGAAATTGGATGGTTATGAATTCATTCAGAGAATAAAAAAAATCATAACTATCTTTGGATTCCCGGAAGATGCTATGAAACGCAAGGTTAACACCCTTTCAGGCGGAGAGAGAAGACTCCTGAAACTGGCATCCGGATTCATAGAAGATTATGATTGTTTTCTTCTTGATGAGCCCACAAACTATCTTGACGACCAGGGGATAGAATTTCTCATAAATGCAATTCATTCATCAAGAGCTGCATTTCTGATCGTATCCCATGACCGTTGGTTTTTAGACGAGACAGTCAGTAAGATTCTGGAGATTGAAAGAAAAAAAATACAGGAATATAAGGGAAATTACTCGGTATTTATCCATACAAAAGAGACAGAACTAAAGGAGAAGACGAGAAAGAAGAAAAAGATTGAATCAGAGATAAAACATCTAAAAGAGGTCGAAAGAACGCATAGGATATGGGCTAATAGAAGAGAAAAGGATAAGATTGGAGCAGGAGACAAGGGGTTTATTTCACACAGGGCTGCAAAAATAATGAAGAGGTCAATACAGGCAAAGGAACACATTCAAAAGAGAATTGATGAACTTGAGAAAACCAAACCCTTTATTGAAAAATGGTATGATTTCAGATTCGAACCCGCCAATCCACACAAAGGCTCATGCCTTACTGTCAATAGATTGACCAAATCAATAAGCGACAAATTGCTCTTTAAGGAATTCTGCTTTACCATTGGATGGGGAGAAAAGGTAGCATTGGTAGGTCCCAATGGTTCCGGAAAGACAACCCTTCTTAAAATTATCCGGAATATCGAACTACCAGATGAGGGCGAGGTGATATGGAGCGGGCAAACAAAGATAGAATACCTCTCACAGCAATGGGATCCGGAAAATGATGGAATAGAAGTTCTTGAGATTTTCCAAAGAGACGAGCACCAGAGGGCAAGAACATTAATGGGTTGCCTGAAGGTCAAGGGAGATAACTTTTATAAGAAATTAGGGGGACTCAGCGAGGGGCAAAAAAGAAAGGTAAAACTGGTTCAACTAATAATAAGCGAACCTGATATATTGATTCTGGATGAGCCCACAACCCATCTGGACTATGTAACAGTCGAAATACTTGAACAGGCATTAAAGGATTTTAACGGAACGATTATTCTGGTGACCCATGATAAATTCCTCCGCGAAAGGGTAACAACAAGGGAGATAAAGATCTGAAAAGAATAGAAATAGAAAGCAGGGATTAAGGAGATTTTTAGTACCGAGTACTGGGTTCTGGGTTATTTAAAATTTTCACTTTTCAATTTACAGTTTCCAATCTTCATTGAAGCGAAGCGACTATCTGTGTCCTTTGTGTCTCTGTGGCAGAAAAATCAGTCTTAATCAGTGAAAATCAGTGCCTAAATAGGATTTAGGGATTAGGATTTTGGGTTTAGAGAATTAGAATTAATTAACCTTTCTTCTGTATTTATCTGTGTTCATCTGCGTTTATCTGCGTTTAAATTCTTGGGTGTGGGGATGGGACTCCCAATTTAACCATTTAACTATTCAACTAATTCCTTTTACTTTCTTTGCATTCTATATAAGGAATTTTTAATGAACCGTGCAGAAACCGTGGCTAAAAACAGTGGGGGGGTTGAAAAAATCCCATCTTTTATTAAAATCAACATAACAATGAGAATAAGAGAAATTATCCCTGTTGCTGCCGGAAGGAAATCAGCTGATGTCCTTATAAAGAATGCGAATATCGTAAATGTTTTCTCCGGAACAATAGAGAAAAATAATATTGCCCTATTCAAAAAGAGGATAGCAGGCATAGGTGACTACATAAAAGGGAAAAAGATTATAGATCTAAAGGGATTATATCTTGTCCCGGGTCTTATTGACGCTCATCTCCATATAGAAAGTTCAAGGTTATCTCCAAGGGAATTCGCAAGGCTTGTTCTCTCAAAAGGAACAACCACCATTATTGCTGACCCTCATGAGATTGCCAATGTCCTTGGTCTTGATGGAGTAGAATATATGATAAAGGTAACGGAAGGAATACCCCTGAATGTCTATATCAGTCTTCCTTCCGCTGTGCCTGCAACGAATCTTGAAACCGCGGGAGCGGAATTGAGTGTGGGAGATATGATAGGATTTCTTGAAGAACATCCAAGGATACGGGCATTGGGTGAGGTGATGAACTACCCGGGTGTCATAAATTGTGACCACGACCTTATTGCCAAGATAGAACTCTTAAGGCACAGGTATAAGAAGATTGACGGACATGCCCCCTGGCTCAGCGGCAAAGCCCTTAATGCCTATATATCTGCATTTATCCGCTCAGACCATGAATCTACGAAAAAGGAAGAAGCACTGGAAAAACTAATGAGGGGAATGCAGATATTTATAAGAGAAGGCACTGCAGCCCGGAATCTCGATACACTGATTGAGATTGTTAATGACAAAAATTTTCCCTATTTTTCCTTCTGCACTGATGATAAAGACCCTATCGACATCATAAATGAAGGGCATATTGATTATATGGTGAGAACCGCTATAAAGAAAGGCATTGATCCAATCAATGCCATAAGGATGGCAACAATCAACACTGCAAGATACTTTGATCTCAGAAGCATGGGTGCAATAGCACCCGGGTATAAAGCAGATATGCTGGTAATAGAAAACCTTGAGGAGTTCAATATAAAAAAGGTAATTAAGGATTCAAGGGTCATTGTTGATGATGGGGAACTTACCGAAGAGATAATAGGAGATCTGCCCGATATCAAGGGTGAGTTAGGGCCAATGAATCCTAAAAACATCGATGAAGAAGACCTCATAGTAAAGAATATAGGAAAAAAGATCAGGGTTCTTGAGGTCTTTCCTGATACTATTATAACCAGGGAACTGATATCTGAACCATTCGTAAAGAACGGTATCATCATAGCTAATCCAGATAAAGACATCCTTAAGATTGTTGTCCTTGACAGGTATAAGGGCAAGAATTTTACTGTCGGATTCATAAAGGGGCTTGGGATAAAAAGGGGTGCAATAGGAACGAGTGTGGGGCATGATTCCCATAATGTTGCAATCGTTGGTGAAAATGATTCTGATATGCTCTTTGCATTAAAGGAACTAAAGAAAATGGGTGGAGGGCTCATTGTGGTGAATGACCAGAAGACTATATCCAGGTTACCACTTCCCATAGCAGGTTTGATGTCGGATAAGCCACTCCGGAATGTACTGAAAGAAATAAAGGGACTGAATAAAGGGCTAAAAGCCATTGGAGCCGAGAAAGACCCCTTTATGACCCTATCATTTGTTCAACTTGCAGTAATCCCTGAAATAAAGATTACTGATAGAGGGATTGTGGATGTAAGTAAGCAGGAATTCGTCCCCCTCTTCGTTTCCTGAAAAACCACACACTACCCCCTTTATTTCACCACAAAGACACGAAGTTCACAAAGAAGATTTTTGTTTTTATTCTTCCCTCCATCAACCCACAAGAAAGGAAACACAAAGAAGACAAAATACACGAAAAATACATCTTAGCTGATAGCTGTTCGCTGTAAGCTGTTGGCTGATTATTCCGCAGGTGAACCCAAATAAACAAAAGAACCCACCCAGGAGCGCAGAGCAAGCTCTGCCACTACAAGAAAGTTGTCATTGCTTGTAGGGACAAGGTATACCTTGTCCACTCAACCCAGGCGAAGCAATCCCAACGTTAATTAGTTGAACGATTAAATTGTTGATTGGTTGAGTAGTTGGTTCTTTTCTTCACTATTCAACTATTTTCCAACTTAACTATTTAACTGAATCCTGACTGAATCCATTTACGAGAATTGTTAGTAGTAATATGGAAAAGGCTTTTAAACCTTGAAGGGCTTTCTCCTTTAATCCAGCAATCCTACCCTATCGTTGAACTCTATGATTAATTTGTCGATCTCAGGAGCGAGGACATGGACGGAACTCCAGTATTCTCTGTGATTGAACCACTGTGCATTTAGTTCATCTAACTCCTTTCCCTGTTGTTCTATCCAGGTATAGTATTTTAGATTGTGTATCCTCTTTCTCTCGTAATGAGTCAGTTCAAGCATATTATCGATACTGATATCCTGCAGGAGTTCAAAGTCCCTTATCGCATCCCTCTCTCCATACTCACCCCGCTCTTCGTTGAGTTCTCTCTGCCTCGAACCATAGAGTTCCATTGAATCGGTAAAGACGGTAAGGACTACATCCTTATCGTTGAGTTCATAGTATCTCGCATATTTTATTGCTGCTATTAGATTACCGATAGAGGAAATCCCTAAGAGATCAAGATTGTCAACAATTTCCTCTCCCACTCCCATTTTCTTTAGATATTCTCTACCGGTTGGTTCGTTGAAAAGCCTGAGAAGTCTGATGCTATGCTCGTCATCCACTGCTACAACCATATCTGTATTCTTAACATTATGTATCCATGGGACATGCTTATCACCAATACCCTCAATCCTGTGTCCCCCATAACCACTTAGCAGAAGGGTTGGACACTGGAGGGCCTCCCCTACTGCGATCTTTGAGCCAGGGTATATCTCCTTGAGATAATCCCCGCTTCCTAAGGTTCCTGAGGAGCCGGATGTCAGAACAACTCCGGAATAAACATCATTGTCTCTCATCTCCTTTTTGAGGACCTCTTCCATAGCACTGCCTGTCACAACATAATGCCAGAGATGATTGCCAAATTCATCGAATTGATTGAAGATGAATATATCATCTCTTGTTTCTTTTAATTCCCAGCACTTATCGAATATCTCCTTGACATTGCTCTCGCAACCCGGGGTCGGGATTACCTCGCCAGCAACATTGGATAACCACTCGAACCTCTCCTTTGACATTTCCTCGGGAAGAATTGCAATGGATTCACAGGCAAGGAGAACTGCATCATAGGCTCCACCGCGGCAGTAATTCCCTGTGGATGGCCATACAGCCTTGTGCTTTGTAGGGTCAAACTGCCCTGTTATGAGTCTTGGAACGAGACAGCCAAGGGTTGCTCCTACCTTATGGGAACCGGTGGGAAACCATTTACCAACCAGTGCTATAATCTTTGTTGCTACCCCTGTAAGTTCAGATGGCAAAACGATGTAATTAACCCCACCAAATCCGCCTCCTGATTCCATGGGCTCATTCTTCCAAGTAATCCTGAAGAGATTTCTCGGATGAACGTCCCAGAGTCCTATCCCTTTTAATTCCTCCTTTATCCAATCCGGTATAAGTTCAGGATTCTTCATCTGTTCAAAGGTGGGAATGATTATATTCCTTTCTCTGCACCTTTTCGCAGTCCTTTCTATCTGTTCTTCATTTATGGAAAGATCGATCATATCATTCTCCTTTTTTATAATCTCATAACCTTGAATTCCTCTATATTAAATACCTTTCTAAATTTATCCTTCAGAGATTCCCTTACGGTTATATAGATATCCATCCTGGTGTCAAGGACTTTCTTCACGATACTATAGAACCCTTTCTTCTTTTCAAGTTCAAGAGGTCCTACCTCGTCAATATATACAGGCTCTATTCCTTTTTCAATTATCTCATCAATAATCTTTTCGGCAAATAAGAAAGCACTGTCGGAAAAACTAAACCATCCCTGACGGATAGTTCCATCCCAGCCAATGGGGACAAAATTAATCAGATAAGCAAAGGGAACGCTTTCCCTGCTGGAAAGTCTCATTATTTCATAACCCTGAAACTCTCCTCCTTTAAACATTTTCTTAGTTATAAAACCATCCCCTTTTCTGGTTCTTCTATATAGAGATTCAATTCTCTCTGTTTTACCCTGATTGACATTACCTACAATAAGGAAGACCATTTATCCTCTACCTTTTAGTTCCATCCCCTTTGAGGAGTAGTCGTAGGGGCGTGATTTATCACGCCCGAATGGGAGGTGGGTTCGATAAATCGAACCCCTACAAACAAGGTATATCTTGTCCCTACATTCCTGTATTCCAGTTCTTATATAGATATTCAAATTATTAAATCTGCTCATTATGAAATTTAACCCTCAAGTGATTACCACCCTTATTAAACCTCACCGATTGTATCTCGGATATTATAGATATGGCAATCTCATCCGGGGTCTTCCCGCCTATATCAAGCCCGACAGGGGTATAGAGGATATCGAAGTTTATCTCTTTTTTTGCAAGTTCTCCTGTAATCCCTCTCACTATGGCCTCTGCCTTTTTCCTTGAGGCAACGAGCCCGATGTAGCGTGGATTACAATGGAACTGGTATATCCTCTTTAAGACTACAGAATCAAACTGATGAGTATGGGTTGTCACAACAAAGAATCCACCTTTTGGTATCTCTTCCTCAGAAAGAACCTCCCTGTAATCACCTGTTATAATCCTATCTGCTCCCTCAATTCCGAAAACCGCATCCTTTCTATTGTCAATCACTGTGATATGATAGTTGAGTTTCTTAAGATGATAGATGAGTGCCTTACCAATATGTCCTGCCCCAAAGATATATAGACGGACACCTGGTTTAATGTACTCAAAGAAGAGCGTTACATTTCCCCCGCAAACCATTCCTGATGGTTCTCCTTCCTTTGCATCGTTATCTTCACTGAGTGTATATTTCTGGAGTGAGTTCTTCCTTTCTTTAAGTACCTCTTCTGCCTTTTTTACGGCTATCTCTTCTAAGGGACCTCCGCCTACGGTTCCCAATCTGCTCCCATCAGGCAAGACGAGCATCTTTGCACCTGTGGATGAGGGTCCGTGCCCCTCCTTGTCCACAACGCACACGAGAACACCCTCTTTGCCATTCTTCTTTAACTTGAGTATCTCCTCATAGATTTCAACCATTATAATCTTCCCTAAGTAGCGTTATATATTCCACGCCTTTCAGGTTTCGAAAGGGTGTAGCCTCTTTTACCTGCTTTATGATAGAAGGGATGTCTCTGACAATCACTCCAGAGATGGCATCGATTCCATAATCAAAGAGGATTGGAGAAAGGGGAGTTGTGGGGCCGAGAACTATCTTGTAACTATCTTCTTTTGTATATCCTAATATCTCCTCAAAGGTATGATTGGGGATGGATGTACCTGTTATCACTGCAACATCCACATAAGGGAGATACTCAGGAATATCCTTCTCCTTCAGGTCTCCGCTTTGTGGAATCTTCTCGAATATATAGAGTTCCTTGAATTCCTTTCTTAAATCATCCAGGAAAGGGAAATGACCTATCACTCCTACGACCCTATCCTTGCCCTTCTCTTTGATCAGAACCTTTGCATTAATGTTTTTCAGGTTTTTCGCATCACCCGGCAGTGTGCTATTTATTGCAGCCATTCCAACGGAGGTATCAAGGGGATTATCAGAAAGGGCATACCGTGCGAGTTCAGTAAGTGTTAACTCATTCAATCTCCCTGAACCTCTTACCCTTCTATGGGGCGGATTCCCTTTTAATGTGGACGCTATACCGCAATTTTTACTAAAGACAAGGGTATCGAATACCCCACATATCACATCCTTTACAGGATATGGCTGCACCTTTTCTATCAGTTCTTCAATAATACCCATTTTTTTGGGACAACCTCCATTTTTTAGAAGTGAGAGAATCCAAATTCTACCATAATTGCAACAACGACAATTATAAAGGGAAGGATGGGATACTTCTCTATAATCCTGGTCTTCTGTGGTTTTTCTGAAAGTAGATACCACCCAATCAAGAGACCATTTATCACACTATGAAGGGAAAGGAAAAGGATTATCTGAGGAAGACCAGATTGATGGATCCCTTCAGATGGCTGTAAGGCGAAGAGAGAGAGGAGGAATATAGACCTCCAGGCAAAAGAGAGGAGTGTGGTTTTCCAAAAGATATGACCCTTCTTTTCATTATAGACCCTCATAAAGAGATAGACCACAGCAGATTCCAATAGAATTGCCATTGCCGGGTTCAGAGAGGATGCTGGCGATTTAAAGGGAATGAACAGGTCAATAAGTTTGATACCTGCTGCAACAACTGCAGTATAGAAGATTACTTGTGGTTTATTCGTTTCTCTAAAAGCACATCTCATAAAATAAAAAGCGATGGGGAACATAAAGAATCCTGCTACTCCCCGGGGAAGAAAATGCAAGAGATATCCCAATGTGGCCTCTGTTATACCCCAGAGCCCTCCGAAGAAGAGGACTACGAGAAACAGGTTTTCTTTTTCTTTCATTGAACCTCCTTTGTTAAAAAAGCTTCGAGTAATCGGAGTGATATCACTTTTCTGTAATGAGCCGTTGACCGTGCATCATCTATAGGGGCTATCAACTCTGAATACATTTCCTTTATATTGTTAAATTCCTTTACTATTTCTTCTCTATCCAGTTCCTTAATCCTACTCTCAATCTCCCTTGACCTCACGACAGAGGGAGCCACAGCACCAAAGGATACCTTTATATCCTTTATCCTATCATCGGTAATATTTGCAAGGCCAAGAAAGGAAATCTTTGATAAAGATGTAACTTTCCCTATCCCAACTTTTTTATAGAAATACAAATCAAAATCGTATTGCGGGATTTCAATACCTTTAAGTATTTCATCATCTTTTAAATTCGTTATCCCCGGGCCTTTGATAAATTCTTCAATCGGAATCCTTCTCTCTCCCTTTAAACTCGAAAGGATTAGGACGGCATCGAGGGAGTAAAGAACTGGTAGAGTATCCCCTGCAGGGGAAGCATTACAGATATTTCCACCGATTGTAGCCATATTCCTTATTGGGTAAGAAGCCATCCCTGATATTGCATCTTTCAAAACTGATGGTGTTAGAGTATTCTCCAATAGTTCATTAAATGAGGATGCGGAGCCAATCCTTAATCTGTCATCTTGAATCCTTATACCCCTCAATTCCTCAATGTGTCCTATAAAGAGGAGGGGGTATTCAAAGGACGGAGTAAGTCCTGCCCATCTCCTTTTCTGGACCATTAAATCGGTTCCGCCTGCAATAGGAATTACCCTGTTCTCTTTTCTTATGTTTAACGCCTCATCTAAATTAACAGGTCTAAATGCTTTTACCATCATTTTTAACCTTTTTGACGGCTCTCACGACTCCATCCACAATCATGGAATACCCTGTGCATCTACAGAGATTACCAGAAAGAGCCTTTTTTATCTCCTCTTCAGTTGGGTTGGAGTTCTCCCTTAGAAGGGACTCCACTGTCATTATTATTCCCGGTGTGCAGAATCCACACTGGACAGCTCCTGCATCTTCAAAGGATTCCATAAGAATCCTGAACCGCTCCGTCTCTCTATATCCCTCCAGGGTGATTACCTCACTACCCTTGATCCTTCCTGCCGGAATAAGACAGGAATTGACCGCCTTCCCATCAAGCAGGATGATGCAGGCTCCGCATTCCCCCTCTCCACATCCCTCCTTAACACTAATCAATCTGAAATCCTCCCTCAATATATCAAGCAATCTTCTTTGCGGTTCTGTATCAATGGAAACACTTTCACTGTTCAGCGTAAACTCAATCCTCATCCTGAAAGAACCTCGAGTAAATATTCTGGTGTTACTGGTATCCTGTTTATCGGAACTGAAAGGGCATTTTCCACTGCAGAAGCAAGGGCAGGAGCAGCACCTACAAATGGAAGTTCCCCTGCGCATTTTGCCCCATAGGGACCATATTTATAAGGATTTCTGACCAACTTGCTCTCAATCTTTGGAAAATCCATAGAGGTTGGAATCTTGTAATCGGTAAGGGTTCTCTGCACCAGTTCTCCATCCACTGAATCCATTACCTCTATAGTAGCATATCCAAGACCCTGGGTGATTCCACCCTCAATCTGTCCCTGAATAATCCTCTCATCAATGGCAACTCCAATATCATATACCGCCCATATACCCAAAACCTCTATCTCATAGGTTATGGGATCAATCTCAACCTCTACCACATTGGCACCCCAGGAATACTCTGGATACGCATCCCCTTTTAGTAGCTTATCATCCCATTTGATATAACCGGGGTGTTTGTAGATTTTCGATACCTCAATCTCATCCCCTTCATCCCATCTCTCCCTTAATTCCTTTGCAGCACTGTCAAGCAATCCACCAACGATCATTACCGTTCTTGAAGCAACAGTGGGACCTGAATCGGGCACTCGCTCTGTATCAGGATTGTCATACAAAACCTGCGTAATGGGAATTGATAAACTCTTTGATACAATCTTCCTGAGTGTGGTTGTTGCACCCTGACCCATCTCAACACTTGAAGTAAGAATCTCTACATCTTTTCCTTTCTTCCTCAGGGTAACCTTTCCCTTTATCGATTCCTCTCCTTTACCAGTGAATCCACATCCATGAAGAAAAAGGGATAATCCGATTCCTCTGAACTTCCTTGATTCCTTATGTTTCCTTCTGTAATCAGACATCTTTTCTACTTCTTTTATTATCTCGGGTAGTTTGACTTCACCCCTTATGATACCTCCTGTTGAGGTCGTATCTTTCGTCTTTAAAGCATAGTCCATCTTGAAATCGAGTGGAACCCTACCAAGTTTTTCTGCGAGATGATGCATCAGCATCTCGATCCCGAAGATAGCCTGGGGTGCCCCAAACCCTCTGAATGCCCCCGAAGGGACCTTATTGGTTTTAAGAACGCTGCCCCTTACCCGTAGATTGGGTATATTGTATACACCGGTTGCTGTAAATAAAGCCCTTTGCAAAACTACACCTGATAGACCACCGTAGGCTCCGCCATCGAGTTTTATATTGATATCCAGAACTGTTATCCTGCCATTCCCATCAAGTCCTACTCTGTATTCAGTAACCGAAGGATGTCTCTTTGTGGTAACCATTATATCTTCATCTCTATCAAAGATGAGTTGCACGGGTCTTCCCGTTTTAAGGGCAGCAACCACCACCTGTCCTGCTATGATGGAGGGATATTCCTCCTTACCTCCGAATGCGCCTCCGGTAGTGGTCTGAACAACCCTAACCCTGTCCTCGTCCCATCCAAGACCCTCCATTACTGCTCCCTTTACATAATAAGGGCATTGCATAGCTCCATAAATCGTCACCTTCCCATCTTCACAGATTCCAACGACACCCTGTGGCTCAAGATAGATATGCTCCTGGTATCCGGTCCTGAACTCGTCTTCTATAACCTTTTCTGCCATTTCAAAAGCCTTATCCGGGTCTCCCTTTGTGAACTCATAATCAATAAAGGTCTTTCCTTTTCGCTCTGCATCCTCCATTGTTAATATGGGATTGAGGTCTTCATATCGTATCTTTATCTTTTCGATTATTTCAAAGATTGTCTCCTTTTTTGGCCCAACAACAAGGAGGATTGGTTCTCCGATATAATTCACCTCGCCTTCAGCAAAGAATGGATGATCATTTATCACCATCTTCACTCTGTTCTTCCCGGGGATATCGTTTGCATCAACAATAAAGTAGCCATCCGGTAATTCTGGTATCTCAATTGATCGAATCCTTGCCCTTGGTCTACCGGAACGAAGGGTTTTTGCGAAAAGCATCCCCTCAAACTCAATGTCTGCAATATATCGCACCTTCCCTTCGATCTTATC
The DNA here is from genome assembly GCA_023131835.1 of Caldifarciminota bacterium. GTDB lineage: Bacteria > Hydrothermota > UBA3072 > UBA3072 > UBA3072 > JAGLZA01. Next base: position 18,166 of record JAGLZA010000078.1, read on the forward strand.
CTGATCATCAACTTTTCTTATCGGTTTACTTATCTCTTTCATATTCCTTTCTTATCCTTTCATAATCCTCTAAAACATCAATATCAAGGATAATCCCCTCATCCTCCACTTCTATCAGGGTAGCACCCTTTTTATGAATAAAATCCCTGAGTGTAGAATCATCCGGTTCTTTTAGGATTTCTCCGATTAGATGGCTCTTCATAAGAACAGGATGCCCCTTCTTACCTCTACAGGTGGGAATTATAATATCGCCATCGATCTTAAGCATTTTCTTGTAAACCTCTTCCCTCACTAGAGGCTGATCACCAGGGAGCAGGAAGAATCGCAGAGCAGTTACCTCACTTACACCTTTCTTAACAGATGAGAACATCCCTGACTCAAAGTCTTTATTGTAAACAACATCTACCTTCTTATAGGGTTCCAGTATCTCCCTTATCCTCTCTATCCTGTATCCCCCCACAACAATAATCCTTTCTGAGATGTGGTACATCCCTTCAATACTCCTTTCAAGGAGTGTTTTCCCTCCAAGGAGTAGTTCCATCTTAAATCCTCCTGCTCTTTTTGAAAATCCGGCGGCGAGCACAACACCTTCTACCCCAAGAGATCCTCCAGTGAGGTTATGGTTTTTTGGGGAAGCTGTAATCCTTTCAGGGCAGATTCTATATCCTTAAGACCATTCCCTGTAGCCAGAAGGACAATGGTTGCATCTTTAGAAAGCTCATTCCTTACTTTCAGGAAACCTGCATAGGATGCTGCTCCAGCAGGTTCTGTGAAGAGTCCTGTCCGGGAAGAGAGTTCTCTCTGAGCCGCGAGAATTTCCTCATCGGATACCGTTATACACTTACCTTTATAGTCTCTTAGTTGTTTCAAGGCATAATATCCATTTCTTGGTACGGAGACACAGATCGAATCTGCAACAGTAGCAGCGGTTATTGAACTTTCGAAATCCCCTTTTACAAGGGCTCTACAGATGGCAGAACTCCCCTCTGCCTGAACAGCATATATGAGCGGGATATTCTTAGTTATACCCAATCTCTTGAGATCTCTGAATCCCTTATAGACCCCACCCAGTATCACTCCATCACCAGCAGGGAGAAAAACAACATCAGGGATTCTACCAAGAGAAAGGAATATCTCTAAGGATACGGTCTTCTTCCCCTCTATTGTAAGGGGATTATAGGCGGTATTCCTGCTTAAGGCATTCTTCCTAATAGAATACTCCAAAGAGATGTCATAGGCTCTGTCATAATCTCCATCAACGAGGATAATCTCGGCACCATACTGGAGAGCCTGTGCTATCTTTGGGGTTGGTGCAGAGCCCGGTATGAATATTGTAACAGAAAGTCCTGCTGATGCTCCCACACCTGCCATTGAGGAAGCGGCATTACCGGTAGATGCAACAACTATATCCCTTATAGCATATTTAATTGCAAATCCGCAAACAAGATAGGATGCCCTGTCTTTTAAGGAACCCGTTGGGTTACAGGTATCATCCTTTATAAAGAGGTTTGGATAACCCAATTGCTCCCTCAATATAGTGGGCTTCCATAAAGGGGTACTACCCACCGGAATGTCAGGGAGATACTCCTCCTCTACAGGAAGAAAATCAACCACCCTGAATCCTCTCTTGAGGAATTCTTCCCCGGGTTCTCCCTCCAGTTCGACCTCGAGGATCCCCCGAAGAGGTTTATCTTTCTCCTGTTTTGATTGACAATAAGGGCAGAGCATTAGCTCTGGCTTGATATCATATTCCTTCCCGCATTCACTGCATTTATAATAGAATTTCATTTAATCAACTCATTCGCATCTGTCACTGCGAACTCCTCTCCTTGCTCGGCTTTGTGAAGCAGTCTCTGGTTTCGGGGATTGCTTCGCGTGGGTCGAGTGGACAAGGTATACCTTGTCCCTACAAGCAATGACATTATTCGACAGGCTCTAAATGAAACCTCTGTATCCAGAATCTGCCTGAAAAAATCCTTCATCTCATTGTCCCATCAGCAATTCAAGAATACCCCTTGCTGTATGCAATCTATTCTCTGCCTCATCATAGATAATAGAATTCTCAGAATCAAGGACATTATCGGTTACCTCGTTACCCCTATCAGCAGGGAGTGCATGCATAACCCTTGCATCCCTCTTTGCAAGCGAGAACCTCTTCCCATTACATATCCAATCTTTGTGTCTTTCAAGGTTTTCCTTCATCTCCCTATTATGTTCCTCATCGTCTGTATATTCTTCAAAGTATGCAAATCCGCCCCAGTTCTTCGGGATCACAATATCTGCATCCCGAATCGCTTCATCCATATCATTTGTGAAAATAAGTTCCGTTCTTGCTTCTTCTGCATTCCTCTTTGCCTTATGAACTATATCCTCCTGGAGCGGAAACTCATCCGGATGCCCAACTACAACATCCATTCCGAACCTTGGAAAAAGGAGTATCTGGGATTGTGGGACGGACAGGGGTTTTGCATGGGTGGTTGCATATGCCCAGAGGATCGCTACTTTTAGCCCACGGATGTTATCACCAAAATGTTCCATTATCGTTAAAAGGTCTGCTATTGCCTGGAGCGGATGATAGACATCATCCTGCATTGAAATTACCGGAATATCGGAATGTCGGGCAATCTCGTTTAGGTATCTATTGCCGATCTGATAGAAACAGTTCCTTATGGCTATACCTTCTCCCATCCTTGAAAGCACCTTCGCGGTATCCTTCGGGGATTCTCCATGGGTTATCTGCATCTTATCCGATGTAAGGTCATGAGCATGCCCACCGAGTTGTGTCATCGCCGCCTCAAGGGAGTTGCGTGTCCTTGTGGATTGTTCAAAGAATATCATAAACAGGGTCTTGTGCTTGAGGGATTCAATGATTTCTCCCTTAATAAATCTCCTCTTTAGATCAAAAGATACTTCCAGTGCCAACTCTATCTCCTGTTTATCCCAGCCATCAAGGGTTATAAGGTTTCTTCCCATTAAACTCATTTAATCCCCTCCTTTAGAAAGCATATAAGGCAAAAGTGTATAGAAGGCTTGAGCCTTCTCGAGATGATCAACCGGGACGACTTCATTGGCCGAATGTGCATAGACCTCATTCCCCGGTCCGAAACCTACAGTGGGAATCTTATGCTTCCCGCAGATGGCAACACCATTGGTTGAAAAGGTCCACTTGCCCACAACAGGACTTCTTTCGAAGAGCCTCTCATATGTCCTTATCCCTGCCTGAATCAGAATATGCTCTTCAGGTATTTTCCAAGAAGGGAAGTATTTCTCCTGCTTGAATATTTTACCTTTATAACTCTCTCTGTCATAGGTCGGAATTACTATCCGGCCATCATCTCCAACAATCTCTCTTATTTCATTGATTGCGCTTTCCTTTGTTTCACCCCAGGTGAGCCTCCTGTCAAGATGAATCTTACATTTATCCGGAATAGAACAGAGGGAAGGCGATTCGGACTCGAAACTGGTTGCAGCAATGGTCCCTTTCCCCAGAAAATCATCTTCCTTTAATCTCTTATTGAGTTCCTGAATCAGAAGGGTTGCCCTTGCCCCTGAATATATGGCATTCTTCCCCCGGGATGGAGCTGACCCATGGGCTGAAACCCCTGCAAAATGGATTTCGATCTCCATCCTTCCCCTGTGTCCTCTATATACACCAAGATTGGTGGGTTCTGTTATGATAACAAAATCCGGATTGAGCCCTTCCTCCTGAATCAAATAATTCCAGCATAACCCATCACAATCCTCTTCCATTATTGTAAAGGTAAAATAGATTGTAAAATCCCCGTCATAACCGAGTTCTTTCAGAATCCTACCCGATGTTATCATAGATGCGGCTCCCCCTTTCTGATCAACTGCTCCCCTACCATAGACGAAACCATCCCTTATCTCACCTCCGAATGGATCGAAATCCCACTGTTCCCTGTCGCCTGTATCAACTGTATCGATATGTGCATCAATCACGAGTTTCTTCTCTCCTTCTCCGACCTTTGCAATAAGGTTGCCGAGCCCGTCTATCCGGACCTCATCAATCCCCGCTTCTTTTAACATCCCTCTTATCTTCCGGATTACCCTTCCTTCTTCTCCCGACAGGGATGGAATCCTTATCAACTCTGAAAGATTCTTCGCTGTCCAGTCTCTATATCTCTCTGCTTTCTCTCGAATTTCTTTCTCAAGTTCCATCATTCATCACAGGAGGTTAGATTTATTTTTCTTGACAAATATCATCCTTACTTTGTGTCCTTTGTGTCTTTGTGGTGAATATTCTATATTTCTCTGCTCTTTTTCGAATTTCTTTCTCAAGTTCCATCATTCATCACAGGAGGTTAGATTTATTTTTCTTGACAAATATCATCCTTACTTTGTGTCCTTTGCTTGCCCTGTAGGGAGGAACCGACCGTACCGGGGTGTCTTTGTGGTGAATATTTTTTTCACTTCAGCTTCATTGCTCCAAAATTGCAGGAATCCTGACAGAAGCCACAACCTATACACCTCTCGGGGTTGACCCTTGCCAGTTTATCCTCCATATATAATGCCTCATTGACGCAGAAATTGACACAGGCAGTGCATCCGGTGCAATCCTCTTCTGATATATTCATTTTCGGTTGGGTTGAAAAGGTTTTTCTCTCCTTTAATCTCTCTTTATACAGATTCCTTATCTCATTAACGGATTGAAAATTGTGTTCATCAAGCCAGTCATTTATCTCTTCTGCAATCTTACCATACACTGAATGCCCATTCTTTATCACAGCAGAACAGACTCCAATAAGGGAGGCGCCGACCATAAAGAACTTTATAGCATCAACCCCTGAAGTAATCCCACCTACACCAATAACCGGTTTATCCGTAGCAGTTGAGATCTGATAAACGATCCTCAATGCCAATGGAAGGATAGGCGGACCGGACAACCATCCCTCGCCATATTCTGACCCAAGTAGAGGTTCTGCTGTTTCTATATCAAAATCAAGAACAGGTCCAAAGGAATTTATAGCAACGAATGCATCAACAAAAGGGGATGTTTTTTCTGCAAGTTTCTCTATATCAGGAAAATTAGGAGAAACCTTCATCCAGATGGGAATATCTACAGAACCTTTCAGGCTCCTTGCCACATCAAGGATTGGTTCGACGGATCTCCCGGTATAATGCGTGGAGAATTCTATTGCATCTGGCTGTATCTCTTTCTCAAGGAACCTACCGAGTTTACTCACTTCTTCAAGACTATATCCTATGGATATTATGAGGGGTGAGCCAGCCTCTTTTACCTTTCGGTATTCGCAAAGGAGTTTCTCGAAAGGTATCTCTGACCAGGTCTCGGCATTTATAAGTCCTGAACAAACTCCTTTCCTTATCGTTGGCCTTGAGTCGTGCGCCACCTTGACAGAGACAGTCTTTGTTACGATACCCCCTGCCCCACCCTTTAGTGCCTTAAGCATCATCTCCGATGTCCTCATGGGCGGACCTGCAGCAGGGAGAACAGGATTCTTGAATTCAATATCGTTTATCTTCACTGATAGGTCAGCCATAAAACCTCCTCCATAAATCTTTAGAAACCCTCTTTGCTTCCCTGTTTATCTCTTCCTCATCCAGGAAGGTTATACTCCCATCCCTGTAGAGTATCTTCCCATCGGCTATTGTTATATATACATTGCCTCCCTCAAACCCGAAGATTAGATGAGAAATGAGATTTTCAAGGTCTATCGGGGTTTTCGGGATATAATCCAGGACTGCAATATCTGCTTTCTTTCCTTTACGAAAGCCGTGAACTTGAGGAAAGAATTCCCTCTGAACCTCATATCTATAACCAAAGAATATATCCTTCAGCCCCTCGACCTCCCCCTGCCTCAATAGATAGTGAGACCGCAAGGTCTTTATTATATCTCCTGTCATCCCATCTGTTCCCAGCAGATATCTTTTTATCCTGATAAGGTCCATGCTCCCCACATTGTTATTTGCATTGGATTCAGGATTTGATACGATAATGGGTTTTACTTTCTTAATGAGTGAATAATCCTCACCTGAGAGGTGTATACAATGGGCAAGTATGGAACTCTTTTTTAAGAGACCAAATTCATTCAATCGGTGAACAGGCCCGCTGTATCCCATATCCTTACAGTAGTTAAGGTCAAGTTGGTCTTCTCCGCAATGGATATGAATCGATAGTTCTTCAGGTATTCTCTTACTTACCTTTTTTAAGGTTTTATCACTCAGTGTAAAATTTGCATGAAGACCGAACACAGATTTGATTGAATCTGAACTTTGATGTTTTTCCCAGAATCCCAAGTTTTCCTCGATGTGTTTTGTGACCTCATCAATCCCCATCCTGTCAGAGGTCTCAAAGCAAAGCACTCCCTTTATCCCTCCTTGAGTAAAGGCCTTTTCTATAACAGAAAGACTCCCCTTAACCCACTTCATTGAGGCATGATGGTCAAAGATGGTTGTAACACCATGCTTTATGGAATCGATTATTCCGGTAAGAGCAGAATAATAGATAGAGTGCTCATCAAGAACCTTATCAAGCCTCCACCAGAGGTTCATAAGGATTTTTTCGAAGTTATCCGTATCACCTTTTGGTATGAGACCAACTGCAAGAGAGGAATAGAGATGATGATGAGGATTAAGGAGACCAGGGATGATCAATCTGCCACCTGCATCAATGAATTCTATATCATCTATCTTTATATCCTCGGTCCTGCCCACCTCCTTGATTATCTTATCCTGAATATGAATTGCTCCATCCTTTAAGAAGAGGGATATACCGTCTGTAACTATGCCATTCCCGAGGATATATTCATCTTGCATTATTCAATCCTTCTTTAAGAATTTACCATAACCAGGTTCTACAACAATATCTTCCTTATCATCATAGATCACCCTGCCTCTGAGTATTGTTTTTACCACCTTCCCCCTGAATTTCATTCCCTCAAAGGGCGTGACTTTCCCCTTTGAAAAAAATTCATCACCCCTTACAATCCAATCCCTTTCCGGATCGATAAGAACGAGGTCCGCATCCTTACCAACCTCTATTGACCCCTTTCTATGATAGATTCCATATCTCTTTGCTGCACTTTCTGAAATCACCTCCAGTAATCTCCTTAAAGGTATCCTTCCCGCAAGATAACCTCTTGCGAATATATAGGGAAGGAGGGTCCCGGTTCCGGGGATACCGGAGTAATCCGACCAGACAGAACCTGTATTCTTTTCCTCCTCTGGTGCAGGGGCATGGTCAGAGGCTATAAAATCAATTACACCATCAGTAAGGAGATTCCATAGACCCTGTTTATTCTCCGGTGATTTTACGGGAGGGGTAACCTTAAGAGCCGAACCAATCCTTTCAATGTCATTGCAATCAAACTCGAGATAATGTGGCGCTGTTTCCCCTGTTATCCTGTCTCTACCTCGAAGAATCTCTCCTGCTTCCCCGGAACCGATGTGGACGATGTGTAGATCCGCTTCTATTTCTTCTGCCAGTTGAACCGCAGACTGCACAGCAAGGACCTCTGCTACTTCTGGTCGCGTTCTATAATAATTTATCCAGGAATTACCCCTTTCCATCTCTACCTCTGTAGCTCTCTTCACATAATCATAATCCTCTGCATGAAGAAGCACAGGGATATTTAACCTTTTTGCGACTTTGAGAACTTCTCTGAATTGATAATGGTCTAATCTCCCAAAATCAGGCATTCCGGATATAAAATATGTCTTGAATCCCAGGACACTCTCTAAAAGTTCCTCCATATCCCTTGCAAAATCACCTTCAAAAGACTGGGATGAAATACCTCCAAACAATCCAAAATCCACGATTGCCTTCTTTTTTATGATATTCAATTTTTTAAGAAGATTTTCTCTGCTGGTAATTGGTGGTATGGAGGTGCAGGGCATATCGATCACTGTAGTTATTCCTCCGGAGGCAGAGGCTGAGCTGCCGTAATAAAAGTCCTCTCTTTCGGTATATCCGGGCTCATCAAAATGGACATGGGGGTCTATTCCTCCGGGTAGGATAAGAAGCCCCTCTGCATCAATCATTTCATCCTCGCTACAAAGGTCATCTCCCAGTTCGGTAATTTCCTCCCCTTGAATCCTTATGTCCAGTTTCTTCCATTCATCCTCGCAAGGAAGTGCGAGTTTGCCATTCTTGATTATCAAATTATACCCTCCTCCTTCATCCTATTATATACCTTTTCCGAAGTGAAGGGGGAATCAAATAGCCTCACTCCAGTAGCATCATAGATGGCGTTGGCAATAGCAGGCATAGGACCATTTATCGCTATCTCCCCCACAGACTTGGCGCCAAAGGGTCCTGTCTCTTCAAAGGATTCCACAATGATTGTAACCATTTCGGGTATATCCAGGGTGGTATATATCTTATAATCCCAGAAACTACAGTTTAATAAATTAGCGGTTGAACCAAAATTGTATTCCTCACAAAGCGCATAGCTTATACCATTTATGACAGCCCCCTCGACCTGTCCTTCAGCGAGTTTGGGGTTAATGGGCTGCCCACAATCCACGGCAGAGACAAACTTCACCACATCAACCTTTCCCGTTCGTTTGTCAACCTCAACCTCTGCGAACTGAGCAATGAACGGTGGAGGTGATTCGATTCCAAAGTGAGAGGCTTCTGCCTGAATCTGGAACTGATTTTCCCTGTAGAGTGAATGGAAGGCAATCTCCTCAAAGGAGACCGCTTTTCCTTTTTTCTTATTGAATATCTTTTCATCCGCAATTATCAGTTCTTCTGGTTTAGATTCAAGGAGACCTGATGCGACATCCAGCATCTGCCCTTTTATCTTCTCTGCACATTTCTTCACTGCGCCTCCGGATACATAGGTGGTGGAAGATGCATATGCTCCCACATCAAAAGGAGTGAAATCGGTATCTGATGAGAGGACAATGATCTTCTCCACCGGAACTTTTAAGACTTCTGCTGCAATCTGTGCAAGAATCGTATCGGATCCTGTCCCGAGGTCTGTTGCACCAATATTGAGGTTAAAGGATCCATCCTCATTCATCTTCATTGTAGCGCTGCCCATATCCACCATCGGGATTCCAGAACCCTGCATTGCAATTGCCACACCAACACCCTTTACCCTATCGCCCCTCGCCCTTATCTTCTTATCCCTCTTTTCATACCAGTTAATTTCTTTTGCACCCCTATCAATACATTCATCTAATTTACAGGACTTGATTATCTGACTCACACCTTCCTTGCCTTCACCCAGTGCCCTGAATACATCAGATGTTTCACCTTCCCTTATATGCCAATCTTTAAGGAATTTTAGTATATCCTGATTGGTCTTCCTTGTTATGATATCCAACTGCTGATTGAGGGCAAAGTATCCCTGGGTTGCACCATAACCCCTGTATGCACCACCAACAGGGAGATTGGTATAGACCGATCTACCGATGAAATGGACATTCTCTATCTTATTAAAGAGGGGCAGGACCTTTGCTCCTGTATTTGAAAGCACTGTAAGTGCATGGGTTCCATATGCTCCTGAATTGAGGAGGGCATCCATCTTGAGGGTTGTAATCCTGCCATCCTCTCCTACACCTGTTTTCAGTCTTATGCGCATTGGATGTCTCGTCCTTGTGGATCTAAATACTTCTTCCCTTTCAAGAACGAGTCTTGCAGGTCTTTTGTTTCTCAGTGTAACGAGTGCAACAAGAGGTTCGAGCAAGACCTCCTGTTTACCGCCAAATCCACCTCCAATCCTTGGTTTTATCACCCTTATCCTTGATACAGGAATGGATAGCACCATTGATACAATCCTTCTTACATGGAATGGAACCTGTGTGGAGGTTATTATAACCAATCTTCCCTGTTCATCAAGGTAGGATAATGCAGCGTGTGGTTCTATTGCTGCATGCGATGCGAACTGGGTAGTATAGACTTCATCCACGATAAAATCAGCCTCCTTAAAACCCTTCTTTAGATTACCAAATCCTATTTCGATCTCTGCAGCAAGATTCCTCTCCGGGGAATATTTAACAGGAATTGGCGTGAATTCATCTCCATCATGAATCCTGGGAGCACCCTTATCCAGTGCCTTTTCAGGGTCAAGAATCGGCTTTAGAATTCTATACTCAACCTTGATACTCTTTATGGCCTTCCCTGCAATGTCCTTATCCTCAGCAGCAACCAGGGCAACACGATCTCCCACGAATCTTACCTTTCTATCGAATAATACTGTATCATATGGGGAGGGTTCAGGATAGCCCTGACCTGCAGTGGTATGGAGAACCCCCTCTACATTCTTATAGTGGAGAATATCCACCACTCCGTTCATCTTTCTTGCTTCGGAATCGTCTATATCAAGTATCTCTGCATGAGGATGAGGGGAATATAGAATTGCAAGGTGAAGTTGATTTTCAAGTCTAAAATCGTCAGTGAACCTTGCATTCCCTGTTGCAAGGGAGAGGGAATCTATCTTTTCAACAGACTTCCCGACGACATCGAATTCATTCATTTCTCCCCCATCTTTCGGCTTGCGAGTTTAACTGCATCAATAATCTTTACATATCCAGTGCAGCGGCAGAGATTCCCATCCAGGGCTTTTCTTATCTCGTCTTCTTTCGGGTTTGGGTTATCTTTAAGCAGATAGTAGGTGGAAAGTATCATACCAGGTGTGCAGAAACCACATTGAACAGCGGAAGCTTCAACAAAGGCTTCCTGGATAGGATGCGGTGAATGTATATCTCCTATTCCCTTTACAGTTATTATCTCCTTTCCGATTGCAGAGGCGGTGAGAACCTGACATGAATTAACTAACCTTCCATCCAGGAGAATAATACAGGCTCCGCATTCACCCTCCTTACATCCCTCCTTTACCTCTGTGTATCCGTTTTCTCTAAGGACTGTGAGTAGTCTTGAACGGGGGTTAAAGGTGAATCTTTTCTCTTTCCCATTTATTCGAAAAATACCTTCCATCATGAAATCGCAAGGACCCTGCTGAGTCCCCTTTCCAGTTCAACCCCTGCAAGATGTTTTACATACTCAGGACTTCCCATCTTTTTTCCGGCAAAACTAACCTCAAGGTTTTTTCCAATCTCCTGTATCTTTACCCTGTCAATATTCTTACCCTTCAGGTATTCCTCCAGAGCAGTAAATCTCTTGAATCTCTCTTTATTACCAATCATCACTATCCTGACATTCTCTATCCTGTTATTGCTCTTCTTAAGGAGGATTGTTATATTGAACCTCGCATAATCTGTTTCTGTCCGTGTAGCGCGGTAGTAATAGGAATCCCAGTTATCCGGCTTGAACCTTATTCCTGTTATTAAGGTCTTATTCCTTAATTCCCGATTCCTTACATATTCCAGCACAGGGTAATCTCCTTTATATTCCCCTATAAGGGAAAGACCTGCCTCAAGCGCAATAAGGGGTCCCATAAGGTCTGACCAGATGGGAAAATAGGCAACACTCCCTCCTATAGTAATCCTGTTTCTTAAAGGAGTTGATGCAGAATCAGAGAGGGATTTTATGAGTACATTATTGGGTGCGATTTGTGACAATTTCTGAACTACCCTGTAATAGGTATTCATTGCGCCTATCTCTACAATTCCATTATTGCTCTGTAGGTAATCAAGGGAAAGAAGGGAAAGATCTATAAGTCCCTTTATCCTCCTGAAATCGCTCCTCAGGATACCTGTTCCTCCACTATGTGGAACGACTTTATCTTTTTTGAGTATCTCTATAACCTCTTCAATCCTTTCGGGAAAGAACCATTCTATCTCATTCATGGCTTATAAAGGTTATTCAATCCCCTTGAAAAGTCAAGGAGAAGACCACCCACACATCCCATCTTTCTCGCAAAGAACGCAAAGGAAGCAAAGAGCGCAAAGTCCAATCACTCCCCTCTATTTTTTGAAAAGAGATAAAGAATTTTGTAGGGGCGTATTGCTATACGCCCTCAGAGGAATGGGGCACGAAGCATCGTGCCCCTACCTTATTTGTTAATTCGTGGCAAAAAACCGGGAGGAGGGGCAACAAAGAATCTTTCTCAAACCGTGCAGGAACCGTGGCTAAAAAACTGAGTTCATTGGGTTCATAGAGTTCATAGGGTTCGTAGGGTT
>JAGLZA010000079.1 GCA_023131835.1 Caldifarciminota bacterium
CAGAACCCTTCCGAGGTTGCTTCACTGGAGTTAAGCAAGAAGAGGAGTTCGCAATGACTATTTGTTAGGTTCGCTCCTAATTAACTATTCGACCATTTAACTATTCAACTAATTCCTTTTGCCTGAGATCCACCCAGAATTTGACACAGATAACACAGATAATCACAGATAAAAAATAAATTTAAAAAATCAGTGTTTTTTGGGGAAGTAGGGGGCTTCTATAAATCAGTCCAATCAGTGAAAATCAGTGTCAAAAAAAAGTGGGCGGGGCGGGGATTAAAACCTTTCCCTACAACTTTCCGCAAACCGAAAGAATACCTTAGATTGGTAATCAGGATATGTCCAATCCAAGGTCCGGAACCTTCCCTTCTTATATATCAATGTAACCTCTCCATATATTCCATCACCCAAATATATCCTGTGCGAGTGGTTTTTTGTTGTAACCAGAATCACCCTTGAATCTGATATCCCACCGGGATCGCAGTTTACCGTTCTTTTATCATTAACTGACAATTCCTTCTCCCAGATTATTGCAGTATGCTTCAACTCGACCAGTTCATTCTCCGGAATTTCTTTATCAATAGAAACCCATTTACGCATCAATGGGAAGCCGAGTTCATCATTGTAGTAATCGGTGAAATCAAAGGGTATCTCCTCACTCTCTATATCGATAGGAGCAAGGGATTCGATCCTCTTTCTCATCATTTTATAACCATCTAAATCTTTATATATCAACCCAAAAAAAATCCTGGTCATCCCCGACATACCTATTAGCCCGGTCCTTGACTTTGTGACATTTTCATAATGTCTAATTATACAATATAATGCCACATTGGCAAGGACCGGGCTGGAATCAAGGGTTGACTTGTTTCTCTGTTCACATAATATTGAAGAGATAGAGATGTATTTATTATTCTTATTTACATTTGCTGCTGTTGAAAACAGTAACGAGTTCACGCTGAGGAAAGGACTAACCTATGGAATCCTGATAGGGGCTATGAGTACAATAATATCGGATGCAGGTATGGAGTATTATTATGCAAAATACAGGAATGCAGACACCCCATCGGAGTGTAAACGATATAGGAACAGGACTCAACTATTAGAGACCTCAAGAAATGTTTCAATAATAACCACCGGGGTGAGCCTTGGCGGGTTATTCCTCATAGATCTCATTAAGGGAAAAGATAAGGATGAGAAATTCAATCTAAATATAAAGCCATCTAAATTTGGTACAATCGAGGTGAACTTTGCGTATCTATTTTAGGTATTTTTTACTTTTTATATTTATTATCTGTGGATGTGAAGACAAGGAATTCCTCAATCCAAACGATTCGATAAATATTCCTCCCCATCCAATCCCTCTCTATCCTAAAGATGATACCCTTATTTCCGATAATCCGATTAGAACCCTGAGGTTTATCGCCTACCCTGGAGTTTCTCCGGATTTAATGTTTGAGTTCCAGATATCTCCAGACCGTAACTTTAATTCATTGACCAAGATAATATATGAGAGTGACAGCATCTCTTCAGAAGAAACACTCTCTATAGATTGTGCAAACTACTATGGTTCCTATGATTTTCTTCTACCAGAGAGAGGTTTCTGGAGGGTTAGAGCAAAGAATGAAAAAGCAGGGGATGAGGGCTGGTCATCCTGGTCAGATACGGACTCCTTCAGGATGAAATTCCCTGTTGTGGCCATAAATGAGGATATCCCAGGAATTAATAATTTTATTTATCAGGGGAATCATTCATATTTTCGCACTTCTTATTCAGTATATTCAATGAACACCTCAGATCCTGAATCTCCAGAATTAGCGGATAGATTGGACTTTGACTATTCCCTTCATGACCTTGAGAAGTTTGGCAATACCCTCTTTGTTACTGCATCGAATTTCCTTGTTAGTATAGGGATAGATAATCCTGGTCAGATGGAATTACTACATTATTATTATCCGCCAGAGCCATATCAATATCATTGTAGGGATTTCGAAATATTGTTTCCATTTGTTGTTATCAAAGAATCCCATCACGGATATCCCTTATCCTTCGAGGTAACGGCTCAGGATACCCTTATCCTAAAGGATAGTCTTAATCTATCAGTTAATGATATGTTCTCAATCGATTCCTTCCTTATAATCGCAACCAGCAGCGGTTTGATGGTATATACACTGGATGCTTCAGGAATGTTTCATCTGGAGGAGGTATATTCACTCGATGTCTCACCCGTATACATTAGAAAGAAAGGGGATTCGCTGTATTGTACCTGTTTTGAGTATGGAGTATATGCAAGTTTCCTCTTAATTATAGATATCTCCTCGCTCCCATCCATCAATGTAGTCAAAGAGGTTGAAATCCCCCATCTTTACCCGGGCCCCATTTTTCCAGCTGCAGATTATATCATAGAATCCTATAGGAATTATATCTATATATATTCTCTTCAGGATACTCTTATGTTGGAAGGAAAGATTGAGAGCATTAATTACAGGTCAGCCTATTCCATAGATAGATATATCTATGTTTCAACAACAAGTGGATTGCATGTCATTAAATTATAGACGCCTTTTCTTTATTCTGTTTCTCCTTATATTTCAGGGATGTCTTGATTGGGATATAGTTGCAGAAAGAGAGGATGCAAACGGAATATATATACAATTTATTGGAATAGCCTACAACATCTGTTCAGAACACTTAAAGAGAGCCTCAGAGGACCTCCTCATATCCTTTGAGAATGATGAGGTAAGGTTCATAGATATTTCAGAACGAAAAAGACCTGATTATGGAGGAAAAATCACCCTTTCTTCCAGGATCAAAGGAGTGGATGCAAACAGAGAAAGGGTATATGTGGCACATTATGGTGGGAATTGTGATTCTATCTCTGTCTTTATAATAAGTAATGGGTTTTTCATAAAAGAAAAAACCCTTCCTCTAAATATATCACTGGAAGAGAATGTTCTTGAAGCAGGAGAAGAAAAGATATATTCTGCCTCTTCTAACTTCCTTCTCGAGATAGACCCGGAGATTGGTTCTATAGATAAGACCTGTTGCGCGAGTACTATTAAAAGCATTGTCGTAGATAATAGGTATCTCTATCTATTACTTGGAGATGGAATCTCTGTTTATGACAACAGTTATAAACTTTTATTATCAGAATCTAGATTCCCATATGCACGGCAGCCCTGTGATCTCCAGAAACATGGAGACTATCTTTATTACCTGTCTGTGTCTGAAGAGAGGTTATATAGGGCAAGGATAATAGGAAAGGTAAGAGTGGATTGCAACCCAGAAAACAGAATGGCGCGCCTCGGATGGAGCATCATGGATTTTTCCATCTCTGAAGAAGGTGTCTGCCTGACTCCTGACAGGGGTTTGCTGCTCGATTTCTCCGGTGTGGTTTCTCCCTCAATAAAGGAGGAATTCGCAGCCAGTGGGGAAGAAATCCTTACCGTAGATGAGTGGATATATGTGAAATCTGACGATGACCTGGTAATCTATGAGATAATAGACCTTAGATGATTATTATAGTACTCCTATCCTTTCTCTTTTCTGTTAAGGGATATATATACTCTTCTAAAAATAAAGAATTCCTTCCAAATGTTAATGTAACTATAATCGGAACGAGAATGGGAAGTGTCTCAGATACTTTCGGGTATTTCGAGATAGAGAATATTCCTCAAAGGGAATTTGATATCTGTATCTCACATATAGGATACAGGGATACAATAATATCCATTTCAATGAATGAAAAGAGTTCCTGCTCCCTGAATGTCTTTTTAATACCAAAACCTGTATCCGTACCCGGCATAGAGATTATTGGGGAAAGAGTAAGTATAGATACAAGGGAATATGATTCCGATCTTCTTCTTGATTTTCCTATGGGTGATTACGATATCTTCCGGGTTATCAGGAGTCTTCCTGGCGTGAGTTCTACCTCGGATTATATGGGATGGTTGTATGTCAGGGGAGGAAGGCATGATGAGAATGCATTCCTGCTCGATAATGCTCCCATCTCTTATCCTTACCACTTCTTAGGGGTTTTTTCTGTTCTACCAGGAGATGTAATCAAACAGGTACATTTCTCTCCAGGTGGGTTTGATGCCGCTTATGGTAATGCCCTGTCCGCACTGATTAGATTCTCTTCCAAAAACGCCCAGATTACTGAAAGAAAATATAGCTGGAAAACCAATGTTGCAGGAACTGGTTTCTATTCGGAGATTCCTGTTAATTCAGACCTCAGTTATCGTTTTTTCTGCAGACGAAGTTACATAGACTTGCTTGCTGAAATGATGATGCAAAATAAAGAACAAATTCTTATCCCGGACTATCATGATATCTACATTCGGGGGGATTGGCAACTATCAGCGAACCATTCATTTTCCTTAACTGGTCTAACCCTCAATGATAAAGCCAGTACCAATTTGAGTATAGCAGAGGAGATCGAAGAGATATATTTTAAGAAAAACTCTAACAATATCATCCTGAATTACAGATGGAAATCCCTGTATTCTACCTTTTTCTGGGAAGGGATGGTAAGAAAACTCGGCTATGGAGGGGAAAAAGTTGAGGATGAGTTAAAGAATACCAGTGGATTGAAGATCGGCTGGGAAGATGAGCAATTTAAATTCGGAACATCACTTAAAAAAGTAGAATACCAGTATGCCTCCGAGAGCCCCTTTGATTTTCTCTTCAGCGGATGGAGAGTTCGTCCTGATATTCAGGCAGATACCGAATATACACTTCTTTCGACCTACCTTGTTCTGAATAAGAATATTACTGAGGATCTCTCAATAATCCTGGGATTCAGGGGTGATTATAGGTCGCTGGAAGGAAAAACTACTATAGGTCCAAGATTGCATTTAATTAAGGAGCTATTCTCTTCAACAATATATCTGATGTGGGGACATTTCTCTCAATTCCCTCGTCCTGAATACTCGACCCTTTCAGGAAATTCTCTGAAACCTAAATTGGCAAAACACTTCATTCTTGGATTCGAATTGCCTGTTTCTTCTTTTCTTAATATTCGTTGTGAAGTATATGACCGTGAATTTGTGAATCAGCCAATCTTGTTCAAAGAAGAATCAAATAATTCTGGCTATGGATATGCAAGAGGTATAGAAGGAGTTATATACGGTAAATTCGGTGAGGATTTCGATTATTGGGTTGGATTATCCAAATCAATTGCAAAAAGGACTGGCCTATTCGACACACTCTTCACATATTTTCAGGCAGATGTCCCCGCATCGTTTAATCTAAACTTCAGATACAAAAGGAATAATTGGACATTTTCTACATCAGTCGCTTATGCTTCCGGACAACCATTCACACCAATAGTAGGAAGATATTATAATGAAGAAAAGGAGCTGTGGTATTGGGCAAGCGGTCCAAGGAATTCCGAAAGAATGCCATTCTATCAGAGGATAGACCTGAAGGTAAAAAGGGATTTCAGATTGGGTTCTTTTTCCGGGAGTGTATATCTAACCGGCACTAATATCCTTCAGCATCGGAATATCCAGTCCTATGTGTATTATCTATCTGATTTCCCGAACAGGTATCCTATATATATGATGCCAAGATTCTATCTTGTGGGTTTTACTATTGATTTTTGAACCACTCAC
>JAGLZA010000008.1 GCA_023131835.1 Caldifarciminota bacterium
AGTTAAATGGTTGAATGGATAAATAATTAAATAGGAATCCCCATCACCAAACCTGAAGAATTTAACCGCAGATGAACGCAGATAAAATTTTATTTCATTTTTGTGGGAGTGGGCTTCTGCCCACGATTATCGAGTCCAGAAGGGCTCTCCCACATTTGTAGGGGCGAGGTTTTCTCGCCCGACTAAAACCTAATCCCCAACCCCTAAATCCTATTTTGCCACGGTTTCTTCACTGTCCCCCCCCACCTCGACCCCAATTTTTTGTAGGGGCGACTCGGTGAGTCGCCCAAAATGAGTGGCAAGATATATCTTGCCTTATGGAGTAAAGGCAATTCATGAATTGCCTCTACAAGTTTCGCACAAGAGGAATGCAATTGTTTACCACTACCAGCAAAACACTTGATTGTCAAGCAGTTAGTGGTTTATCAAGGCAATTTTTTCCACTTGCGCAATAAATATTCGTCTATATATTATAATAGTATATGCCAATTGTTACAATAATCACAGATTTTGGTTTAGGGGATCCTTATGTAGCAATGATGAAGGGAAGAATGCTTTCCATAGGTTCTACCATAAGGTTCGTGGATGTTACACATGAAATTGAGTGTGGCGATGTAATTGGTGCATCCTTTCTTCTGGAAAAAACCTATGGATATTTCCCGGAAGGGAGTGTTCATCTCGTAGTAGTAGATCCGACAGTAGGTAGTGCGCGAAGAGCAATATTTGCCAGTTCTCAAAATCACTTTTTTGTCGGGCCGGATAATGGTGTCCTCTCACCAGTATTATCTGAAACCTATAGAATAAATAAAGAACCTGACATTGAACCGAGAACCTTTGAGGGGCGCGACATCTTCGCTCCAATCGCTGCACGACTTGCCATCGGCGAAGATCCAATTTGTCTCGGAGAAAGGATTGATGATCCGGTAAGGTTCAAGTTGCCAGAGCCTGAAATAAAAGACAATAGAATAATAGGTGAGATTATCCATATAGACCATTTTGGCAACCTTATATCCAATATCTCCGGAGATATGTTCTCTGGTAAAGGGATAGATATCGAAATATGTGGGAAGAAGATTACCGGCCTATCCGGTAATTATTCAGAGAAAAAAGATAATAAATTAACGGCTCTTATAAATGGTGGATTCAAATTGCTTGAAGTGGCAATAAATAAAGGGAGCGCTGCTTCCTACCTTAATTGTAAAAAAGGTGAAAGAATAACCATAAGGAGGAAGGATGAGTGATATCTTTGACGAGATAAGAAGATTCGAACGGGAGATGGATCTCCTCCTGAAGAGTTTCATGCATTCTACTCGATCAATACCATATAGTGGTGGATGGAGACCCCCTATAAACATTTTCGAGAAAGATAATTCCCTGATTATAATAATAGAGGCAGCGGGAGTAAACCCAAAGGATTTATCCGTAGTCCTTGAAAAAGGTGTGCTCACCATATCAGGAAGGAGGATAGATCCATTCTCAGAAGAATCCAGGGATTTTTATTCTATGGAGATACCCTTTGGAAGCTTTGAGCGGAGAATATCCCTCCCCTGTGAGGTAGATACAGATAAGGCTTCAGTAACCACAGATAAGGGATTTATCCAGATAGTCCTACCGAAGTCTCCTATTGTTGAAAGAATAATAAAGATAGAGTAAGAGGTTTAGAATGAAGAATCAAGATGTTAATTTAGACAATGAAAGTATCAAAGTGCCGGATAAACTGCCGGTTCTTCCGATTTCAAAAGTAGTTCTCTTTCCATCGCTTGTTATGCCCATAGCAGTGGAGGAGGAGCATCATATTCAATTGATAGAGAATGCCCTCAATAAGGATAAGATGTTTGGTCTCTTCCTGAGCAAGATTGAAGAGAATCCATCTATCAGGGATATTGAATCAATAGGAACTCTGGCATCCATAATCAGGATGATTAAAGTACCTGATGGAACTATCAGGGTTCTCGTTCAAGGTATCAAAAGAGTGCAAATAAAGAATATAGTGCAGAATGAGCCCTATTTTATTGCAGAAATTGAAGAAGTAAAAAGTGTTCCTGCAGATAAAGATGAAATAGAACCTCTTAAAAATAGGCTTCTGAATATCTTTAAGGATCTCATCAGTTATTCTCCCTATCTCCCTGATGAAATCGAAACCGTTGTGCTCAATATCGATGATGCCTCAAACCTTGCAGATTTCATCTCCGGGAATATCCGCCTTTCACCCGAGAAGAGTCAGGAGTTGTTAAAAATCACAGATATAAAGAAACAGTATGAGAAACTAATTGATCTACTATCCAAGGAACTCGATACAATGAAGGTTCATGGAGAAATAACTGGAAAGGTTCAGAAAGAACTCAGCGAACACCAAAGAAAAGCCATTCTCCGCGAGCAACTAAAAGCCATAAAAGAGGAATTGGGTGAAGGAGACGAAATATCCATCCGGATCAATGAGTACAAAAAAAAGATAAAGAAAGCCAATATGAGTGAAGAGGCACAGAAGACAGCAAATGAGGAATTAGAACGATTGAGAGTGGTGCCACCACAGGCAGCGGAATATAATGTGATACGCAATTATCTTGATTGGCTTTGTGAGCTTCCCTGGGATAAGATGACCAAAGATAATCTTGATATAAGTGAGGCAGAAAGGATACTCAATGAGGATCATCATGATCTGGAAGATGTAAAGGAAAGGATCATTGAATTTCTCTCGGTCAGGAAACTAAAAGAGAATGTCAAGGGACCCATCCTTTGTTTTGTTGGCCCTCCGGGTGTAGGTAAAACCTCTCTGGGACAATCCATCGCAAGGGCATTAAACAGAAAATTCTTTCGAACCTCACTCGGTGGTATCCGTGATGAAGCAGAGATCAGAGGACATAGAAGAACCTATGTTGGTGCCCTTCCTGGTAGGATAATACAGAGCCTAAAAAGAGTGCAGTCAAGGAATCCGGTCTTTATGCTGGATGAGATCGACAAGGTTGGCAGGGATTTCAGAGGCGACCCTGCCAGTGCACTTCTCGAGGTTCTTGATCCAGAACAGAATGTAGCATTCAGGGATAATTTTCTTGAAGTGGCATTCGATCTCTCTTCTATTATGTTTATAACCACAGCAAATATAACCGATACTATACCTTCAGCCCTACTTGATCGAATGGAGGTTATAAGACTCCCGGGGTATACAGTGGAGGATAAATATAAGATAGCCAGAGATTATCTAATTCCAAGAAGGATTGAAGAATCAGGCTTAGCCAAAGAGCAAATCAACTTCACTGAAAAAGCCTTACGGAAAATTATCACTAATTACACCCGTGAAGCAGGGGTCAGAAATTTAGAAAGAGAGATAGGAAGTGTCTGTCGGAAGATGGCAAAGAAGGTAGCATCAAATGAAGAATATATATCTGAAATAACAGAAGATACACTGGAGGAATACCTTGGTCCAATCCAGTTTAGAACAGAAGAAAAGGAAAAATCCCCTCAGGTTGGTGTGGCTACAGGTCTCGTATGGACACCAGCAGGCGGACAGATAGATTTTGTAGAAGCTACTATGATGAAGGGAAATGGGAACCTGATTCTAACCGGTAAACTTGGTGAGGTTCTTCAAGAATCTGCCAAGGCTGCTCTCTCCTATATAAGAGCAAATTCCTCACTCTTTGGCCTGGATTCTGATTTCTTTTCCAATAAGGATATCCATATCCACATCCCCGAAGGAGCCATACCCAAGGATGGCCCATCTGGTGGAATAACGCTCTCTATAGCGCTAATATCCTTATTTACTAATAAACCTGTCTCTCCGGATTATGCAATGACTGGAGAGATAACTCTCAGAGGCAAGGTGCTTCCTATCGGTGGAGTAAAAGAAAAGATCCTTGCAGCAAAGAGGGCTGGGATTAAAAAAATTATTCTGCCCATAGATAATGAAAAGGACTTGAGTGACATGCAGGAAAATCAGAAGGAAGGACTGAATTTCATATTTATAGAAAGGATAGTTGAGGCTGCAAAGGAAGTGATTCTGGGCCTTGATATTAAAGGTGAATTCTAAATGCCCTTCGCGGTTCTGATACTTGCCGGTGGTATAGGGAAGAGGATAAAATCAAAGAAAATCAAGGTCTTACATCTACTTATGGGTAAGCCCATAATTCAGTGGGTGATAGAAACAGCAAAGTCACTATCCCCTGACTCTATACTTATTATTCATGGTAAAAAGGGCAAAGAAATCGAGGATTTATTTCCTGAAGTTGAGTATGCATTACAACCTAAACCTCTGGGAACGGCTGATGCTGTCAAAATGGGACTCAAAGGAATAAAAGAAGAGAAAGGTGATATCCTGATCCTATCTGCAGATGTCCCTCTTCTCTCGCAAAAAACAGTAAAGAGGTTAATTGAATTCCACAGAGACAATGATTACGAAGCAACAATCCTCACATTTACTCCCAAAACCCCTTTCGGGTATGGCAGAATAATAAGGAAAGGTAATGAGATCACAGCAATCATCGAAGAAAAGGATGCATCAGAAGAACAGAAGAGGATTAGTGAGGTAAACGGAGGAATCTACATCTTCTCCCTCCCGATATTGAGAAAAACGATTGAATCGGTCAATACAAATAATGTTCAGAAAGAATATTATTTACCCGATGCAATATCTATCATTAGAAAGAAAGGAGGGAAAATGGGTGCGTTAGAAACAGATACCCCTTCTGAATTACAGGGAATAAATACAAGGGCTGACCTCAGCAGGGTAACCGAAACCCTCCGTAAAAGGAAGATAGAACAACTACAGGAAGAAGGAATAACAATACTTATGCCTGATACGGTCTATATTGAACCTCAGGTAAAAATCGACAATGATTCCATCATCTATCCTAATGTGGTAATAACCGGTAATACTATTATAGGTTCTGATTGTGTTATCTACCCGTTCATTCACCTTGAAAATAAAAAAATCCCTGATGGTTCAAAGATAAAATCTGGTGGCTAAAAAGAAACAATCTCTCCTCACTATATTTCTCCTCGTTATAATGAGTGCATTCATCTTCTCCTTTGGAGCCAAGATATGGCGCCCTGTGGATTTCCATCTTATAAAGATAACTGTCCTTAATGCTTGCGGGGTCGATGACCTTGCAAAGAATACAACAATATTTCTACGGAGAAAGGGCTTTGATGTAATATATTTTGGTAATGCAGCCGAACATCTGGAAAAAACGGCCATTGTGGATAAACTATCACCGGAGATGAAATGGGGAAAAATAGTGGGTAAGGAACTCGGTGTTGCCAATATAACCACCAGTATAGACTCTACACGCTGCATCAATGTTGTTGTCTTACTTGGAGGAGATTATGATCAGACATTAACTAAAAAAATCTTTAACAGGAGGTTGTTTGGATTCTGATAATTTACCAAAACTTGTAATGGAAATAATGAAAAAGAAAAAGGCTGAAGAGATAATGAAACTCGATGTAAGCAAGGTCTGCGATGCAACTGATGATTTCATCATCTGTACTGCTCAAACCGACATTCATTCGAGGGCCCTTGCTGACACAATTGTTCAATACCTGAAGGAGCAAGGAGTATCTCCGGATCATCTGGAGGGATACAAACTCGGTCGATGGGTCTTGTTAGACTATCTGAATTTTGTCATCCATATCTTCCTTGTAAAAGAACGCTCATATTATAACCTTGAGCATCTCTGGGGTGATGTTCCAAAAAAGACAATCTGAAAATGAGAAAAAAAGTTGAACAGATTATAAAAAAGTCGATAAGTGACCAGTTCGCAATTGATATCGATTGTGAGATAACTCATCCACCATCAGAAGACCTTGGTGATTATAGTACCAATGTGGCCTTCCTTCTTGCGAGAGAGGTTCATAAGAGTCCAAAAGAGATTGCTGAAGAGATTACGGCAAACATCAAGGACAACAAAATAGAGTGGGCAAAACCAGTAAATGGATTTATAAATATAATGCTCAAAAAGGAGGAATGGCTAAATGAGTTAAAGAGGGCTAATAATCCGAACTATGGAGATTCAGACAAGAAGAAAAACAAGAGAATACTCCTTGAATTCGTTTCAGCCAATCCAACGGGTCCACTCCATGTTGCGTCGGCTCGTGCCGCATCCTTTGGCGATTCCCTTGCCAGTATTCTCAAGTCCCAGGGATTCGATGTGGATTGCGAATATTATATTGACGATATAGGGAAACAGGTTGAACTATTAGGGAAATCCATACTCTCAAAAGTAAAAGAGTTACAGGGGGAACCAGCAGAACTCCCTTGTGATGGATACAGTGGTGAGTACATTGAAGAACTTGCAAAAAAAGCCATAAAGGAGTGTCCATCAGATTATTCATCGTTTGGCGTCAAAGAAGTTCTATCAATGCAAAAGAATACCCTTGATAGATTCAGGGTTCATTTCGATAAATGGGTAAGCGAGAAAGAGATTCGAGAGAAGGGTATGGTAAACAAGGTCATAGAAGACCTCTCCTCAGTCAAACCTTCTCCTTTAATTCAAAAGGATGGGGCTCTCTGGTTCGCAGGCGAAAAAAGAGAGAGGGTTTTTATTCGTTCAGATGGAACCCCCACATATATTGTTCCCGATATTGCATATCATCTTAATAAGTTTGAGCGCGGTTTCGAACATCTGATTGACCTCCTTGGACCTGACCATATAGATCACATACCCGAATTAAAAAAGTCTTTAGCACTACTTGGGCACCCGGAGGAGAATCTGGAGGTTAAAATCATCCAGTGGGTTACCTTAAAAAGAGGGGATCAGACGGTAAAGATGTCCAAAAGAAGCGGAGAATTTATAACGATCGATGAATTGATCGATGAAGTTGGCATAGACGCAGCAAGGTTCTTTTTTCTGATGAGAAAAGCATCTATACCAATGGACTTTGATCTCGATTTAGCAAAGGAACAATCCGAGAGAAATCCGGTTTTTTATGTTCAATATGGGCATGCAAGAATATCCAGTCTCCTTGATCTTGCCAGGGAAAAAGGATACAGCACGGATTCGCAAAACAACCTGGCTCTCCTGGAAAAAGATGAAGAATTGCGATTAATCAAAAAGATACCGGAGTTTAAAGAGGTCTTAGAGGATGCTGCCAAAATCAGGGAACCTCATCTCGTTGCCTATTATCTTCTGGATCTATCAAAAATCTATCATAACTTCTATCAAGGAGTTAGAATCATTGGTGGTGAGGCTGAATTGGTATTGCCTCGTCTATTTCTCTCAAATGTGGTGCGGAATGTGATAGCAAGGGGGTTAAGCCTCTTAGGAGTCAGTGCCCCTGTCAGGATGTAATGGAAAATCTACATACAGAGATTGAATATTTCCTCAAAGAAGTAATGGATATCAGTTCATCAGGTATGGAGCATTTCTACCTATTCTGGAAGGGAAGATTTCTTAGAGAGCAAAAGTATTCGGTTAATTATGTAAAGGATAGGGCCAAACCCCTCAGGCTTATGCCTGTATTTAGCGAGGAGAACGGAGAAGTAAAGATTATCTTTCTTGAAGAAAGAGAAATAAAGGAATCCAAAAAATGGATAAATATATTACTTCTTGGCATAACCATTGTAACTACCTTAATGGCAGGTGCAGTGTGGCTTGGAGCTAACCCTCTCTCATCTATCGGTAACCTCCTGAAGGGACTTCCTTTTTCAATGTCAATAATGCTCATCCTGGGTGGGCATGAACTCGGGCATTATTTTGCAGCAAAGAAGAACAATGTAAAAACCACTCTTCCTTACTTCATTCCTGGTCCTACTATAATTGGAACCTTCGGCGCTGTAATTAAGATGAAATCCCCCATTACAGACAGGAACGCCCTTATTGAAATAGGAGCCGCAGGTCCAATAGTTGGATTTATCCTCTCAACCATTGCCCTGCTTATCGGCTTTTCTCTATCTACTGTGGTTGAAATCCAACAGGTGGGACCAGGCATAATACTTGGGAGACTCCCTTATTTATTAAATTTCTTTCCAGTATATACTTCCCATCTTTACCTGCGGGTAAGGATGTCTTAATTAATCCAATTGCCTTTGCTGGATGGATCGGGTATTTTATAACCGCTATTAATCTCCTGCCCATTGGTCAGCTGGATGGTGGTCATATTGCTTATGCTTTATTTGTAAAGAAGCATCGCTTTATAGCCTATGTGACCTTTGCTGCAATTCTTGAAGCAGGACTTTTCTGGTTTGGATGGTTATTCTGGGGATTTTTTATTTTTCTAATATTGGGATTCAGGCATCCTCCACCTCTGGATAATATCTCGAAAATTTCCATCAGGAACCGCTTGTTGGGATACATTTCATTTGTCATATTCATAATCACCTTTGTTCCCATCCCATTCCAATTAGTATGAATAGAATAAAAAGAGGAGAGGTCATATTATTCCCTACTGACACAGTGATAGGGATAGGATGTTTAATGGATGAAGAATGTGCAAGAAGGTTACGGAAGATAACAAAACGTCCGAAAGAAAAACCATTTAGCATTCTTCTTGCAGATAAGGAAGATATTGAAAAATGGGTCAAGGAGATACCCCCACATTTTCATACTTTAAGCAAACTTCTTCCAGGTCCGCTTACGCTTATCTTCAAGGGAAAGGATATCCTTATAGATGGTGTTCTATCAGAGAAACGCACTGTAGGTATAAGGATACCTGACTATGAGCCAATTCAGGACTTGATAAGGAATTCCAAATTGCCACTCATTGCAACCAGCGCAAATATCTCAGGAAAACCACCTCCTCTTGTTATAGAGGATGTTGAACTGAAGGTTGACGGGGTGGTTCCCGGGGCTCCCGGTTCGGGACACTCCTCCACGATTCTGGATATCTCGGAAAAACGTCTCCGGCTTCTGAGAAGGGGTCAGATATCCATCATTGAGATAGAAAATCTCACTAACGAAGAAGTCCTTCTGGCCAAAGGAGTATCCATTCATATATTATATGTCTGTTCTGCAAATATGTGCAGGAGTCCAATGGCAGATATACATATAAAATCCCTTATAGGAGACCTTGAATATGTAGAGGTTCGCTCTGCTGGAGTCCGAGCTATAAGCGGGGCTCCAACCTCAATAGGAGCAAGAAGAATACTGGAAGAGAACAACATCGAGGCTCATCACCTTTCTGCTCCTGTTGCAAAACCTATCCTCGACTGGGCTGATTTAATATTTGTTATGGAGGAGTGGCACAGAAATCATCTTATCGAGAGTTTTCCAAAAACCAGCGGAAAGACTCTGCTTCTTCGAAACTTCAAGGATGATTCGGAATCTAAAGAGATAGAAGACCCTATTGGTAAAGGGATAGATGTATATCGAGAGACCTTTTTCCATATAGAAACAGCAAACAAACGGATAGAAGTATACCTCAGGAAAAAGAGTGGCTAATGGATTTTCCTTTTTTGAAGAAGAATCCAAAAACCAATAGGATAAGGCCTGGAATATAGAAATGCCATGGAAAGTGCTTTGGAATATAATAGAAAAAAACCTCATGGTTGGTACTCTGAAGCAGTTCAATAGGAATTGCAAGAAATGAGTAGAATATCAATATACATCCCAGGATAGCAGATATAATATTAATCCATCCAATACGTTCATATCCGTTCTTTAATATTAAAAAACTACCCACACTCAAAATCAATGAGACAAGTACAGGGCATATAACAGGACTTATCCAAAGGGTAGGAATGAGAAAGAGGATATCAAATGACAAAATAGATGGTGGCCAATTTATCATAAAAAAGAGTGATATATAATATACAATATCCCATATTCCAAACAGGAAGAGAAACAAGAAAGGAACTTCCCAGCGCTCTTTGGAAGAAAGAAACGCAGTGGATAGAAGTATAGCAATCGTCGCAATTTCCCGATAGATCTCAAAACGATAGATATGTGAATCTATAATTTGCAAGGGGAAGAGTGAGACAGTATCAGGATAATATAGATGACGCAAATAAACCACAACGTCCGCTTCAAGATAACCTAAAGCTATCCCGAAAACGAGAAAACCAAGTATTCGATTGAGGTCTACCCTGTTCCCTGTATCCATCCACTTCCTACCACGTACTCATCGTCATAAAGGACGGCAAGTTGTCCTGGAGTTATCTGGAATTGTGACTTTAGGAAATCAAGTCTGAATTGTTCTTCCTCCAACAGGAGTTTTGCTTCAAAGGGGATTTGTGTGGAATATGTCTGAACATTATAGACCCTGCCGTTTTCAGGGGGGATTAGCCAGATAGGGGCAGTTGCCAGAAGCGAATTATCCAGGCATTCCTCCCTTGTGCCTACTATAAGCAGGTTTTCCATTGGAATTATTCTTTTCACATATAGAGGAACACTTAAAGAGGTTTGTATTCTCCTCCTCTGTCCCACGGTATAGTGAGCAATCCCATGGTGAGTTCCAATCCTTTCTCCTGATGTATTCTCTATGGGTCCTGGTTCTCCTGTTTCAGGATACCGCTCCCTTACCAAATCCGCATAATCTTGATGAACAAAGCATATATCTTGCGATGAATGCCAGTCGGTATCATTGAAAATCTCAATGGATTTCTTTTTGACATCTTCTTTATTCATATCTCCTAAAGGCAGAACGGTCCTTTTGAGCATCCCTTGATCCACCCTTGAAAGGAAATAAGACTGATCTATACCCTTTCCCCGCATAAGGAGTTTATTCCCGGTAGATGTCCTTGCATAATGACCGGTTGCGATAAACTCATAGTTCAGTTCTTTCCTTACATCATCCAAAATAGGGAATTTTATTCTTCTATTACAGACGATACAGGGAGATGGAGTGCAACCTCTCGCATATTCAGAAAGGAAATAGTTGACAACGATTTCCCTGAATTGCCCTCTCATATCCTTCTCTATTAGTTCCACATCAAGGGCCTTAGCAACACTTCTTGCTTTCTCAAGTTGTACATCTTCCATTCCCATATCAGTAAATATACCTATAACACCACATACTCTATAACCTTGTTTTTTCAGAAGAGAAGCAGCAACCGCAGAATCAACCCCTCCACTCAACCCAACAACCACTCCTCCCCCCCTGGTGTCAGGTCTTGACATCTGACATTTTTTCAAATTTTTCTGCCATTCTTAACGCTTCTAAGTATTTTTCAGGATATTCCCTCATCCTGCCGTACATCTTCGTAACTGCATATTCCGTGCTGCTCATCACAATGGCTATTTCCTTATTAGTTAATGGAAGCATTTCTTTTAGTAGATATATAGCCGCATGATAGTAAGGCTTTCTCTTATTGCGTATTAACTCCTCTCTTTTAACCCCCAAGAAATTAAAAATTTTTTCGATATTATTTTCCACTTTATAATCTTTAATAATTTCTTTCCTCCCACTTATATTTTTATCTCTCAATTTATACTCATTCTTATTCAATATCTCCTTTACCCATTTTCCATCACCAATAAATAATTTACAAGCGATTTGTGGGACACTTATTCTTTTACTTCTAACAATCTTCAATAACTCATCAGTGTCTCCTATCATACTAAGTGTATCATACGCATCAAACCAGGGAATCTCTTTTAATAGTTCCGGCTTTAACAAGTAATACAGAGAACTCCATTGATAATCCCCTATATTTCCTACGATTCCTGCTTCTACTGGATTAAGATATATATAACGTATTAAGGCGCTGTAGTATTTATCCTTCTGAACAAGATATGAACTATAACGCGATTTAAATACACTTCCTTGCCTGCTGTACTTCCAATTATAGAAACTACCATAACTAGACAAAACAACCCTCATAAAAGAAGACAAGTTTCCCAAAGGGGTCTCTATTAAAAGATGTATATGATTCCGCATAAGGACAAATGCGTGCGCCTTTACTCTATATTTCTTTACACCTGAACCTAAAATTTTAAGGAAAGATTTATAATCTCTTTCATCTCTAAAGAGCCATAACCGACCATTACCATGGCTAACTACATGATAAAATGCTCCTGGAAATTCTATCCTTAAAGGCCTACCCATAGGGCATAGTATGTAAAAGAAATGTCAGATGTCAAGACCTGACACCAACTGGAAATTATCTTTTGAATTCTCCCAGGACTATTCCGACTTTTATATAGGTATGGACGAGGGCCATATCCGGATCTTCGTATAACTGGCGTCCTTCTATAAATTTCCAATCTGGTTTGTTCAGTCCATATATGTATCCTCCGGTGAGAAGAATCCCTAAATAATCGGATATCGGCATAAGCATCCCCGCATTGCATAAAAGTGATAACGTGGAACCAGTAAGATACGCACTCCCTCCCGGATCAATCAATACACCAGAGAATGTTGAACTGTCGGATTGACTGCTGACTGTCATATCAATATGAGAATATCCTGCGCCAGCCTTTAAGAAAAACATCAGATTGGTAAGATCTATTAAATACCCTGCCTCATATGTTCTTGTTCGAAATGAAAGATCAAGTGAAAGATTTCCTTCTTCTTGATTCTGATGTCCATTTATGTTCTGAAGACCAAAAATAACATTATTCTTGATGCCAAAAACAGACCAACTCCATCCCCAACTTTCATCAGCAAACTTATGCGAAAGGGAATTCTCAATAAATTCCCTGTTGAGTGTTTCAATATCATCGTGGAGTGAATAATTCATAGATACTCCAAAGAACCCTGTATCGAGGGCAATCAACAATAATAACATCTAAAACCTCCTTGCTATCTTTACCTGCACACCAACAGTATATTCATTATCATCTGCCACTCCGAATCCTCCTTCCCAATCATTATCCACAGAGAATATAAAATCCGATAAAACCCCGATGTAAAAAACAAAATTGGAGAATTCGTATGATAGCCCAACACCACTTCCTAAAGAGAGATTAATCCTCTCAAATTCATTCCTTGTAAGACTCCTGACCACCTTTCCATCTCCTGTAAATCTCCAATAGACCAATCCAATCCTACCAGACAGATAGGGTTTCAGCCGATAAGATACTGGAAACCAGAGAAGAGAAAGATTTCCCTGAATAAACTCAAACCGCTCGCCAAAAACCCCTGAAATCGGCACCAACTCAGTTGTATCCTCCTCCTCTATATACACATATGCAAAAGACCGGGTTGAAGCTTCTGCTATACCCCCGGAGAGTCCTATAGAATATGTAAGGCCAGGGATAATCTCCATATCGCAAAAGACCTCTATTTTGGGACCGTAAGAAACACTAACAATGTCATCACCCCTGATTTGAAATGCTCCTCCTCCTATCCCAGCCGCAATTGAAAATACTAAATTTATCATTCGACTCCTCCACATATCTCCTCAATCTGTTCCACAGTAGCCATAAATCCCTCCTTTCCCCAATCCCGAAGCATCTTCTTTAAGCAGGGTCTGAATCTTTCATATCTCTCATCCTCCATACAAAATTTGTAGATAAGAAAATATCCGGGCCAGATGTGTGAATCCATTCTTGGCTCCGAACTCTTTAATCTCCCTATTGCCCTTGGTATCATTACATACTCCACTATTTGTTCTTGTTCCAGCACTTCAAGGAATTGATCCTCTATGCCCGTATAAATGATACATTCGATTCTCTTCATTCTTTTATTCTCCTCTTTATCTTGCCTTCCAGTATTGCATACATAGTCGGAACAAAAAGCAGTGTAATCAACGAAGATACCGCCATACCCCCAACGACTGATATTCCCAGTGATCTCCACATCTCTGCTCCCATCCCTCGACCGATAGCAAGGGGCAAAAGACCAAATACCGTAGTTCCTGTTGTCATCAGGATGGGACGTAATCTCCTTGTTGCTCCTACCATTACTGCCTCTCGGAGTTCCATTCCTCTCCTTCGCAGTATATTTATATAATCTACCATAACAATAGCATTATTAACAACAATTCCCATTAGCATAGCTATTCCTATCATCCCCATAATAGCCATCGATTGAAAACTCACAAAGAACCCAAGTGAAACTCCAACAAAAGCAAAAGGGACTGAGAACATTATAATAAAGGGATCGAGGAAGGATTCAAACTGAGCAGCCATTACAAGAAAAACAAGAATAATCCCTATTATGATAGCAAAGATAAGGGATTTAAATGATTCTTCCTGTTGTTCTATTGTTCCGCCATACTCAATATGGATATCAGAAGGGATCTTCACTGATCTTAAATTCCTCCTGACATCCTTACTAATATCACCAAGGGCTCTTCCGTGAGTGCTTATCTCTAATTTTATCACCCTCTCACCACCTTTCCTTTCTATAGATGTTGGGCCCCTTCGTATAATCTGATTCAAAAAATTAGAGATATACACCCTATCTCCTTGCAGATTGGTCACCATAAGATTATCAAGGGTTGCAAATGAGTTTCTGGATTTATCATCCAATCGCACCATTATGGGATATTCCTTGCCCTCAACATTCAGCTTTCCAACCTCTGTTCCAAAGAAGGCCGTTCGGAGTTGAGAACCTACACTGTAGGCAGATAGTCCATAGGAATACATCTGTTCTGATTGAGGAACAAGCCATAATTCCCTTGCTCCCTTTTTCCTTGATATCTCAATTCCGGAAATCCCGGAAATCACCTTGAGTCTTTCCTGCAACAGGCGCGCAATAGAATCAGTGGCATTCAGGTCATCCCCAAGTATCTCCACCTCAATGTCAGCCGCACCAAAGGCATGCTCTTCACCTCCAGGACCACCTGTTACACTAAAATCCACCTTTTTGATGCCTGGAATCTCCTTTGTTTTTTTCTCTAACCCTTCGGCGATTGAGGCTGTTGTTCTCTTTGTTTCTCCAATGGTTGCAAAAATTTGTGCCGTATGGGACCCTTGAGTGCCTCCAAATAAAGACCCCGAACCTCCGATAGTCACTGAGAGGTTTTTTATCTCTGGAACCTCATCAAGTATTAGTTTTTCCACCTTTTTCACAACCTCATTAGTTCTATCCATGCTGGCTCCGGGCGGAAGCTCTATCTCTGCCTTCAATTGTCTTGAGTCAGACTCCGGAAAGAATTCGATCGGAATAAATGAAAAGAGGAATACCCCGAAGAGGAATACCCCTATAAATATACTAACGAGTTTCCCTTTATTATTAAGAGCCCACTCGAGTAGCCCCGAATAGCTCTTTTCAAGTCTCCTGAACCATCCTTTAGAAAAAGTCTTTTCTTCTGTTTTAAGGAAACGTGAAGCAAGCATAGGGGATAAGGTCATTGCCGAAAGGAGAGATATTATTAGCATAATAGGAATAGTAATGGCTAATTGCTTAAATAAAAAAGATACAAAACCCCTTGTAAGGAGGAGTGGAAGAAATATTGATACCGTAGTTATTGTAGATGCGAGGATGGCCTGTCCTACCTCCTGAGCTCCAAATATCGCTGCTTCTCTTCTGGTCTCCCCTGATTCTCTGTGTCTGAAGATATTTTCAAGCACTACAACCGCATTATCCACGATCATTCCAACGGCAATAGCAATGGCAGAGAGTGATATAATATTGAAACTCCCACCAGAGAAATATAAATAAATGAGGGAAACGATCAATGAAACTGGAATGACTACAGCGATGATGATACTCGCCCTTATATTACCGAGCAGCAAAAAAGAAATTACAAGAACCAGAAGTATGGCAATACCAATAGTCCGAATCAAATTCATGATGACTTTCTTGATGAAATCTGAAGTATCCATTACCAGTTCAAGATTTATACCGGGATATCTCTTTTTTAAGTGCTCAACCTTCTTTGTAACCCTCTCTGCAACCTCAACGCTATTTGTGCCTGACTTTTTATAGATTGGGAACATTACTGCTTCTTTTCCATTCATCCTGAAGTATCCTTCTTTCTCGGCAAAACCCATTTCAATTGTTGCTATATCTCCTAACCTTATAGGTTTTCGATCCTGCACTCCAACCACCACATCTCTTATCTCTTGAAGATTCATAAACTTTGCCGGTAGTCTAAGGAGATACTTGGTATTGCCTCTTTCAAGGTCACCCAATGGGAAGTTCAAATTATTAGCCTTTAATGCCTGAACAATATAATTAAGGGAGAGTTCAAGCTGCTCAAGTTTTGTCTGGGAAATATCAATATTCACCTGCTTTTCCCTACCACCCCCCCAGACAGGAACTGAACCTACGCCCGGAGTTCTCGCAAGTTCTTTAGTTATTTTCTCCTCAACAATCCTCCTGAGGTCAATTCCTGGATTCTCCGCAGATGCAGTATATATTATAAGCGGCATCATAGTGGTTTTCATTTTGAATAATCTTGGCTCTTCTGTTTCATCAGGTAAGACCGCAAAAGCCATTGCATCCCGTGTATCATTGGCTGCTTCATCAAGCTCGGTTCCATACTCAAACGAAAGGGATATAATAGAAAGGTTTTCCCTTGATTCCGAGGTAATCTCTTTCAGCCCGGAGAGATTCCCAAGCGCATCCTCCAACTCCTTGGTTATCTCCTCCTCCACATCCTCTGTTGAAGCCCCTGGATATGCAGTAACCACCATAAGTGATGGAAGGGTAATGTCAGGGTAAAGGGATATTGGCAGATTAAGCCAGCCAATTATTCCGATTATAACCAGTATAATAAAAGCAACTGCTGTAAGAACCGGTCTCTTTACAGCCCCCTCTATCATTGAATCTCCTTTATATCTATCATTGATTGATCCTTCACTATATACTGACCCTCAATCAGGACTGTATCCTCTTCTGTCAGGCCTTTTCGGATGGCAACCAGACTATCACTGGAAATACCAATCTCTACTGGAACCAGAACCGCCCTACCATTCTCAACCTTGAAGACGAATCTATCAATCGCTCCTATAACTGCTTCAGGTGGTAGGGTAATAACATTGACCTCTTCGGCCACAATTACCCACACCCTTGCAAACATACCGGGTATTATCTCTTGATCTGAATTTGGTATTATTCCCTGAATCCGCTGGGTCCTGCTCTGTGAATTGTAAAAAGCTGATGCCTTTTTTATCTTTCCTTTAAATCTCTTATTAAGTGAAGGTATCTCCACCTCTATCCGATCACCCTTCTTTAGATGGAATCGCTCGGGGACATCAAATTCTACATTAACCCTGCTAATTTTTGCCACCTGGGCTATTGGTATCCTTTGAAGCACTGGTTGACCACGTCCCAGAGGAGAAAGGGAGATAACACCAGTTATGGGACTTTTCACCGAAATGGGTTTTCTTTCGACGCCGGGAGTCTCCAGTTCTATATAGGCTATAGTCTGGTCATCCCTTACCCTTTCGCCATCTTCTACTGTGAAACGGAGAAACCTACCCGGGATATCAGAATAGACAAAGGTTTGATCAACGCCTTCAATCCTTGAGGAAAAACTCATAATCTGTATTACATTCCCTTTTTGTGGAAGAGTAACTGTTACAGGTATTGTATCCTCTTTTTTGTCTTCTTTCTCTATCCTTTTATTAATTCTTATTAAAGAAGGAATTCCAATCAAGAGTATCAAAAATATAATAAATATCCATTTCTTCATTCTTCCTCCTATTCTGTGGTTATAGCGATTTTTATCTTTGATAATGCCACTCGCAAATTATAGATAGAATTGAGATGAGTGAACTCTGCACTCCTGTACCCAAGCTCTATATCCTTATATTGTAAGGAACTAATATAGCCTTTTTCATATTGTTCCTTTGCCATCCTGTATAATTCCCTTGATTGCTCCAGCTTCTTTTCAGCTAAATCCAACTTCTTTTTACTCAAACGGTAATCAAGCAGGAGGTTCTTGACCTCCATCTTGATTCCCTCTCTTATCATCATTCCTCTTATCTTTGCCTGCTCTGTTGTAAGGATATATCCTTCTATTTTTCTCCTTCTACTGAACCCCTCAAAGATTGGTACTGTAAGTGCAATGGTTGCCGTAATATTATTATCCCATTCATTTACCATATTACAGGGTTTATCATAGGAAAAATTTCCCACAAAAGCGATCGTAGGGAGATAACTTAAATACTGCATCGTATTGTTGAGATTCGCCATCGCATTTATTTCCTGTGCACCCTTTACCTCTGGTCTGTTCTTAAGCGCTTGCGTTATAAGTGCATCAAGAATAAAGGTATCCGGTTTTATATCCATCTCTATTTCTTCCTCGATATCCACCATTGTATCAACGGGAAACCCGAGAAGGATATTGAGTCCGGAATGGGCCTTTTCCAGTCCATTAAGTACATTCAGAAAGGTTGTTTTTCTCTCGTTGAGGTCAGTCTCGGCAGAAAGAAAATCCAACCTGGTAACTCTTCCCTCCTCATATTGGACCGTCACGGTTTTGAGATGGTCCTCAGCCCGTTCTATCGCCTCTTTTGCAATCTCCACTCCCTTCTTTGCACTCACCACCCCGTAAAATATGGTCGCCAGGTCCTTTAATAGACTAATCTTATCTGTCTCTTCCTGTAATTCCTGAAGCCTCAATCCCTTTTCGGCAATTCTCTTAAATACAAACCTTTTCCCAAAAGTAAAGAGTGGAAATGTCACTGAAAGGGTATTCTTGTAGTTATCAGGATATCCCATTGATATGGTCTGAGTACCCTCAGGGGTTTCAAGACTAAATTGAGGAACACTGAGCAACCTTGTATAACTCGACTGGAATTGAACACCCGGATAGAATGCCGCCCAGGATTCCTTTAATTTTGCCTCAGCTTTTCTTACTTCCAGCTCGGAAATCTTTAGAGCTCTATTCTCCTTCAATGCAATCTCTTTTGCCTCCTCAATTGTCAACCCGGAGGAAGGGATTGCCATCAAAAGGATTAACAAAACAAAGAAACTCCCAAATCTCATTAAGTTGCCTCCTTTTTTATTCCATTCAATATAACAGAAAGCGCAGTATCTTTAATTGTATCTGATTCAGATTGGGCTATCGCAAAGGATATAGCCACAAGCATTTGATAGAAATCACGTAGATTTATCTCCTTGCCTTGTAGATGACTGGCAAAAAAGTCTACTACTTCGTCTTCCAGCGCTTGAATACGCGAGAAGATAGCTTTATGTACTTTATATACAATATCAGACGGGAGGTTACCCGGAAGACCGCGGCGCGTCTCCCCAAAACGCTTAAAGTACTTATCCCTTCTAATAGAATCCTCATAATAATCAAACATGCATAATAGAGTAGTGTCAAGGTCACTACCGGAAGCAAGTATTTCTTTGATATCGACGATAATACCATCAACATTTCCAACCAAAACCCTGACAAATAGATCAGCCTTGGATTCAAAGTAAAGATATATGGTTCCCTTTGCTATCCCACACACCTCTGCCACATCATCCATCTTTACACCATGATAGCCCCCCTCCGCAAAAAGCTCCTTTGCTACCCCCATTATTTGTTTTTCTCTACTAACTGACTGGTCAGTCATAATGGTTTTAATATATTGCGATAATTTGATTTGTCAAGGGGGGAGTTTTAGCCACGGTTTCTGCACGGTTTCCCCCCTCGCCCCCTTGTTTTTTGTAGGGGTTTGATTCATCAAACCCGAACGATCTCTGTGGGAGCGACTTCCCAGTCCCGATCACTCCCCCCCTTTTTTCTCGCAAAGCACGCAAAGGAATATAAAGCCCGCAAAGAAAATTCCATTTTGTAGGGGCGAGATTTATCACGCCCGAATCGTAGTGGCAATTCATGAATTGCCTCTACTTGTTCCGCACTCTGGATGTAGGGGCAAGATACATCTTGCCCTCTTTGTAGGGGTTTGATTTATCGAACCCGAACCGTAGGGGCGTATTGCTATACGCCCAATGTGGGGTGGATACACGGTTTCAACTGTGCATCCGTTTGTAGAGGCGAAGTTTCCTTGACTTTTGTGGGAGCGACATCCCTGTCGCGATTTGTGTTCTCGCAAAAACGCAAAGACCTCTGGAGTAGTGGCAATTCATGAATTGCCTCTACTTGTTCCGCGCTCTGGGTGTAGAGGCAAGATACATCTTGCCCTTTTTTGTAGGGGTTTGATTCATCAAACCCGAACAGGAGTAGCGGAACTTGTTCCGCGCTCTGGATGTAGGGGCAAGATACATCTTGCCCTTTTTTGTAGGGGCGACTCGTTGAGTCGCCCACTAACTGACCAACACGCCAACCCTTTCCATTGTGTCTTCCGTGGTGAAATAATTTGACTTATCTAAAAAATAGTATATAATATGTTTATGAAAATTGCAGGAATTCATCTTGAAAGATTGAAAGCTGTGATAAGAAAAGAAAGTGCTGATAAGGGTACCAATCTTTCTATCCTTAACTTCTCATCTCTTGAAGAGATGTTCGAATCCAAGGAACTTCTTGGATGTGATTCATTGTATATCAACGCCGGAGAAAATAATTATCTGATCAAGTCAGAGTTCTTCCCTGATAAGAATCCGGATGAAGTTACGCAGTTTATCCTCAAGAATCTGAATAAATATATTGTTGGAAGGAGAAAAAAAGAAGAGATAATACGAATAGCAACCATCCCTGCCGAAAAAGGGTGTATGGGTTACATCGTTGAAAGTGAAAAGAAGAGAATAAATCAGAGGATTCAAGCACTTCCCATTGATGATTATAGGATCTCCGGAGTAATACCGGATAATCTTGCGGTAGTGGTCCCATTTATTCTTCATCAAGAAGGAATTGAACATTCTATCCTGATTGTTGAGATTATGGTTTCCGCATTTATCTTCACCTGTCTGGATAAGGGTGTGATTACTTTTGCAAGGAGTTCTTCGTTTGAAGAGAAGGATTTATTGGATTCCCTTGATGAAGGAATCAATATTGCATCTCGATGGGTGGATAAAATAGAACGGATATATCTCACAGGTGACTTATCAGAAAAGGAGAAAAAGAAACTTTATAAAAAAAGCGCCTATAAGAAGAAGTTTATCGAATATTCTTCGGTAAAATTACCCCCTCCTGATTCTTTGCTCGCTTACGGACTCTCACTTACACCTGAAATGGGAATGGAGGTGGACCTTACTCCGGAAGAATTTTTTGAAAGGAGGAAGGATTATGAAGAGGAGAGGAGGATCAAATGGTATATCAAGAGAATTGGCTATCTTCTTGGCGGTTTGTTATCTATTCCTATTCTCCTACTTGTTGCAGGGGGTCTGTGGCTCCTAACATTCAATCAACGGATTGAAAGATACAGAGAATTATATCAGACTACCAAAGAATTACAATCGGAAGTGGTAGAACTTCAGATGCGAATACAACTACAGGAAAGTACAAAAACATCTATACCCTGGGAACGTTTCTTAAACGGGATTTCAAAGATAATCCCCAAGAATGTTCGCCTCGCTTCTCTGGAGAGTGAACCTGTCATAATGAAGGATAAAAAGGGATTTAAAATTCATTTAATTGGGAAGGGAAAAAATCAGGAGGCGGTGATGGAATTCTACACAAGGTTGAAAGATATGAAGGTGGTAAGGGAAACCAATATAGAAAAAGTAGAGAATAAAGGAGGAATAACAATCTTTGAATTCACCGCTACCTTAGTCCCCGCAGATGAACACCAGTTCTGAGATGTATAATGGTTTTTCCTCTCTGGATTTCCATCTCATAATCTATTACCCTTAAAATATCGCATTCCAGTTCATCCAGGGGGAGAAAAGTAATCGGTTCAGACCGCTCGCCAACAAACTCAGGAGGAAGAAAATACTCGAATCTAAAACAAGGAATCTTAGCCTTCTTTGGCGAGAGATTCTTACCCGTCTTAAAGAGGAGACTATCCCTCCAGCATAACGAAGAGTATCCACCTTCCTGATCAATATAGAGGATGGTATCCATATCTGCAAAAAGAATTTCCTGGGCACTCACCAATTCACGCCAGATTAGATTACACATCTTCACTCCCTCTTCTGTCAGTTCATTTCTCCACTTATTTGTATTGATCTGTGATTGAATTCGTATGTAGGAAGAAAATATTAGAGTGGTGATTATACCCAGTATAAGTATGGTAAGGATTATCTCTATTAAGGTGAAACCTCTCTTTTGCATAGACTATCAGGGTTTCAGGAATTGCATCTCTATTACCTTTTTCTCATTGGCATAAACCGTTACACTACATACAGGTGGAATCTCTTCATTTATCTTCAGTATTGTGTGATAGACAATCCTATCAAGTGTGTCTATCGTAACGGTATCATCCTCTGGTTCAATCCCTGCAATCAAATGCTCTGTTTTCCTTTCGGCAAGAAGAAGTGCCACCTCCTTCTTGCAAATGAGAGAACTGTGCCTCCGCGAAGCGATGAAGAATTGATAGAATGAAAGAAGTATGATGCTAAGAATGGTCAGAGAGACTATCACCTCTATAAGAGTGAATCCCTTGTCCTTGTAAATCCCCATGATTTCCTTTTTATCCTCTCTGTATCTAAAAAAGCAGATATAACCAGATTGTTTGGTACCCCGGAAACAATATTCCCTTCGATAGCATTGCCAAATTTCCCATTACTTTTTCTGCCATAAAAGGAGAAGGCATAGATAAGTCCTTTTAACTTCCCTTTCATAGCAACTCGCCCGGATGAATAGATAAGTCCGTAGCAGCGCACATTTTCTCCTATATCAATAAGATTAGTATGACTACTCCCAATCTTTATCTCCTCTATTGATATTGCTGTTCCCGAGAAACTGGAAGATTCGGTAAATCTTATCTTATTGTTTTCCCCTCGTGCTACAAGGACGCTTGATCCACCAATAATCGCATATTCACCCACCCTGATCTCCCTTTCCGATATAATCTCCCCTGAGAAGTTACTATAACCGCTTAAGACAACCCCGGCAGGGGAAAAGATGGAGACATTATTCAGATGTGAATCTCCCTGTATCCGCACCTCGCCCTGGGCAATGAGGGTCAAACCACTGAGATATCCACTTTCAACAATTATATCCGATGTACTTATAACAGTTGCAGGGAAGTTGAAAGTGTCCTCTTTGAAGAAGACTGCATCATTTACAAAGATTTTCTCGTTGGGTGGGAAATCAGATCGGTCGCTGAATAGCTGAGGAGAGAATAACTCGGTGTCAGCCTGATACGGAGATTGCAGAGCAGTATAGAAAGAACCTATTTCATTCTTTATGATACTTAGATTTATCACAGGAAGGGGATGACCGGTTTTGATATCACCATCTACAAAGCCCCTGATCTCTGGTTTATTTTTTGTCAACAGTATTGCAGCAATATCCTTTTCACTTTCATCTAATTGCATCCCGTATTCTGCCTGGATACTAACCTTTTCTTGATTGAATATCCCTGTTGAGACCACTCTAATAAATCCCCTCGTTATCTCAAATTCACTTTTTACACAACCGCCAAAGAGAGAATCCTTTCTCACCGATACAGAGTGTGGAAGATTCCTGGTCGCCCTTAACATCTCTGAGGAAGCCATATAGAAAGCCTGCATCCTATTGAGACGCCTACTTAATCTATTCCTATGTCCCATATTTGTATATAGAAAGACTGTCATTGTAGAGGAAAGAACGAACATAATTACCACCACAAGGATGAGAGAAAATCCTTTATTTGAGTATGATCTCTCTTTTTCCTCGTTCATCAATAATTATCCTGTCTCTCTTTATCTTCAGAATCCTGATTCCACCTATTCTATTCCCCTCACTCACAAACTTTGTCTTTCCTCCGTTTATACTTATCATTGCTGAAGGATTCTCTTCATCCCACATTATACCTTTTATAACAATCGAAGAGGTTTTGAATTTATTTCTAAGTCGATGTTTTCTTTCTATATGATATCTAAAAGGGTCTCTTTCTGGTTTCGCTATTACTACCTCTTCAGGTCTTTTGATATTGAAATCCAGGTGAGGAAGGAATAAATCTTCTGTTTTCGGAAAACTAATCCATAAGAATAGTTCGAAGATAAGGATGGAGGAGTAGAGTAGTATTTTATTTCTCGACATCTTCTGAGAGGAAGAGTCTGATGCGAAGGTATGCGAATATCCCGGAAGAAGAATACTTCATCCTGATTTTCTCAATCTTCAGTGGATATGAGGTTAACAAATGCAAGAAGGAACAGAAATCAGAATATTTGCCTGTGATTTCTGTTTCAACCGTTATATAAGGAATATTTCCCGCATCCCTTATTACAGAGTGATGGATAGATTTCGTCTTGAGATTGCTGGAATCTACTATTCCAAGCAATCGGGTAATCCCTTCTGGTACTGTTTTGAATTCCTTGTATTCCTTTATTCGTTTCGTTTGATAATTTTTGAGACTGAGACAATAATTATTCAGCGCCTCGGATGAGGAATATAACAACATCTCTTTCTTTTTCCTCTCTAATGTATTCCTGTTCTCTCTGATTCCTCTGACCAGATGAGAAAACAAAAGGGGATAGAGAACAACGACTACTATCCCTATAATAATCCATTGCCGGTATCTACTTATTCTCATCTTCAGGGAGTTTCTTGAATATTGATATCAAGCCCTTTGATAGATTTTTTGAAAGGGAAGATAGAATCTGGTTGAATTCACCCTCTGCCCGCGCCTCTGCCATTCCAATAAGTGAACCATCACTAACAGATTTCAGGTGGACGATTGCTTCATATAATCTTTTTTCCGGTTCCATGAGATTTGAAGGACGAGAATGAATCCGAAGCAGAATGAGATATTCTGATTTGGTTGAATCCTGATTGGGCACAATACTTCCCTTTGAATCTCTGAAGAGATAAAACTCGGTCTTATCTTTTATCAAGCCATCTCTTGTTAGTTCTGGTTCGATAAAATAGACTGATATAGTCTTACCTTTACTGGTAACTATGTAAGAATTTGAAGCGCAGTTCAGAATCAGGATAAATCCTGTTATAAAAAAGAAGCATCTCATACCTATTCTCCCCATTCGATAATTTCAGGGGTGAGATAGATAATCAGTTCGGATTCGTCAAGGTTGACAGTTTTACTTGAGAAGAGAAAATCGCCAATCAGGGGTATATCTCCCAGAATAGGTATTTTATCCTTCCGCACGTTTTCTGTTTTCTGTATCAAACCCCCGATAATTGCTGTCTCCCCATCTCGAAGTTTAAGGGTGGTTTTAACGCTTCTTCTTGATAGTTCAGGTAGTCCTTCTGGACCTATACCCTTGAGGGATGAGACCCCTATATCGACATCAACAGTTACATCATTCTCCTTTCCAATCCAGGGAGTAATATTGAGTGTTACCCCGGCGCTCACTGAATGGACCTGGATGATTGGGTTATCAGGAGAACCAGTCCTTGTTCGGTAGTAACCCACCCATCCTACATCAATACTCGCTTTCTGGCCGCTCAGGGTTACAATGCTGGGTTCTGCATGGACCTTTCCTATGCCTTTCTGTTCTAAGGCATTGAGGATTATATGAAAGTTATCGGGAACCTCAAAAGTTGTTCCCCATTTGAGCGAGGATGAAATGAACTCAAGTATATTATCAATATTCTCCTTTGAGTAATCCCTGTGGAATTCAGGGAGTAGTGTAGCAACAGAATCAGTTGACCCGTAACCTACTCTCATTCCCAATTCCGAGAGTTTCTTCCTCGAGACCGATAGGATAATTGCGCGTATCCTTACCCTCTTTGGTTGAATATCAATAGCATCAAGGAAGTTTTCTATCTGTCTCTTCTCGCCCTCTGTTCCTGAGAAGAGTAGTGCATTATGTTCCTCTACTACTTTAAGATTTGAGGATGAAATAGTAGGAGGCATCAATTTCAATGCATCGTCTGCCTTACAATATTTTAATGGCAGGAGGGTAACAGTGCCTATTACAGATGCTCCTGGTGCTTTCCCTTCTGTGCTTCCCACAAGGTAAATATCCTCTATTTTTCTATAACCGTATTCCGTCCCTGCTAAAATCAAATCAAGGGTCTTATCCAGTGGTAGATTATCCACTGTTGCTTTCACCTTGCCTGTGAGTTTCCCATAAATGATTATATTTAAGCCTACTTTTCGGGATAATTCATCGATGAAATTCTCCAGTTCCACATCCTTAACATCCATTGAGATAAGGTAATCCTTATTCACAGAGATATAGAATGACTCCTTTACTCCTTTTCTCCCTGCTTCCATTCTGATTACTTCTATTATCCCTTCCTTTTCCGTCATCCTGTAGCCTTTTGAGGAGAGAAAGGCTTTGAGCCCTTTTTTCACAGGGATGGATTTGATATATCCTGAGACCTTTCCCTTTACTTTCTCCCCGGTCACGATAGTCAGTCCACTCTTCTTTGATATCTCCCGAATGACCCGTGTAATATCGATATTTTCGCAATCAAGGGTCATCAGTCCATCCTCAATCGAGATAGTCAACCCCTCCTTTTTTTCTTTGGTGAAATAATAGATATTCCCCTCCATATTCAAAGAGCAGCCGAGGGTTCGTGCTATTGTTTTTAGGAGTTGATCCACCGTAACATCCCTGAGGTAGAGAGTAACATTACCCTTTACATTGCGTTCAAGAACGATGTTCAAGCCATACTTCTGGTTTAATGCATGAACCACTTCGCGAACAGAGAGGTCTTCGAAGGAGACCGTGAGTTTTCTCTCTTTTTCTTGTTCTTGTGCGTATAGAACCAGGTTAAATATCAAGATAAAGAATACGATTCTTTTCATATAGTTAAGATAGCAATCCCTTCTGGTTTGTCAAGTATTTTCTCACCCCCCTTTTTAGCCACGGTTTCTTCACGGTCCCCCCCTCGCCCCCCATTTTTTGTTGGGGTTTGATTCATCAAACCCGAACAGGAGTAGCGGAACTTGTTCCGCGCTCTGGATGTAGGGGCAAGATACATCTTGCCCTCTTTGAGAGAAATTTCTCAATTCCGAACATGTAGTGGCAAGGCTTGCCTTGCCAGGCGTGAATGTGACCTGAAGAACTCTCCCACTAACCCACCAACTGACCAACACACCAACCCTTTCCTCAGCGTTCATCTGCGGTATAAAATCAGCATACAG
Source organism: Caldifarciminota bacterium (assembly GCA_023131835.1). Classification (GTDB taxonomy): domain Bacteria; phylum Hydrothermota; class UBA3072; order UBA3072; family UBA3072; genus JAGLZA01. The sequence continues at coordinate 26,862 of JAGLZA010000008.1, forward strand.
CATACGGCATACAGCCAACAGCGTTTAGATAAAGAAATGAATATTCTTCCGATGTTTTTCTTTCTCTTAAATTACAAATTAAATGGGTGGAGATGGGCTTTGTGACCTTTGTGACTTTGCGGTTAAAAAAAGGGGGGGTAGTGTGCTCTTCTTTCTCTTAAATCACAAAATTCAGGGGTGGAGATGAAGGGCTTTGCGCCCTTTGCCTCCTTAGCGTTCTTAGCGAGAAACAGGGGTGGTGGTGTGTGCCCCCCCTTGACAAACTCCCCCTTTTGATTAAAGATACCTTCAACTAAATTTAAAAAATTTCGGAGGAATAATGAAAAAATCAACTTTTCTTTTATTTTTGTTAATATCCTTACTCCTCAGGGCTTCAGAACATAAATATCCATCCTTTGACTTCTCAAACAATCCTTACAACACCGCCTTCAAGAGTAATTCCAGGTATACACGAATGGGTTCTGCAGATGTAAACCTTGCAACAGGCCATTTCACAATGCAAAAGAACCTGTTAACGCTTCCAGGCAGAGGCGATTTAAGTCCCTCAATCAATCTTTCCTATTTCAGCACCCTTGCCTCTCATCCTGGTAGTGCTACACCTGAGACCACTTATACTGGAGAACCTATCGGTGATTCAACCTTTGTGATTTTAGATCTCCCTGGTATGGGTGAAATGGGCTGGAATGTTATAATGGGGGAGGTATATTTCTTTCGTGCAAGTAGTAGAGATTATAGTTGGATTCGTTTAGGGGATGGAAACAAGCACCAAATTGTATCTTATTATGATGATGGTGAGAAACTTTTCTTACCTGATATGCCTGATTGGGATATTGAATGGTGTGAATTTGACTCACTGTACAGTTTGGTTTTCACCTCTCCTGAAGGGGTTAGATATGTTTTTGATCGCTTTTACGGGAGATGGTTCTGGTACGACGAAATTTCGTATTTCTTAACCCTCACTAAGATAGTAGACAGATTTGGAAATTATATAAAAATTGACTACAGTGGAGAGATGGATACTCTCGATGCGGAACCGCCTTGGGCAATTGCTGATTCTACGATTGGTATCGAAAAGATGCGTCATATTGAAAAAATCACATCTCCAACCGGTGACTCTGCTGTATTTCATTACTCAGATGATTCCCTATACTTAGAGAGCATCTCCTACTGGAATTCTGAAGGAGAAGAAGTAAAAATCAAATTCGAATATCAGTTGGATACACTGGAGGAAGCAATCAGTATGTGGAGGGGTGATACAGTAAAACTCCTTTCCTCGGTGGGATACTATGATCCCTCTAACGAATTGCTTTATCCTTCGGAGGGATTCGAATATAATGATAAAGGAGTGCTTTCTGAATATCATCATCCTTATGGAGGAATTGAGGAATATTCTTTTGAAGAGGTCACATTTGATACTACGATAAACGATAGCAATATCATCTCTCGTTATCTACGATTAACAGAGATAAATATAAAGAAAGACAGTGAATCAGAAGGAAATAAATATATTATCTGGTATGGTGATGGAGAAGGGAACTGGGATCCTCGGAACCCCATCAGTCCTACCTCCAGTGTTGGGAATGTTGTGGGGATAGGTTATAGGCCTACTTACGCTCTCCCGATGTATAAAGCGGTCAAGTTGCAAAGTCCTGATAATAGTTATTCGGTATATTCCTTTACAGATAAACCTAATAATGTAAACCTCCTTGGGGTTTTTGAGGAAGGAATTGATTTTAACGAGGTTGGCGATACCTTAAGAGCAGTCAAGAACCTTCTCAAAATGGATAATAATTATCCGGATAATTCGCCTTTCGCAAGTAGTGCAGGAAGATTAATCGAAAGTGATGGAATAAAAACATTTACTGCCTATATGACTGAAAATGTGGCAGAACATGAGATTATGCTTGATACCGTTGTTCAGGTTCAGGTTCTACACTCCTATTGGGGAGTTTTAATGAATATGGAAAGAGGAGCCATTTCAAAAAGAGTTAGGGTTGCAAGACCTGAATATGCTCCTTATCAGGCAGTTCTTTACTATGGTGAGATTGATTCAGTGCGTTTCACCGAAGATAGCACCAACTTTGATGTCTGGGAAAATAACAATATTAGAGGTGATAACAGGAGAAAGAGAAGTAAAATAGAGGAGCAGAACACCTCTCGCCCGATAATCACCCAAGAGGAAATACTCAATACAACCAGTGCTGATTGGGGGGATATTTTACGAAGTATCTATTATAATTATGATTGGGGAGATAGGGTAAACCTTGGGAATTATGGACACATATCGAGTTACAACCCTGAATATGCTTATAATGATAAACATATACTGGTTCAAACTTATATAGGTGATGGGCCTAAAACCGATTACTGGTATGATAAAGTGGGTAATATAATAAAAACAAGTTATGGTGGTTCAACTACAAAATATGAGTTTGATGCATCCACTGAATATTCCAGACCGAGTAAGAAGATAGATTTTATCAGTGGTTCTGATTCCCTTATCACCGAGTTCTCATATTACTCAAATACCGGACTCTTACAGGAGGTAACTGAACCCAATGGTAATACTACAGTCTTTAAGTATGACGAACTTGGAAGAATTATAAAGGTAATAAAACCTGGTGATAATATCAATTCTCCCACTATTGAATATGGATACGATGATTCTTCCAGAAAGAAATGGGGTAAGGTAAAGGGTGAAGAGAAGATGTATACCTTTTATGACGGACTCGGCAGGAGGATACAGACACAGAGAAAGGATTCCCAGAATGGTATGACAGTAGTGCAGAGTTTTGGTTATGATGAAAGAGGTAGATTAATAAACATTCTTCTTCCGGTTTACTCAGGCGTTTCCATTGGCTCATTCGATGAGGTAAATTCATTTGATGGTGAAGTGATGCCTTCCCCTGATATGTATAAATCCTTTTATTACGATGCTTTTGGTAGAGATACACTCATCCGAACCCCTATAGAGGATGGAAATGCATATACCAGATACCAATATCAAGGAAATGAGGTAATAATAATTACTCCCGAGGGTGATACAGTAAAAAAGGTATATGATTCTTTTGGTAATGGTACCCGTACCCGTATTATTGGGTATGGGAATGAAGATTCCCTTATAACAGAGTTTGAATACGATAATATTGGACAATTGAAGAAGATAACTGACCCTGAGGAAAAAGAAATTCTTTATTCCTACAATGGTTGGGGGAAAATAATTTCGGAGAACTCTCCGGACAAGGGTTTGATTGAGATGGAATATAACAACACTACAGGGTTACTTATCTCTTCCATAGATTCCACCGATAGGGGAAAAGCCGAATTTAAGACCTATCAATATGATGATTATGGGAGACTTATCCTGAAGGGGCTGATTCATTCCATCTGGTATGATACAACATATTATGATTCCACAGAATGTATAGTTGATGGTTGTTCGGATGCATCGTTGTGGACCGATATTCCGGAAGGTTGTTTGAGCGTTACTGCTCCTCTTAACTACGATTCTGATTGTTTTCAGATTGAATCTCCGGATACCGGAGGTATATCCAGTATTTATCGTAGTTTCGATCCAATGTCTCTTGTTCAATTAGAATTTGATTACACATTCGGGCTTGATACCGAAGTCCCTGATTCTACCTTTGGTCAATTTGAGGTAATCATAATAAATATCCCTTCTGATTCTTTATTTTACTCATTTACCGATACTATTGACCATGTAAATGATGAAATCCCTATTCGCAGTTATCATATCTGGCGCAGGGGTATCACGTTGGACTTTGACTCTCTTCCAAATCCAGATTTTAATCTTTCCTGTGTGAATAAGATAATGTTCAGGTTCCTTGGTGCAACATCGAATACTGAGGACACTGTTCATCTTTACATTAACAATATCCGTATTACAGTTGATAAAGAATACGAAAGGGTTACAATTATTGAGAAAGACTCCCTTATTAAGGCTGATTCCCTTTATTACGATTCTTATGATAATTTCAACCTCTCGGTTCCTGATTCAATAAACAACCCGAAAGGACGGTTGGTTCGCACTAATGATGAAACAGGCTGGCAGATGTTTTTCTATGATAATAGAGGCAGAACAGCAGGGAAATGGCAATATATAGGATGGCTGAATGATACCCTGAAGGTCTATTATCAGTATAACTCAGCCGATAAACTGGTTTCGATGACCTATCCTGATGGTAGTAAGGTTAACTACAATTATACCAACTCAGGCTTATTAGAAGAGA
>JAGLZA010000080.1 GCA_023131835.1 Caldifarciminota bacterium
TCACTGAATCGCCCTGAAGATCTTAAAAGTACTGCAGAGCAAGCTCTGCCACTACAAATAATTGCAGAGCTCTATGCCTATCCTATCGCTCCGTAAAATAATATTAGGTTGATGATTAACCCAGAAAGAATCGGACGATTATCCATCTTCCAAACAAAAAGGTTATAAATCCGCCAATAGCAAGAAATGGACCATAGGGAATAAGGGATTTCATTGAGGATTTACCCCGCTTTATCTGAACCAATCCAAAGAGGGAACCAAAAAGAGAACTAAAGAGAATAGTAAGAAGAAAACTGTCCCATCCAACGAATGCACCAATCATTGCAGCGAGTTTTATATCCCCATATCCCATCACATCCTTTTTATACACCGCTTTACCAATATGGATAATAATGAGGATGTAGATAGCACCAATCGCTGCTCCAATACAGGAGACCACTATTATCCCCCTAAACATAGAGAAGAGCAGCCCTATGATAATACCGGATATGGATAAAGAATCAGGTATCAGCATAGTAGAAAAATCTATAAAGGATATGGGAATGAGAAGTGATGTAAATACCAGAAATGTCAATAGTTCCAATGAGATACCATAGTGAAGGTACGCATATAAATATACAACCGCTGTGATTGATTCTACTACAAGATACCTTATGGAGATCTCATTACCACAATCCCTGCATTTACCTTGAAGGATGATATAACTCAATATAGGTATATTATCAAACCATCTGATCTTTTCACCACATTGTGGACAGTGAGAACCGGGCCAAACGAGGGATTTTCCTTCTGGCAATCGATAGATAACCACATTAAGGAAACTCCCAATTGCAGCACCAAAAAGGAAAAAGAATACAGTTAACATCTACTTGGACTCTGAAATCTTTATAACTTCACCGAATTCGTTCATTGTAACCCTGGTTATTCTCTCAATAGGAAAACCTTCCTCAGTGGTTTCCTCTTTTCTAAAGGTTGCAATCCAGATACTCTTTCCTGCTTCAGGAGGGATACCCGCCTTCTTAAAAGAGGATTTTGAGATACCTGTATCCATTATCTCTATCTCTGGCTCTATCATTGCCATACCCGGATAATGCTCTGAAATTGCATCCCTTGCAATCTTTTTTACTTGTTCTATGTCCATTCTAACCTCCCTTTTTTTGCCACAGAGACACAGAGGACACAGAGTCTTTTTTTATTTCTTTTTTATCTTGTCTCTGTGTTTTTCTCTCATTATCCTCTGTACTTATTCTTCTTATCTTGCCCACATAATCTACTACAGTAACAAAGTTCATAGGGTTAATTTTTAATCCTATATTAATGCTCACAATATAATCCTTCTTATTCCACCTTTTAACATTGGAACGTTAAAATTGATCAACAATCCCAATCTTTTACCAGTCATTTTCAAATAGGATAACAATTGTGCTTCAAAAATTGGAGATAAATTATCCACTGCTTTTAATTCAATAATTATTTCATTCCTCACTAATAAATCCAACCTGTATTCACCTATTTTATGATCTTTATATTCAATGGGTATCATTATTTGCCTCTGGTAATTGATATTATTAATATCAAATTCTATACATAGAGCAGATTCATAAATTGCTTCCAATAGCCCTGGGCCAAGTTGCTTATGAACCTCTATTGCACATCCGATTATTTCTTCAGTAAATTTATTTAACTCTTTTATCTCTGTGCTCTCAGTGTCTCTGTGGCATTTATCCATTGATTATCCTCCCCTCAGGGTTTCCATATAATACGAATTGCAGCAGGGTTTTCTTATCATCTCCATCAAGAAATCCCTGTTCGTTCATCATTTTCCTGAAGAATTCCTGCTTTGCATTGAGCAAAGAAATCCCGAACTTATTTCCTCTTAGTATTTCCTCAAAGAAAAGAGTTGTTAGAAGGTCAGCCTCTGTTGGCGGAGGAATCGGAGGACCATAGGCAACTGTGGTAGAACCTATGAAGCATTGAACTCCATTCTTAAGGAATGTAAGGGCTATGGAATCGGATATCCCCTTATCTATTGTATATGCACCATAACAGGCTTCAGTAAAAACTACAGCATTATTAAGGCCTGGTATATTATCAGGAGATAGGGCTATCGGGTATCTACCATCTGCCTGTCCATACCATTTGTTTGACTTATCCGAACCATGAAGGTTGAAATAGAAAATGTCTACATCTTCCCCTATCTTTATTGTTTTTGTATTTTCAGGAGGTGATAATAAGAGTTCTTGATTGGAAATAATCTTATAGATATTCCTTGAGGTATCCTCCCAGACCGCTGCTGAGAGCCCAAATGTGGTATCTATAAAAGTATCATTATCCAGGAATTCTTCAATGGAGCGGATTTTTTCTAATAGGAATTCAAGATTATCACCATCAGGTAGTCTTCCTATGGAGCGTTCCGGAAGAAGAGGGTCATCATCGGTAGAACCATATAGGTTATCTGTCCAGACAACCCTGTCCCTGTCATTCGTTGGATTCCTTACTTCGTAAAAAGGAAAGAGTTTATGTCCACCGATTATAAGAAAACTGTCGTCTCCTTTAGAATCCTTTACTATATCTCGCAACCTTTTTGGTGTTGTATCAAAGACCCGAGCCTTTTCTATAGATGAGAGTGCTTCCTCAATACTTTCTACCCATCCTTTTTTAAATTTCTTTACAGTTTTTCTATTCCAGATAATATTTAGCATAAGTTATTTCTCCTATACCTTTTTCAATTCCTACCACCTTTATTCACTACAGAGAAAATTTGTGGTTTGTTCTCCCCACACCACCACACAAAAAAAACGAAAGAGAAGACAGAGAATGCAGAGCAAGCTCTGTCACTACAAATAATGTAGGGGCGTGATTTATCACGCCTGAATGGGATGCGGGTTCGATAAATCGAACCCCTACAGATGTTGTTGTAGGAGGGACTTCCCAGTCCCGATTCCCTTTTATTTAATAGGTATAAGATGTGCAAGGGTATTTGCTTCAATTTTTCCTCCTGAGATATGCCATAAGTGATTGGAGATCTGTTGGCTTTATCCCTGAAATGCGTGATGCCTGCCCAAGTGTCTCGGGACGAACCCTGTTCAGTTTTTCTCTCGCTTCTGTGCTAATGACATCTATCTTGAGAAAGTCTATATTATCGGGAATCCTCTTGTCCTCCATCCTCTTTAGTTCCTCTATCTTTCGCATCGCTCGCTGGATATATCCATCATACCGTGCATCTATTGATATAGCCTGCTTAACTTCTGAATCGAGTTTCTCCCCCAGAATCTCTTCTACATTATTTATATCATACCCTTTTCTTTTTAATAAATGGAAGGCACTAATTGAAGAGGTTAAGTTAGAAACCATTGTTGGGGTAATCATTGTCTTCTTTAACCTACTTTCCGTCTCTTTAATCATTCTCCTTTTTTCTTCAACCCTATTATAGAACCCTTCATCAATAAGACCAAGATTATGCCCGTATTCTATTAATCTCAAGTCAGCATTATCCTGACGAAGCAGAAGGCGATATTCAGCCCTTGAAGTAAACATCCTGTATGGCTCATCTGTGCCTTTCAAGACAAGGTCATCTATCATAACCCCGATATAAGCCTGATCCCTCCTGAAGATTAGAGGTTCTTTTTCTTCTATTTTCAAGGTGGCGTTGACCCCTGCCATTATACCCTGGGCAGCAGCCTCCTCATAACCAGAGGTCCCATTTATCTGACCGGCAAGGAAAAGATTTTCAATATCCTTTAGTTCAAGAGAATGCTTTAACTGGGTTGGGTCTACAAAGTCATATTCCACAGCATAACCAGGACGTAAGATATCTACTTCTTCTAAACCCTTAATCGTTCGAAGGAATTCTAATTGGATTTCTTCGGGCAGAGAAGAGGATACACCATTGAGATAAACCTCAGGAGTATTTATACCATCAGGTTCAACAAACACATGATGGTGTCCCCTTTCGGGAAACTGGAGAATCTTTGTCTCAAGAGACGGACAATACCTTGGCTCTATTCCTGTTATCCTTCCCTGCACAAGCGGGGACTGGTCAAGATTATCCCGTATAATCTGATGTGTTCTTTCATTGGTTTTAGTGAGATAACAGGGGATATTGGGAGGGTTGAATTCCTGCGTTCGATGGGAGAAGTGACCGGGAGGTTCATCTCCGGGTTGCACTACCATTAGAGAGAAATCTATTGTTCTTTTGTCTACTCTTGCCGAGGTGCCTGTCTTTAACCGCCCGAGGGAAAGCCCCAGATTCTTAAGGGAATCGGATAAACCCTCTGACGGAGGCTCCCCCAGCCTTCCTGCCGGAGAGGAATTGAGTCCTATATGGATGAGACCTCGGAGGAAGGTACCTGTGGTCAGGATAACTGCATCGGAAGAATATTCCATCCCCATATCGGTTTTAACCCCCTTTACCCTATTTTCCTCTACGATGAGTTCATTAACAATACCCTGTTTTACCGTTACTTCATTCATTATCACCTTTTTTATTCTCTCCCTGTATTTCTCACGATCAGATTGGGCACGGAGAGACCAGATTGCAGGTCCTTTCTTTGTATTGAGCATCTTGAATTGTATTCCAGTCTCATCGGTATTATAACCGATCTCACCTCCAAGTGCATCAATCTCATAGACGAGATGGGACTTTGCCAATCCACCGACAGAAGGATTGCAGGCCATTTGACCTATCATATCAATATTTACGGTCAACAGGAGTGTGTCAAAACCCCTCCTTCTGGCTGCGAGTGCTGCCTCAATCCCTGCATGTCCTCCTCCGACTACGATTACATCAAACTTGTTCAAATATATGGACCTCTATCTTCCCCTCTAAATCTTTCTTGAATTTAGAAGCATCCGCAAAAGAACCCACTATTGCTCCATAATGCATTGGAATTGCAACCTGAGGATTTATCTTCAAAGCTGCATCTACGGCCTCAGCCGCAGTCATAACATAGGTCCCCGATACAGGGAGGAGTGCAATATCACATTCAACATCCTCCATTTCAGGTATATTGTCAGTATCGCCGGCAAGATATATTATCACACCATCTATAGTAAATATATATCCCACCCAGTTATTTTCTCTGGGATGAAAATCCTTATTTAGATTATAAGCAGGGACAACTTCTATCTTTATACCCTTTACTTCCTTCGTATCTCCAATATCCATAGCAATAATTTCCGGGCATTTCCCCTCACAGTCTGAGGGTGCTACAATAACAGTATCATCCTTTTTTATCTTTTCGATATCTTCTATCGATAGATGGTCAAAATGATCATGGGTTATAAGAATTAAATCAGCCGCCTCCAATCCGCCCTTTAACTGGTAGGGATCCGTATAGATTACAATGTCGTTGGTAATCTTAAAGGTATCATGTCCCAACCACTCCATCTTTGATAACATCTGTTTTGTTCTGTCTTCCATTATTCCTCCTTTAGTATCAATATTAAAATACCAATGGGAATAGTCAAGGGATTTTTTATTCCTCCCCCTCCTCCCAGTTTTTTGCCACAGAGAACACAGAGCCCAACCACTACCCCCTTTAACTTATAATTCAAGAGTAGAAGAACACACAACCCCTGCCCAAATTTTGCCACGGTTACTGCACGGTTTTTAGGAAGGGTTTTATTGCCCCCTTCCCAACCCTTTTTAGCCACGGTTTTTGAGAAAGATTCTTAAAGTAAAAGTAGGGGCACGGGGCACCGTGCCCCCACTCGAACCCTCAACCCCATGAACCCTTGTTTTTTTGACACTGATTTCCACTGATTAAAATGATTTTTCACCACGAGGACACAAAGAAAATTATGTTTTGTTTTTCTCACACCACCACACAAAAAAACAGATGAGAGAGATCACAGAGATAGTCGCTTTGCTCCAATGAAAAATGAAAAGTGCAAAGTGTAAAATGCAAAATGCCCTATCACCTCACCTCCTTATTTAAACGCAGACAAACACGAACAAACAAGCTCGGTGGTTGCACAGTA
>JAGLZA010000081.1 GCA_023131835.1 Caldifarciminota bacterium
ACAGTATGACATCTTCGCCTTTCTTATTCTGGTGAAGGTCTGGGTTGTGCCCTAAATCCTAACACCTAAATCCTAATCCCTAATCCTCGTGGAGGTCTGGGAGGAACTGACTAACTGACCAACTCACTAACTCACCAACCTTAAAACACATCTGTCTACCACCGAGCGTAAAACCCGACTCCGCAATCTCTGGTGTGGGATATAGGTTTTCAACGCCCAACGCAGTGAACGCAAACAACACAGAGAAAGTCGCTTTGCTCCAATTGGGAATTAGTTAAATAGTTGAATGGGAAAATAGTTAAATAGGAGGGGCGAACTGCGTTCGTGGTTTTGTGGGAGCGACATCCCTGTCGCGATATGTGGTGTAGGCACGGTTTTAACCGTGCTTCTTGCACGAATAAATTCGTGTCTACAATCTTTGTAGGGGTTCGATTTATCGAACCCACCTCCCATTCGGGCGTGATAAATCACGCCCCTACCTCTGCGTTTATCTGCGGTAAAAAAATCGTGGGTAGTGGGGGATTCTAATCCATCTTGCATATTATAAAAAACTAAATATAATAGTAATGTCAATTTTAGATTTTAAGGAGGGTTTATGATATCAGAAAGGCAATATGGTAGCATAGGAGTCAATGAGACAAAAAAGCACCTTAAATTTTTAATTGCTATAATCTTGATTACTGCCGGAATTATCATTGCTTTGTGGACCATTACCAAAGTCTACAAAATATTTACCAATCCACAGGAGATAGAGGTCTTTAAACAGATTGTGCCTGATAAGCCTGAAATGAGAGAGTTGGATATAGCAGGGCAGAAGGTAATATTACCTGCAGGCATTTTCCTTTTTATGGCGTATGGTATCGGATGTCTTTTGTTGCTTGTTGCGTCAGGCATTGCCACTGGTCTAATTACTGGTGGCGTAAATCTACTACAGTCTAATTTTCAGAAACTGGAGACAAAAGTAATCACAGAAATCGAAAATCTAAAAGTAAAAATAGACGAACTCAAGGAAACATTCAAGAAGAAAAGCGACTCCACATAATTGACTCTTGACCATCGCCTATCCGATATACTCGGAGCTTAAATTTTGTATTAGCAACCTTTTTTTGACAATAATTTTCACTGATTGAACTAATTTAAAGAACCCATCACCATCCACTTTTTAAATTCACCACAGAGGACTCAGAGCCCCTACCACCATGGAACTTTTTGATTCAAGAAATAGAAAACCAGAGACCAAATAAATACACCTTAGCTGAATGCTGATAGCTGCTTTGTACTTGAATCTTTGACCCCTTACTAAAGTAATTATCCGTCTTAATCTGTGTCCAAAATATGGGTGGAGCAGGGGATAATTTTGAGCATATTAGATAGTGTGTTCGGTGTATTGGTTGTGTTGGTTTTTCGAAAAAAATAAAAAAACCCTTGACAAATGTCTTTTTCTGATTATAAAGGTTAATGCTATGCTGATTGGAATATTGTTTCTAATTGGTCAAATTCCCACAGATTCAGTCTTTCTGAATCCGCCCACTAATATAATAGCAATGGATGCCCCTAATGACCGCGGAGAGGTTATTATCATAAAATGGGATTTACCAGAGGATATTTCCAATATTGAAGGCTACCAGATATTCAGAGAAGCAGAGGAAGAAACCCTGCACCTTGCTGGTTATTCCCCTGTAGATAGAACAGAGTACACGGATCAATTAGGAATTAAAAACAATGTTGAATATCGTTACAGAATGAGATCTATTAGCCCTGAGGGGATAGTTTCGATATCCAGTGAACCTTCTCTACCAGCTACCGCTTATCCGCAATGGTTTAGAATGGATTATATAAATGTGCTTGCAATGGTCCTGCTATACCTGGGATTAACGGTTTACTTTGTTCGGATTGCAAGGAAAGGGAAAAAAATCTTTCTGCGCAGGATTCCGGGTTTGGATGCCCTTGAAGAAGCCGTTGGCAGAGCAACAGAAATGGGTAAACCCATACTATATGTGCCAGGTATATGGCCAATGAGTGAAATAGGGACTATTGCAGCTATGAACATATTGAAACCTGTAGCCAAGAAGGTTGCTCAGTATGAATCAAGGATCATCGTGCCTACTATTGACCCAATTGTGATGAATGTGGCTCAACAGACCGTAAAGGAAGGTTTCACTGAAGCGGGGAGGATTGACAGCTATAATGAGGATGATGTCTTTTACCTCACATCAGCTCAATTTGCCTATGCAGCAGGTGTAAATGGAATAATGATAAGGGAAAAACCTGCTACCAATCTATTCCTCGGCGTCTTCTTTGCAGAATCCCTGCTCTTAGCAGAGACAGGTAACGCTACAGGAGCCATCCAGATAGCTGGAACAGACAGGGTAGCGCAATTACCCTTCTTTGTTGCAGCCTGTGATTACTGTATTATGGGCGAAGAACTATATGCAGCCAGTGCTTATCTTTCAGAGGATCCTCGATTGGTTTCTGCAATAAAGGCACAGGACTGGGGAAAGATGGGAATTCTTATCTGTCTTGCACTCGGTTCGCTCCTTTCAATATTCGGTGCTACATTTATTATATCATGGTTTACAGCAAGGTAATGATTAAATGTTGAGACGAACCCTACCTCAGGCAATAGCATTTATTATCGGATTTGCAATGTTGATTCAATACTTTATCCCTCATCCTATATCAGAAAGATTCTATAATGTTATTGTTCAACAATGGCTTATTATCATCCTTGGTTTTATGTATATCTTTGCTTTGAGGAGTTTCTTTATGCATCATATTGTTAAGATTAGAAGAAAGAAAGAGGGATACTGGTTCAGCGCTATGGCTATAGTTGCTCTCCTATTTATGTTATCTTCAGGCCTCATCACTACAAGAGGAGTTTTCTTTGATTCTCTATATAATTATATGATTGCACCATTGCAGGCAACAATGTTTTCTCTTCTCGCCTTTTTCATTGCATCTGCTGCCTTCCGAGCATTCAGGGCAAGGAATTTCCAGGCAACATTACTCCTTGTAACAGCAGTTATAGTTATGATAGGAAGGGTTCCTATCGGTGATTATCTCTGGAAGGGAATGCCTGATCTGGTTGAATGGATAATGTCTGTTCCCAATATGGCAGCAATGAGAGGTATCAGGATTGGAGTAGGACTTGGCGCTGTGGCAACTGCGATGAAGATAATACTGGGTATTGAACGCAGTTATATGGGAGGAGAATAATGGGTTTCTGGCAACGACTTTTACAATTAGATAGGAAATGGATATTCTTAGGGATTGCTATAGTTGTTATTATCCCTCTAATAAAACCCCTTGGCTTACCTATTAAGCCTACTAAACCTGTACAGGATTTGTTTAACTACATAGATACATTAGGACCACAATCTGATGCAATCTTTTTAGTATGTGATTTTGACCCCTCTTTAATGCCTGAACTTATGCCGATGATACAATCGATATTAAGGCATTGCCTTACTAAAGGAGTTCCTGTTATTCTACATGGCGGTTTATACCCAGCTTACATTGGTATAGCAAAGATGGCAATAGATGAAGTAGCAGCAGAATTCCCTGAAAAGAAGAGTGGAGAGGATTATGTATTCCTCGGCTTTATTCCAGGGGTTACTGCAGTGATACTCGCTATAGGAATTGATATAGCATCTACCTTTAAAACTGATTACTATGGCGTTCCAATCGATTCTCTGCCTATGATGTATGGTATTAAAAATTACTCAGATATCTCTCTTGTGGTAGATATCTCGGGTTCTTCCAGCCCGGAATCCTGGTTAATGTATGGTCAGGAGAGGTATAGTGTGAATGTAGGACTTGGGTGCACTGCAGTATCTGCTCCGTCCTATTATGCTTTCCTCCAATCGGGACAGTTTGTAGGTATGATGGGAGGTATGAAGGGCGCTGCAGAATATGAAGAACTTCTGGCAAGGAAGGGATATCCAGCAGGTAAAAGGCCGGCAACCACAGGTATGGACTCTCAGTCTTTTGCTCATCTGCTCATTATATTATTGGTTATATTGGGTAATATTGGATACTTTGTCGTAAGACGAGCAGAAAGGAAAGCAGGGATGGAAAGGAGAAAGAGATGAGTATTTCTACGAGTATATGGATCTGGATAGCTGCCCTATTGACATTGATGATATATTCCTTCCTCTATAAGGACAATCCATTCTATCGCCTGGCTGAGCACATATTTATGGGATTGTCCCTTGGTTATACATTGGTAATACTATGGTATGATTATATTATTCCAAGGATATATCAACCATTATTCTTCTCGCCACACCAGTGGAGTCTAATATTCCCTATTCTTCTTGGTATGATGACATTTGGAATATTCTCAAAAAAGTATAATTGGCTTATTAAATATCCACTTGCTTTCTATGTTTCAGCCTTTGCTGCTATTCAAATACCAGTGATGTTGCGGTCATGGATATTAAAACAGGTAGAGGCATCATTTCTCACCCCTGACAAATTCTCTTCTGTCTTCAATTCAATCAATGCAATCCTAATATTTGTGGGTCTTGTAACCACCCTGATATATTTCTATTTCTCTAAAAAAAGAGAGCACGGTTTCGGCGCTGCTGCTACCGTTGGAATCGTATTTATTATGGTAGCCTTTGGTGCAGCATTCGGCTACACCGTAATGGCTCGTATTTCCCTTCTTATCGGAAGGATGCAATTCCTTATTCAGGATTGGCTCGGCATAATGTAAATGATTTTCTTCCTAATTATAGGTTTTTCTATTGTCGCAAATGATACCCCCAATGATGCCGGGGGTTCTATATTAATTACTACTTACAACATACCAGAAGGGACCCAAAAGATTGAATTGTATCGCCTTGCAAAGGGTGATACAATCTATGAGGAAGCAGGGCTCATTCCCCCCAGGGGAGAATGTGAGGATGTATCGGTTGTAGACGGTGTTGAATATCTATATAGAGTAAGAGCCATAACAGAAGATACTTTCTATGTCGCAGAAACAAAGGAATTCATATCATCCTCTCCTCAATGGTTTAATAGAACCCGGATCACAGTGCTCCTGTTCTTTATTCTGTTTGGAGGAGTCGTTCTTGTATATATAGAATTGGCAAAGAAAAATCCGAAAGGTTTATTTATACGTAAACTACCTGCCCTTGACGCAATAGATGAGGCAGTGGGTAGATCAACAGAGATGGGCAAACCAGTGCTTTTTGTCCCAGGGTTGGAAGGCATTACCGATGCAGGAACCCTAGCCTCAATCACAATACTCGAGAAGGTGGGTAAGAGGGTGGCCGAATATGGCTCAAGGGTCATCCATCCAAACTTTGACCCGATAGTTATGACGACAGCCCAGGAAACCCTAAAGACCGCTTTTTCAGAAGCAGGCCGTCCTGATGCCTTCAATAAGGATGATGTTTTCTATCTCACCTATGAACAGTTTGGATTTGCCGCAGGTGTGGATGGGATAATGCTTAGAGAGAAGCCCGGTGCTATCTTCCTGCAGGGATACTTCTATGCAGAATCACTGATACTGGCTGAAACAGGATATTCTATTGGCGCAATACAGATAGCCGGGACCAATGCTACCACACAACTACCCTTCTTTGTTGCTGCCTGTGATTATGTTCTCTTAGGCGAGGAGATGTTTGCTGCCTCTGCCTATATCTCCAGGGAACCAAGATTGCTTGGTTCAATCAAAGGTTCTGACCTGGCAAAGTTAGCCATACTTTGCCTTATTGGTGCAGGCGTTATCTTTGGAACCTTTGCGGTAATTGCAAACAATGCTGGTAATCCATCTTATTTAGGGATATTCAATAGAGTGCTTGATTTTATTGCACGAGGAAACGGATGAAGAAAAGGGTTCCACTTCTAATCACATTCATAACGGGTTTTATTGTTATTGTGTCCTTCTTTGTTCCACATAGACCATTTGGAGCCCTTGAAACCGAAACACTTATCTGGTATTCCATAATACTTGGTTTTACCCTGCTTATTGGGGTGGACTCACTGGTTCGCCTTCATACAAGACAGATACGGCGGAAAAAGAAGGGTTGGTGGTATTCCATTGTTTTCTTCGCTGGCTTTTTCTATTGCCTCACAATAGGTATAATATCGCTTATTCGAACGCCAAATCCATTTCAGCCGGGAACTGTTTTCTTTTACGGTTATGAAACAATTCTGATCCCGCTTCAGTCCACTATGTTTGCACTCCTTGCTTTCTTTGTTGCTTCAGCCTCCTACCGTGCTTTCAGAGCAAGGAACCTGGATGCGACCCTCTTGCTTATTACGGCAGTTATAGTGATGATAGGAAGGGTACCTGCAGGTCATAAGCTCTGGACAAGACTGCCTGGAATAGCCAACTGGGTTTTTGATGTTCTGCAGATGGGACCTATGCGAGGTATAATGATAGGGGTGGCTTTGGGAGCGGTTGCTATGTCTCTCCGTCTTATCCTTGGTATTGAAAGGACTTATTTATCATGAATGGAAATAAGAAAAATTTCTGGGACCTGATTAACTCTATTAGCAGGGAAATTATATATACCATTCTCGGAATCGTAGTTATCATACCACTACTCATCGGGATAAAGGAAGAAGTGCAGATAAGTCCCGCGGTGGAGGCAGCATATAAAACGATTGAATCCCTCGATTCCACCGATGTTGTTATTGTATCAATAGATTATGATCCTTCATCAATGCCTGAATTACAGCCTATGTTAAAGGCCATCCTCAGGCATACATTCGAAAATAATATTAAGGTAATAATGATGGCCTTCCTGCCACTTGGACTCCCTGTTGGAACAGAGGGTTTGGAGGAAGTAGCGAGAGAGTATGAAAAAGTCTATGGGGAGGATTATATCAATCTTGGGTACAGACCCGGAGACCGGGCAGTTATGATAGATATGGGTAAGGAGATAAGAAATTTCTTTAGAACCGATGTGAATGATATCCCTCTCGATTCATATCCAATGATGAGAGATATCCATAACTACAATGATATTGCATTGATTATTGGTCTGGAGCACGGGAGGGTCGGTGAATTCTGGATTCAGTATGTTGGCTCACGATATAATCAACGGATAGTCCTTGGTGTTACAGGTGTCATGGCAGCTGAAACCTATCCCTATCTACAATCCGGCCAGATTGAGGGTCTTATTGGTGGATTAAAAGGAGCAGCAGAATACGAAACGCTCATTAAAAAACCAGGTTTTGGATTAACCGGAATGGCTGCGCAATCCTGGGCACATATTGCCATTGTGATGTTTATAATAATTGGAAATATCGGATACTTTATGACAAGACGAAAGCAAGGGAGATTATAGAATGCAGGGGAGGAAGGAATAATGCTTGAGATATTATCTGTATGGATTGCCGGTGGTCTAACACTCTGCATTTTCTCCTTCCTATACGGGGATAATCCTGTCTATAAGTTTGCCGAACACCTCTATGTTGGTTTTTCTGCTGCTTACTGGTTGATATATGTCTGGCACTTTACCATCAAACAGATGGTTATCAATCCAATTGCTGCACGGGACCCAGGGGCCTGGATGCTGATTATTCCTCTATTCTTTGGGTTTTTGATGCTTTCACGATGGCTGCCTGAAAAATATTCATGGATAAGTAGATGGTCAATTGCATTTACCGTTGGAATCGGAGCAGGCCTTGTGACAATAGGTCAGATACAGGGTCTATTACTACCACAACTCAGGGCTACAATACTTCCATTAGCCACAGGTAAATGGACCACGAATATAAACAATTTTATTATTATTATAGGGACGACTACCACCCTGACATATTTTTATTTCTCCAGAAAGGATACAGGAATTATGAGTAGATTTTCAAGAATTGGAATTGCCTTTATTATGATTGCCCTGGGTGCTGCATTCGGATATACTGTAATGGCAAGAGTTTCTTTATTGATTGGAAGGATGGTCTTCATCCTCGGTAACTGGTTCCATATCGTTAAACCCCTCTGAGAAAAGATATTCACCACAAAGACACAAAGCACACAAAGAAGAAATTTTATATTATAATAAAGAGGGAGGGAAGATTTTGCGTAAAGCACACAGAGGGAAGTTAGCCAAAATAGTTAAATAGTGAATAAAGAAACTAACCACTTAACCAATCAACAACTCAACTACTTAACTATTTTTCTGATTTCGGTCCAATGTGGTATTTGATTGATACGGGGTTAAATAGTCCTTATTACAATATGGCTTATGATGAATCTCTTATGGATGTGATAAAGGATAAAGAAACAGTGGTCCTGCATTTCTTTAACTTCGAGCCTGTATCAATAACCATTGGGTATCACCAGAAGGTAGAACCATGGCTTGAGGATTCAGAAAAAAAGGGGATTTTGTGGGTGCGCAGACCCACCGGAGGCAGGGCTATTATTCACTGTAATGATTGCACTTATTCCCTTCTATTCCATCGTGATAACCCAATTGTCGGAGGAAATATACTGAATTCCTATAAAAAAATAGCAGCCGGTTTCAAGAAGGCATTTGAATATCTCGACATTCCAACATTGATAAACCGAGGGAAGACTCCTCACATAAAAAGGCCGAAGACCCCGCTGTGTTTCTCTTCTACCTCCTTTGCCGAATTATCCTGGATAAATAAAAAAATTATTGGTAGTGCACAATTCAGAAACCGCAGAGTTGTTCTCCAGCAAGGAACCATTATGCTGGATCAACCCGGACCTCTATTCCCGGATATTCAATCAATGGCAACTATTAAAGAAGCCTGTGGGAAGGAAGTTAGTTTGTCTGAAATGAAAGAATCCATTATTCAGGGATTCAAGGAAACCTTCTGTATAAAATTTTCAGAGTATAGAGATAACCCTCTAAAGGAAAACCTGCTCAACAAATATCGTTCAAAGGAGTGGAATTCGGGCTCTTGCGATTGCTATAAATAAATGTACTACTTTATTACTAAAAATAGATGGCACATCTTCATAAGCCATTCGGATTTGCCACACGAAAAGACGCGGTCAATTTCCCCAGCGTGGAAATTGCCGCTCGGCTCTCGGGCTCGCTCTCGTGAGATTAAAATCTCACGAACCATGCCCGCTCGCCCTCCGAGACGCTTTTCTTAGCGGTAAGTCCTCTGGCTTTGATTTCTGAAATCAAATTCTATATTCTATAGAATGTTTTTTCCTAACATGTGATATATTGCTTTGTAACAACAGTGGGATTCGGGCTCTGCTATTTAAACTTCCACTTTAGCAATGCCAGGATTGCAATAACCCCGTCTCTCCAGTCTATCTTCTTACCCTCTTGATACTTTCTGCCTGAATAGTGGATTGGGATCTCTCTTATTTTTATTCCTCTTCTAATGAGTTTAGCAGTGATCTCTGGTTCCATATCGAATCCGTTTGCCTGAAGGTCGAGTGTTTTCATAATATTGCTTTTTATCATTTTATAACAAGTCTCCATATCGGTTATAGTAGCACCATACAATAAATTGGTCATAAATGTCAGAAACTTGTTCGCTATAAAACTCTGCAAAAGAAACTGTCCCCCACCCTTAAAACGAGAACCATATAGAGCGGGAAGTTGCTTGTTCTTTACAAGGTTATGCATCCTCTCAATATCAGATGGGTCATATTCAAGATCAGAATCCTGAATGACCATATATTCGCCCTTTGCTCTCCTTATCCCCGAACGAACTGCTGCTCCCTTTCCCTGATTCACCTGATGTCTTATCAGAGTAATTCCCTTCTCCTCTTCCAGTACATCTATAGTTCCATCAGTTGAACAATCATCGATCACAATGATTTCCTTTTCCATTCGGATCGTTTTGACCTTTCTCAAGACTTCCCTTATGAATTCCTTTTCGTTATAAACAGGTATAATTATCGACAACATCAGTGTTTCCTAAAAGAGATAATCTGCCTGAAGGAGAGATTTAGCCGGGATAGAGACAGTAAGCCTAATATAACCACAGGGAAGAAGATTACAATATGAGAAACGACAGCATAACTCAAAGATACCTCCTTTGAAATACCAAACAATGTGAGTACTTCACTGCAAAAGAAATGATAGGTGCCTACAAAACCCGGAGAAGAGGGAATCATCACCCCGAAGGTGATCGCGACCAGTAAGACCAAGCAAGCATAAAAGGGAAGATGTAATCCAAAACCATAGAACAGAACCCACAGCACAGTAGATAGATATCCCCATAAAAATACTGTTTGAAGAAAGATCAAAGAGATTCCCTTTCCACTATGGATAAGACTGAGACCCTCTCTGAACGCATAGAACCAGCCTTGAAGTTTCTTTGCAAAACCGAGAGGGAATTTATTGATTATGAACTCGAAGAATCCAGGCTTATACCTCACAAGAATAATAAAGAGAAGTACTAAAATAATCAGCACAATGGAAATCCTGCCTACCTTTTCGAGAATTCCAGGGAGAGGATAAAAGAGTTTCAAGACCAAAAAGAAGAATAGGATGACAACGAGGTCAAACATCCTTTCTAAAAAAACCGTAGCCAAAACACTGCTCTTTGATATTCCCTGAGATTCTCCGAGAAGGAAGGTTTTTATAAGTTCTCCAAGTCTTGCAGGCAGAAGGGAGTTCGACATAAAACCAATAACAGTTGTATGATATACGAAGGAATAATCAATCTCTTCTACCGGTTTCAATATCTTCTGCCATCTCCATGCAATAATAAGATAACTTCCTATCTGTATTAAAACAGCTATGCCTACAAAGAGTGGACGGACCGTTTGAAAAGATGAGATAAGGATAGGAATATCTACCTTCCTGAAGGCAAGCCACAGAAAAAGAATGCTTACAGCTATCCCTATAAAAAAATTAAGCATCCGACTGTGGTTACTATTTCTTTTCCTCTTCTTTTCTGTATAGTTCATCAGTTCTGTGGATGATATCTAAAAATGTCAGGGTTGTCAAGGCTATAGATATTTTCACACTACCCCCTTTATTTCACCACAAAGACACGAAGTTCACAAAGAAGATTTTTGTTTTTATTCTTCCCTCCATCAACCCACAAGAAAGGAAACACAAAGAAGACAAAGTACACGAAAAATACATCTTAGCTAATAGCTGTTCGCTGATTATGCCGCAGATAAACGCAAAGGGCACAAAGAAGATGAATGTGTTGGTCAGTTGGTCGGTTAGTGAGTTGGTCGGCTGTTTGTAGGGGCACGGGGCTCCGTGCCCCTACAATTTAATGTAGGAGCGACCTCTTAGGTCGCGATAATGGAGTTCAATATTCCCTTAATGCTTTCATAACAGGAAGAAATGCAGCCCGGAGGGAAGCTGGTATAGAAGATATAACAGAGGTTATAACACCAAGGAAAAATCCGCGTATAAAGAATATAAAAAGCATTTTACCGAATATATGAGTACTCATAGGAATATTCATTCCTACCAGGGCCCCTTCAGGAATCGGTATTCCTACATTTTCAAGCAATATTCCAGCACCAAAGGCAATTATGCAACCCATCAAACTCCCTATAACGCCTATCCAGAATCCTTCGTATACGAATATTCGTGTAATTTGATATCTACTATAGCCGATTGCCCTCATAGTGCCGATCTCTTTCTTCCTCTCCCAGGCTGAAATCATCATAATATTCAAGATTCCAAAGAGGGCAATGAGCAAAAGGATCATCCTTATAAAGGCCATTGAACCCTTCTGCATTGCCATAATTTCCTTTATCTCAGGCAAGAAATGATAATAGGGAAATATCTCAATCCTGTAATCGGCAAATATATTCTCTACTGTGTCCCTTACAATGTCCACCCGAGTATGCTCTTTCAACATTATGGTTATTTCTGATACTCCACTGGTACCAAGGAACTCCTGGAGAATATCTCGAGGAACAAATGCATTACGGCTCTCGTAGTCAGAAAAACCAACCGAATAAATACCTGATACCTCAAGGTCTATCACATTGTGGGTTCCATATGATGTTCTACTGTAGATAAAGACAATATCACCTGTGGATAGGTTTAAAAGGGTCGCAAGTTTCTTCCCGAGCAAAATCCGATATTCTCCGTTCCTCGGAATATCCCCATCAACATTTTTCTCTGTTATGAACCCAATCTTGCTTTCTCTTAATATATCCACTCCGTTGAGAACTAATGGAGACTGCTTGCTCATAAATGAGATAATACCACCGGATATCAACCTTGGATAGACACCCTTTATCTCCTTCAAAGAGAGAATTCCACCTGCTATCTCATCACTATTATCAATAAGCATATTAAGAGGCAACCTCTCTGATTCCCTATCGTACCCCTCTTTATGAATTTTTACATGGCCTAATCCCATCTTAACATAATTGTCAACCACATCAATCCATTGACCCTCGATGAGAACATCGAAAAGTATAATAACGAGAACAGCACAACAAATCGTGGAGGCATTGATGATAGTCCTTCTCCTATTCCTCCCTATATTACGAAAACCCAGTTTAAAGAGATTCATCATACCTCTTTGAGAGACTCGATCGGTTTCATCCTTACAATAAACCAGATGGGATAAGCCGAGCAGATTATTGCCCATATCATAGCAAAAAAGATGCTTCCAAACCAGTTCTTCCAGACAATCGAAGGATAGATAACACTCTCAATGTATTCTATTACACCGGACATTTCCCCTATCTGAATACCTGCTCTTAAGATATATTTAATTAGGAAATAGGATATTCCCGTACCAATAAGTACTCCGATAAAAGCAATTATTATTATTTCCAACACTATTAACGATATAATAAAAAATCTTGAAGCCCCTAAAGCCCTGAGAGTTCCTATATCCTTCTTTCGCTCTAAGACACTCGTCAAGATGGTACTCATTATAATCCCGGCAACGATGATAAGAATTATACCTGAAAAGACATCCATCTTGACATCTGTTACCTTAAAAAGGTCCTCGATGTTCGTTAGCCGCTCCCTCCAGGAGGTAATCTTCATCTCAGGGAAAATATCCCTTAACTTCTCAACATAAATATCAGCATTCCAGTAATCTCTGAAGTTCACCTTGATCCTCTTCACTTCATCCTCATTCCAGTAAAGTAACTGCCTTGCCCTGGAAAGTGGCACTGCAATTCCTCTTCCATTCCTTATTAAACCATAGTTTGATAGAATTGTGTCGGTTATAGCAGGGACAAAACTCAAACCACCGTATCTATTGGTTCCCATCAGAATAATCGTATCGCCCTGGGAAGCCTTTAATAAATCTGCTGTCTTCTCCCCAAGGATCGTTCCTCGTAAATCATCCTCAGAGAATACCAATGCATCAATGGAAAAACTATCGTTTATTACTACAGCTGGGCTCCAGATAATCCCCTTAATCAAAGCCTCCGGGATATCTTCTTTGATTTTCTCCCTGATTTCTTCGTATCCTATAATTGAATGCACGGCAAAATCAAGGGGTTCATCGTCAATGGGTTCAAGGACGACCATTCCTTCCTTCTCAAGAATAACCCTTAAGGCTGATTGCTTAAATCCTTCACCGATACTATCCATAGTTTGCAGAGAAATAACAGAAATAGCAATACAAATTCCCACAACCACGCTTCTACGAAAGTATCTTCTGCTATTTCGCAGGGCTGTCTTGAATAACATCACTTGTAATTGCTCCATCACGAAGTTCTACCTTCCTCTTCGCCATGCTGATAATCCTAAGGTCATGTGTGGAGAAAACAAAGGTAACACCTTGCATCCTATGCATCTTTCCCATTAATTGTATAATTTGCATCCCTGTTTCCGAATCAAGGTTTGCCGTGGGTTCGTCTGCAAATACAACATCTGGATCCCCTACCAGTGCCCTGGCTATAGCTACCCGTTGTCTCTCCCCTCCTGAAAGCTCATCTGGTTTGTGTCTGGCAACATCTCTAATACCAATTTCTTCCATCATCTTTAGAGCGATTTCTCTTCTCTCTTTAGAACCAATCCCTTTAAGTATTAATGGGAGTTCAACATTCTCAACCCCTGTCAGAACAGGTAGAAGATTAAAGGTCTGGAATATAAAACCAATTCTCTTTCTCCTAATGAGCGTTGCCTCACCATCCGAGATCTCACTGACATCTCTGTCCTCAAAGAAAAGCTTTCCACCAGTGGGATGGTCAAGTAACCCCATAAGATTCAGCAATGTAGTCTTACCACTACCCGATGGTCCTGCAATTACAACAAAATCTCCTTCTTCAATATCAAGGGAAACACACCTTATGGCTTTAACTATTGTCTTTCCAAGCGTATAATCTCTTTTTACCTCTTTCAATTGAATAAGCATCCGCCCTCCTTAAAAGTAATACCGGAATTCAAGAGAATATATGTCTCTGCAAGGAATATACTCATCTTCGAATTCCCTACCTTTTAAGATATAAGTCATATTGAGCATTATGTTAATATTCTCAAAATCCGCATTAGAAAGGGATACTCCAACCAAACCGCTCTTCCATATGGGATGGATAATTGAATAAAAACCAATATTGTTTCCCTCCATAATCTTCCATTGAAGAACCGAATATACATAATGTCTTCCTGTAAAACCAGGATCCCACCTATAAGAATCCCGGCCGAATGAGTCATATTCCCCGGTGGTAAGCCCTTTCTGATTATAAAAGTATTCCACTTGAAAATAAAAATCGTCTCCGATAATTCTATTGATTCCTGTGACTGCACTATGCAAAAATGTCTCATTACTATAGGTAAGGCAGTAATCGGCAAAGAATGTAATCTCGCCCAGCGGGAATCTTACTCCCATTCCCGAAAAGATTGAATCGGCAGACCATACGAGTGGTATATGGAGTTCCAAATCTCCGATAATAAAATTGTTCCTGATGCCTAACATTATTGAATCTCTTTTCAGACTCTGCTCAGGTAGAAAAATGAGGAACTCTGGAGTCATAAAAGCAAGATCCTGGTACCTCATTCCAACGATGTTTTTTCCACCCTTCAATCTCTCAATATCGAATGGTGAGATATGAGAACGAGCAAAGGAAAAGGGGGTATAGAAAATCCCATATCCCCAGAATATATTCTCCCGTCCCAGAAACATCTCAATTCCTCCTCTATTTATGGTGATTAGGGCCCTGTCAATCAGAAGATAGAGGGAATCAACCGGGGAAATCATACCACCACGACCCGAAAATATAAGCGATGAATTTTCATCGCTAATGGCGCAATATGACCTTATTTCGGCAAGGTAGAAAATATCTCTATCAATATAGAATAATTCGTTACTAAAGGAGGTATTAAAAAGAGAAAAGAGCAATAAAATCATCTGCCAAGGTTTTCTGGTTTAAAAAGAGAAGAAGGCACCTTTTTGCGAGAATGGATGGAGAGGAGACGAACCTCTGTATAATTTTCTGGTATGAACACATTGGTCATCTTTATATAGGTGGCATAAGGTTGCCCCTCAAAATACTTTATACTATCCATAACCATCTCCCTGAAGAGCCTGCCGGACATTGTGTACATCTTGAGTTCCAAGGGAACAAGATTGGATTTTCTTATGATTAAAATAATTTCTTTGTAGGGAGATTTAGGGCTATTCCCCTCAATTTTCAATATATATGAATTATCGATCGAATCCAGTGAAACCGCATTATAGTTCTTCTCGTAACTGCTCTCCATAAGGTCACTGTTTGAGAACTCACTGCCCAAAAACCGATCACGGGCAGACAACCTGAGAACCCTTCCAACCTCAGGAGCATACATCCACAAATTTTGATCCCTGAGAAGGAATTTCCTCCCTGCTTCTCTTGGTGGTTTTAATATCTCAAAGTAACTGCCAATCTCTCTATCCACAACCCCTCGAAATTCATAGGTTATCAATCTCCCATCCTTTAAGTGATTACGCATTTGAGTCAATACCTCATAACGTTCAGGTAATCTACTTTCGTCTATCTTCTTGAGTAGTTCACCTGCAGTTAATGAAAAAAGAAAGATTATTAAAAAAGGTCCCATTGCCTATATGATAGCCCTGGTTAATCAAAAAATCAAGGGTAATGCTTTTTAATTTTTAAATCCTCCCCCACCCTCCCTTTTCAGCCACGGTTTCTGCACGGTTTTCAGAAAGATTCTTTGTTACCCCTCCTTCCATCCCTTTTTTTTGACACGGATTTTCACTGATTAAACTGATTTTTTCTGCCACAGAGACACTGAGGGCACAGAGAAATTAATATGTCGTTTCTTCCACACCCCAAAAAAAACGAAAGAGAAGAGAAAGAACACAGAAGGAAGTTTTATTAATTCTGATT
>JAGLZA010000082.1 GCA_023131835.1 Caldifarciminota bacterium
ATACAAGGGATTATAAGAGGACGCTAAAACTGGTAAAGTTGTTTTAGGGTTGAATTGCGTCTGTAGCGTCCAGAGTCGTGAGTCGGTAAGAGTTCGTGGAGTTCGTGGGGTTCATGGAGTTCGTAGGGTTCATTAAGTTCGCTCCTAATTAACTATTCGACCATTTAACTATTCAACTAATTCCTTTTGTTTGAGATCTACCCAGAATTAGACACAGATAACACAGATAATCACTGATAAAGAAAAAATCAGTGTTTTTTGAGGGAAGTGGATGGGATTCTTTAAATCAGTTCAATCGGTGCAAATCAGTGTCAAAAAAAGGGGAAAGAAGGGGATGATTTTGCATTTTTCATTTTACATTCTTCATTTTTCAATGAAGCGTAAATTAAATAATTTACGCTTTAATGTTCCCTTATCATAGGGACAAATCTAACCGGGATGATATTCTTTTTTGTTATCCCGACAGAATTCTTAGTAACAAGAATTAATTCCTGATATAATTCACCGACTGGTATTACCATTTTCCCACCCACTGCAAGTTGATAAAGGAGTGGAGAAGGTATCTTCTCCGGGGCACAGGTTACTATGATGCCATCAAAAGGAGCGTGTTCCCTCCATCCTTTGTAACCATCTCCGCATTTCACAACGACATTATCATAACCAAGACTGTCCAGTCTCTTTTCGGATGAAGTGGCAAGCCCTGGGATTATCTCGATTGTGAAGACTGAATCGGCGAGGAGAGAGAGTATTGCTGCCTGATATCCTGAACCTGTGCCAATCTCAAGGATTTTATCTGTTTTTTTAACTTCGAGTAATTCGGTCATAAGGGCTACTATATATGGTTGCGATATTGTCTGGTTATCGGGTATGGGTAGAGGATAATCCCCATAAGCAAGTGGTTGGTATTTTTTTGGAACGAAGAGATGTCTTTCTACAGTGAGCATCGCCTCTACTACTGAACTGTCCCTTACTCCGCGCGCAATTATCTGCTCCTCAACCATTCTCCCTCTAAGGACTTTGTAGTTTGGCGTAATACTGGTAGATGTTGATAAAAATATTAATATTAAAATCATAATTTTCTTTTATCCTTTGTTAAAATTAACAGAATTGGAGTAAAAGTCAAGGAGGGTTAAACAAAGGAAAAAAGTTTGTGGGTTTGTCTGTTTGTCAGTTAGTGTGTTCTTTGCCTAATTGTCCAACCGACCAACTCCTTAACCCAGAACTTAGCACTCAGAACTCCGAACTCAGAACTCCGAACCCTCAACCCCTTGAACCCTTTAAGATTTTTGGCTTTCTAAAGATTCTTCAAGTTTTTCTATCTCTTCTGCCAATCGCTGGTATTCTTCAAAGAGTTTTCTTGCTTTTTTTGGGTTGTTGGCAAGGGACGGACGTGTAAAGATATTGCGCAATTCATCACGTCTTCGTCCTTTTTGTAAGATCTGGTCTTTTAGTATTTCGGTGCGTGATTTTTTTCTTTTTGATTTCTTCTTACCAGTTTTAAATAAGTCACCACCCCTCTTTTTCCATAGATAATATGAAAAATCTCCGTGGTAAGCATTAATGTGTCCGTCCTTCAATTCAAGTATTTTCGTGGCAAAGGATTCAATCAAATCCCGATTATGGGTAACCAAAATAATCGTTCCGTTATAGGATTTTATTGCCTGCTTTATTGTGTTTACTGAATCACTGTCAAGATGATATGTTGGTTCATCAAGGATTAATAGGTTCGTGGGCTCTATCATTGCCTTTAAGATAATAAGCCTTGTTTTTTCTCCTCCGCTTAATACCTCAATCTTTTTGAAAACATCATCTCCTGAAAAGAGAAAGAGCCCCATGAAATTACGGATATTCCTGCTAACCTCACCTTTAGCACCTTTTGTAACCTCATCGAGAATCGTATTTGCAGGATTTAATTTTAGTAGAATTTCATGAGAGAATGAACCAATTCTCAATCTTTCACTAACCTTTCTAATCCCCTCTGTCGGTTTTTCATACCCGGCAATGATTCTACAGAGCGTGGATTTCCCTGCACCATTTTTACCAATGAGTGCAATCTTATCGCCACGCTGAATCGATAGGTCTATATCCTTAAAGACCATTTTACCATCATAACTCTTGCTGATATCCTTTAATTCGACAAGTCGCTGAGTGTGTATTTCTGCAACCGGAAAACGCACCTTTATTTTTTTTCTCTCTCTTTCTATCTCAATGCGATCCAGGCGCTCGAGGTACTTCTCCCGGCTTTTCACAAGGCTCGTCCTTGCTTTATTTGCTTTATTTCGGGCAATGAACTCTTTAATCTCGTTAATCTTTTTTTCTTGAGTTTTTGCAAGTTGAATCAATCTTTGCTTTCGCATCTCGGATTCGTGGAGATAACCGGTAAAATTTGTGCGGTATTTTCTGAATGTGCCAGAATCCAATTCCAGGATACCGGTTGTCCCCTTTGCATCCCTTAAGATGTTATCGAGAAAATAACGGTCATGAGATACTATTATCATTGAACCCTTGAAATTCTGTAGATAGTTTTCAAGCCACTGGATTGACTCAATATCCAGATGGTTTGTTGGCTCATCAAGCATTAGTATGTCAGGATTATTTAGTAGGAGTCGAGCCAGGATGATGCGCATCTGCCAGCCGCTTGAGAATTCCTCTACTGATTTTTTATAGTCATCCTGCATAAAACCCAATCCTGCAATCACTTTATAGGCTTCTGATTCATAACTATATCCACCAATCTTCTGGAAGTCATCTTCGGCGGTTTCATATCTCTTCATTAATTCCTTTGAATGGGGATTTTCACTGATCAACTCTCCGAGTCGGGATAAATTAGAGAGGTGAGAATTATAATCCTTTAATATTTCATCAATCAAGGTGTTCCCGTGTAAAACAATTTCTTCCTGGGGCAGATACCCAATAGTTATACCGGACGGTTTCTCAATACGCCCTTTGGTTGGTGAGGTTTCGTCCAGAATGATGCGTAATAAAGTCGTTTTTCCTGTTCCATTAGCACCAACAAGCCCAAATCTATCATTGGGATTGATATTCAGGTTCACCCCTGAAAATAGAGTGCGTTCCCCAATACTGTATCCGATATCTATTAGTCCTACCATTTTTTGCCCCTTTTTATAAGTATTCTAATGTAGAAAAATGTGATTACAAGTCAAGGGCATAGTTTGCCTCCCTACCTCCCCATTTTTTAACCACAGAGGCCACAGAGGACTAAAGAGCCCAAACCCCCCCCATTCCCCTTTATTTTTTGTGGTTTAGAGGACACAGAGATAGTCGCTTCGCTCCATTGCAAAATGCAGATTGCAAAATGCAAAATTATTCCCCTCACTACCCATTTTTAGCCACGGTTCCCGCACGGTTTAATATAGAGTCAAGAGTCATCAGTCGAAAGTCCCCCACCATCCCATTTTTTGCCACGGTTTCTTCACTGTTTATTTAAAAATTCCTTGTTACCCCTCCTCCCATCCCTTTTTTTGACACTGATTTTCACTGATTGAACTGAT
Source organism: Caldifarciminota bacterium (assembly GCA_023131835.1). Classification (GTDB taxonomy): domain Bacteria; phylum Hydrothermota; class UBA3072; order UBA3072; family UBA3072; genus JAGLZA01. The sequence continues at coordinate 3,513 of JAGLZA010000082.1, forward strand.
TTAAAGATTTCCCACTACTTTCCCCAAAAGACACTGATTTTTTTAATTTATTTTTTTATCAGTGATTATCTGTGTCAAATTCTGGGTAGATCTTAAGCAAAAGGAATTAGTTGAACAGTTAAATGGTCGAACAGTTAAATAGGAGCGAACCCTATGAACTCCACGAACCCCACGAACTC
>JAGLZA010000083.1 GCA_023131835.1 Caldifarciminota bacterium
CACGGTTTATATTCTTACACTCGAACCCTTGACCCCTCGAACCTTTATCACATATCACATATAACCCCACGAATCCTATAGTATTGTCAGTCAACTTTTTGTTTTTTTGCAAAAAAATACCTCATTTGATTTTGTTTCCCTTGGAAATTAAACATCAAAAATTAAAAAGCAAAATGACAGATTAAAATGCAAAATTATCTCTTCCCCTAACCGCAAAAAATGAAAATTTATTTGTGTTATTAGTGGCATTCGTTGTTTCTTTTTTTTAATTCATTTTTGAACTTTGATTTGTATTTTTACATTTTGATATTTGATTTTTACTTTTTAGCGGCTTTGCCGCGCTAGGTTCTCCTCATTAATGGATCAACCGGAATTCTCCTACTACTGAACCCAATCTCTCCGTTGCCTCTCTGAGGGTTGCAACCTTCTTGTTCAAATCCCCAATAACTCTATCCTGGTTATGAAGCAATCTATCTATCGTTTTTATATAATCAATATTCTCCTTAGATACACCAACAGCCTGCTCAATCTTTCCCCCAAGTGCCTCAATATCCTGGATCTCCCATTTCGCTATCTCAATCGTCTTGCCTAAGTCCTCCTGAAGGGAATCTACCTGTCCGGTGATTACATCGAAGTGTTCCATTATTGCAGATGATGCAACCTCAATATTTCTGGTCGCTTTAACAACATTTTCAGTGCCATTTGTAAGGTCCTTTACGTGTTTTAGAATTGACCTTGTATTCTCGGATATCTTATCTGAATTAGCAGAAGAGGTAGTAGCGAGAGCATTTATTTCTTCTGCTATTACTGAAAATGCCTCGGATGAGCCTTCAGACCTTGAGGCCTCAATGGAAGCGTTTAGAGCAAGAAGAGAGGTATCCTCTGCAATCTCCTTAGATGAATCAACGATATCCATTACACTATTGGAAAGAGCGGATAAAGATTCAACTGTTTCCCCAACGGATTCTATTGAGGTAGAGATTTCATCCAAAAGTGCAAGGTTTCCTTCAATACCCTTTCTGCTTTTGCCAACAATTTCATACAACTCCTTCATTCTTCTTGATAATTCTTCCCTCAAGGCTTTTATATTCTCGTGCGAAGTAAGGAGATGTTCAAGCGCCATTTCTACCTCTCCTATGGATTTTATCTGCTCTTCCCCTCCACCGATAACATTCTCCATCGTATCAAGTATAGACCTCATTTCCTTCCTTATTTCATTAGTGGATCTATATGTTTCATCAGTAAATCCGTTTAGTTCTTCAGAGGTTTTAACCAGAGGCTTAAGTGCTATATTCGTCTGCAATGTATAGGCAAGTTGTGAAGCAAAGAACTCACCATATTCAACCTCTTTTTCGGAGAATGCTCCAATTAGATTATGTTCAAAATCAAGCACCCCGATTACTTTCTCATTAAATATCAATGGTAGCACCATCTCTGATTTTACATCACTCCTCACTGCTATATATTCCTCTGAGATTCCTGTATCTCGAACTATTACGGCATTTCCCTCCTTTACACATCTCCCGGTCAGACCTTCATCTATAGAAATAATATGATCGTCACGAAATCCAATAATTGTAGAGTAGATCAAGGGAATCTTTTTTTGCTCGTAGTCCACTCTACCTATATTTAGCCAGGTCCAGTCAATATATCGCCTTGAATAGGATACAACCGATTCAATGGTCTCCTCAAAGGAACTCTTAATCACATCAGCCTGGAGTTTGATGAGGTCTCTATATATCGCTCCCTCTATTGCATCAAAAGAATTATGCCGGATAAACCAACGGAGGACCAAAAATCCTGCTGCAAAGAGCAAAACATTCAAAATGTTGAAATCTACTATAATCCAATAGGCAGTCAGAGCGATAATAGTGGTAAGAAGATAATAGAAAAACTCCCACTTGAGGATATATACAATCTCCTTCCTTTCGGTCTTTCTTAATATGAATTCAGACAGGTAGAATAGACTGTATACTATGATATAATAACCAAGAAAGAAAAAGAATAAACTCTGCCAATTTTCCATTACATCAGATCCGAAGATACTTCCTGCTATAAGAATGGCCAGAGCAAAGGCTGAACCATTAATCAATCCCCGGAACACTCCTCTTTTGAACAATGTATCTGCTATTGACACAAAAATCAATATCCAGAAAGATGCTATAACCGGGCCATAGAGAAAATATAAAAGAATGGGAATTGCATTTATGAAAGTCAGAAATGCATACTTTCGTAAGGGTACGGGTCTCCATCTGAATAAAAGAACTGAGAAGAAAAAAAGAATCAAGATATTATTAAATCTAAACCCTGAATATGGGAGAAGGATGCTCAATAATATAACACTGAGAAAAATCTCAACAAATCCTATCTTTCTCTTAATATCCCACGATTTAAAAACTTTGATATCCATCTATTTTATATTATTGCTTTAAATAGAAAATGTCAAGGGAGATATTCCCCCGCACACTCCATTTTTTGACACTAATTGAGAATTTCTCGCAAAGTTCGCAAAGGGATATAAAGCCCGCAAAGAGAACTCTGTTTTGTAGGGGCGACTCGGTGAGTCGCCCCTGCAAGGCGCGAAACTTGTAGAGGCAATTCATGAATTGCCACTACTCTCCCCTTTATAGGTTTCGGGCTTGATAAAGAGGCTGTTGAAAAACCCCTTTTTGTCATTGCGAATGACCAGGGGGAACATGGCAATCTCTTTATTTACAAGGGGAATTGAGATTGCTTCGTCGCTAACGCTCCTCGCAATGACATTATTCAACAGGCTCTAAATCAAGCCCCTACAGAAGAGGGGAATCAAAAAAGATCTTTCTTCAAACCGTGCAGGAACCGTGGCATAAAGATGGGAGGATGGGCAATAAACAACTTTCTTAAACAGTGAAGAAACCGTGGCTAAAATGGGAAGAGATGGGAGTTCCAATTTAACTATTTATCCATTCAACTATTTAACTAATTTTCCTTTGCGGTTAAAAAATGGGGGGTAGTCAGGGTCTCCTCTGTGTCCTCTAAAACACCTAAAAATAAAGGGGAGAGGTTGGGTCTTTAGTTCTCAGTGACCTCTGTGGTTAAAAAAAGGGGGGGGTGAGACAACTTGACAAAATACTACTATCCTATAAATTGAACCATTCATAAATTAAAAAATCGGGGGTAAAAATATGCAAATATCGGTAATTGGAACAGGTTATGTTGGATTGGTTGCAGGGACATGTCTGGCTGAAACAGGGAACCAGGTCATTTGTGTGGATAAGGATGAAGAGAAGATAAAGAAATTAAAGAAAAATAAACCTTCCATCTATGAACCAGGACTGGAAGGATTAGTCATGAGAAATCAAAAAGAAGGAAGACTTACCTTCACAACTGATATTAAGAAAGCAGTGTCAAAGTCAAAGATGATCTTCCTCGCAGTAGGGACCCCACCAAAGGATGATGGCTCCGTAGATCTATCCGCTGTGTATCAGGTTGCAAAAGAAATAGGTGACGCAATGGAAGGCGAGTATAAGATAATCATCAATAAGAGCACTGTCCCGGTAGGAACGGCAAAAAGGGTAAAAGAGATCATTCGGGAAAGGACTAAAGCCCCATTTGATGTAGTCTCTAACCCTGAATTTCTCAAGGAAGGCAATGCGTTAGAAGATTTTTTGAAACCGGATAGGATAATTATAGGGACTAACAATCCCAGGGTAGCTGAGTTGATGAAGGAGTTGTATGCACCCTTCGTCAGAACAGGAAATCCTGTCCTTATTATAGGGGTAGAGAGTGCAGAGATGGCAAAATATGCATCCAATACATTATTGGCTACGAAGATTTCCTTTATAAACGAAATAGCGAAACTCTGTGAAAAGGTTGGAGCAGATATAGAAGAGGTAAGAAGAGGGGTTGGAACAGATCCAAGGATTGGATTTCAATTCATATTTCCTGGGGTCGGTTATGGAGGTTCATGTTTCCCCAAGGATATAAAGGCTCTTGCCCAGATTGGTAGAGATTATAATTTAGAAATGCATATTGCAAAAGCAGTGGACAGTGTAAATGAAGAACAAAAGAGAGTCCTCTTTGAAAAGATAAAATCCCATTTTGGTTCTCTAAAAAGCAAAAGGATAGCAATATGGGGACTCTCATTCAAGCCCAGAACCGATGATATGAGAGAGGCGCCTTCAATTGTTATAATTAACAATCTCTTGAAAGAAGGAACTTCAATCATTGCCTATGACCCTGAAGCAATGGATAACGCTAAGAGAATATTTGCAGAAAAGATAGATTATGGCGAAACGCCTTACCAATGCCTACAAAATGCAGATGCCCTTGCCATAATCACAGAATGGAACGAATTCAGAAACCCTGATTTTGAAAAGATAGGCTCGCTTCTTAGAGAAAAAGTCATTTTTGATGGCAGGAATCTCTACAATCCCGGACACTTAATGGAATTGGGGTTTAAGTATTATAGTATCGGTAGGTCTTAGTCTTCTTTTCTATAATAGGAATAATAACTATAATACCCGTATTCCTTACCAATATGCATCTTATTGATAACAAAACCAAGGGTTTTTATGGAGAGCCGATCCAGGAGTTCAGCGGTATGATGAATCATCCCCCTCCTCGTCTTCCCATACGCTACAACAACAATAGTCTCCTCAACCTCATTGGCAAGTATACAAGAATCACTAACAGAAAGAAGTGGCGGTGAATCAAGAATCAAGAGGTCATACGCCTTTTCCCACTTTCTCAAGAGCCCTCTCATTCTTTCAGAATCAAGCAATTCCGAAGGATTCGGAGGGAGAGAGCCAGCAGAAATCACATCCACTCCATTGAAATCAAAAACACTGGCTTTCCCTTCCGGATCAACAAGTAAATCCGTAAGTCCGTTCTCATCTGATATACCAAGATAGGATCCTATAGAGGGTTTTCTAAGATCAGAATCCACCAAAAGCACTTTCTTACCAATAGATGCAAAGGAAAGGGAAAGGTTTATTGCAATCGTTGACTTACCACAACCTTGATCAGGCCCTGTTATCAGTATCGATGAAGGCATTCCATCTGCCCTTGAAAGTTTTATATTGGTTCTCAACCTCCTGAAAGCCTCTGCTATAGGGCTTGAAAGGTTTTTATCAGAAAGAATAAATACTTTCTCATCATTATTCCCATCAATAATAGGGAGAGAAGCGAGAACAGGTAACCCGGTAATTCTTAATATATCGCCTTCGCCACGAATAGCAGAATCTATATAATCAACCAGAAAAGCAATACCTACACCAAAAAATATACCAAGAATAATAAACAGAATTCCCTTCTTTACCTTTGAGATAATATTTGGTTTCTCTGGCATATTTGCAAGATCGAGAATAAAGATGTCTCCCCGTTCGCTAACCTCTGATATCTGTGCCTGTTCCTTTTTTTCAAGTAGCATCATATATATCTTTTCATTGGCTTCCTTTTCCCTTGTAAGTCTGGCTAACATCAAATCCCTTTTGGGTATCTCATTCAACTTCTTCCTGTAATAAGATAATACATTATCAAATGCTTCCTTCCTGGCTTCAGCAACAGCTATGTCCATTGACAGATGGAGTGATTTCTGGAATAGATTCTCCATCTCTTCTAATGGATCCAGTATTCCCCTTTCCTTCATTAAATCACCAATAAGTTCATCCATCTTTTTCCTTAAAGAACGAATGGCATTTTCCATCTGTTGAATCTTCTGATCATCAGACGAATAACCCTGTATTAAAAGGTCGGCACGTTGATTCTCCAGGCTGGTCAATTGATCTTTTAGATCCAAAAGTATCTTATACGAAGTCTTGGAGGTCTCTAAAAGCAGTCTCTTTTCACTTTCACTAAGTCTGGACTCTATGGATGCAAGTTCTTTTTGAAGAACTTCCGCTTCGATAGATGCCTTCTTGCACTCCATTTCTATATCAGCCATCTGATTAACAAATCCCTCTACCTCCGCAGAGACACCAAGTACACCATATTTTTCCTTAAAAGACCGCAATCTACTCTCAGCTTCTTCCAGATCTGCTTTAACCAACCTGGTCTGGTTCTCAATAAAGGAATAGGTGGAGTGTATATCCTCCCTCTTCATCTCAATATCAAAATCCCTGTATACAAGTGCAAGCTTATTTGCAATAAGGAAAGTCCTGTACGGATTGGCCTCAGTAACCCTGATATTGATAATACGTGTCTCACCTTCGACGCCAATCTCAATCCGCCCATTCTTAATATTCCTTTTGATTCGCCTGAGTGCCTCATGGTTAGTATTAAACTCCATCTTACTCAAATCCTCTTCTGAGAAACTCATTGATGTCTTACGAAGAACAGGATCACTCTTTAATAAGTAAATATGATTTGTAAGTTCTTCTTCTGTTGGAGACGAAAAATACCCTCCTCCGAAAATAGTTTCAATCTTCTTTACCAATATTGTTGACGAAGAACTATACAGGGGTGGAGAATAAAACAAATATAAAAAAGCAAATACAATAGAAAACCCAACAACCCCTAAAATTATCCACAATCTTCTCTTTATGATTCTAAAATAATCTTGTATATCAAGTTCTCTATCAAGTTCTCTATCCATCTACCCACCTCTTCTTGTAATTGGAATGCCTTCCTTGCAGAGAGGACAATCCGAAGGGTCATAATTCTCGATTGGATAACGCAATACAGAATAGACTGGAAAATCTACATCCATTGATTCAACACTTCTGTCAATCATAATAACCGCTCCAAGTATTCTCCCTTTCTTTATAGAATCTTGTGTATCTCTTATTGACCCGCCCGTTGTTAAAATATCATCCGCAATTATAATGGTGTCCCCTTCTTTGATATCAAAACCTCGTCGTATAACCCTTCCATTGTCAGTCCTTTCAGAGTAAGCGCTCTTCACTCCCCTAACCCTTGCCAGTTCAAAGGCAATGATTGCACCCCCTAATGTGGGGCCAACAACCCAGTTTACATCAGGTATGAGATCATCCATTTTTTCGATAAACGGCTTTAATAATTTTGGATTCTCGAGGATTCTGAACTTCTCTATATATTGACCAGAATGAAGTCCTGAAGTTAAGAGGAAATGGCCGTTAAGAAGTGCCCCTGCATCTCTAAGTAATTTTTCGTAATCCATCACGGATATCCTTTTGTATAGCCAGGGCTACCTTTCTCCTATCCTCTGCTTTTATGATTGGTCTGCCAATAACGATAAAATCAGCCCCCGAAGAAATAGCCTTTTTTGGAGTATTAACCCTCTTCTGGTCGTCCCTTCTCACCCCTTTCGGTCTTATACCAGGAGTAACAACAACGAAATCCTTTCCACAATGCTCTTTGATATAGGAAACCTCCTCGGGAGATGCAACAACACCTCCAAGCCCTGCACTCTGAGCAAGGATAGCCAGTTCCATTATTTGAGTTCCTATCTTCTTATCCACCCCCAAAAAATCATTAAGGAATGCTTCATCAAGGCTGGTCAGGATTGTCACCCCTAAAACGATAGGCTTGTTGGTTTTTCTCTCCCATACCATCTTCTGCGCTGCCTCCATCATCTCAAATCCACCCAGGGCATGGATAGTAACCATATCCACATCCATATCAACAATACCTTCCATTGCTCCGGCTACGATGTATGGAATATCGTGTAATTTAAGGTCAAGGAAAACCTTCTTATTTCTACTTTTCAAAAACTCAATTGCCCTGTTCCCGAACCTGATAAAAAGCTGGAGTCCAACCTTGTAGTATACTACTGTATCCCCCAGTTCCGTTACAACCTTCTCTGCTTCTTCAATATCAGGTACATCCAACGCTACAATAAGGTATTCATTAGCATCTTTCTTCATTTACCTCTCCTTTCATTTCCAGGATATTCTTATATTCATTTTCATCCATATATCTATTTATATTATCAATAATCTCTATTGGGGCAAGAGGATTATTAAAAATAGCACTACCTACCTCTATAGCGCTAACCCCAACAAAAAAATATTCTAAAGCATCCATCCAGTCAGTTATGCCTCCTGAACCAATAACAGGAATATCCACTGCCCGGGTTATCTGATAGGCCTTGTATAATGACAAAGGCCTTATAGCCGGCCCGGAAACTCCACCCGTAATCCTTCTAAAGATTGGTTTGTGGGTCTCTATGTCAATCACAAGCCCTTGAAATGTATTAGAGGCTGTGATAGCAGAGGCACCCGCCTCTTTTACAGAAAGTGCTACCTTCACTATATCTACTGCCTCCGGGGTAAGCTTGACTATAACAGGAAGGTCTGTATTGCTACAAACCGCTTTCGTTACATTGTAGGCTATATCAGGATCTGCTCCGAAAAGGAGTCCACCCTCTTTGACATTTGGGCAACTTATATTTACCTCAATACCGGAAACGTCTGTGATCCGGGAAGTTAATTCTGCAAACTCTTCTATTGACTCTCCAAAGATACTGACAAAAACCTCTGTCCCCAGGTCTTTTAGTTGTGGCAATATCTCTTTGTTGAAATTTTCTATACCTTTATTGGCAAGTCCAATGGAATTAATAACCCCACAGGGAATCTCTGTTAGTCTCGGTGGAGGATTCCCCTCCCGGGAAGAAAGAGATATACTCTTATATACGATACCTCCTAATTTCTCAAAGTCTATTAGCTCTGTATAGGGTAAATCCCATACACCTGAGGCAAGCATAACAGGATTCTTTAACTCAATTCCCGTAAAAGAAACAGAGAGGTCAGCCAATCTCAACCTCCTCAAGGGGAAATACCGGACCATCCTGACATACGAATTTATAACCATATCCGGTTTTAATAGCACAACTCTTACACCCCCCAATTCCACACCCCATTCTCCTTTCCAGATAGACAAAGGTTTCCCTTGTATAATCTCTTATTATTTCCCTTAAAGATTTTATCATTGCAACAGGACCACATATAAAGACCCGTTGTCCCTTTAAAAGAGCAATGTTTTCCATTACAAGATCACAAACTGTTCCCCCTTTCTCTTCTGTTATTGTTTTAACCACAAGACCTCTATCCTCCATCTCCTTCACCAATACTAGTTCCCTCTTATCCTTTGCCCCATATAAAAGAACCCCTCCTCTCATCCACTGAGATTGATAGAAAAGCGGTGCTATGCCTATACCCCCTGCTATCAGGATTCCTTTCTCCCCCGGTAATATTGTTCTGCCAAGTGGTCCTAAAACCTTAAGATATTCTCCGGGTTTAACCATTGATAACATCTCTGTACCCCTACCCTTTATCTTTATAAGCAAGGAAAAGGAATCATTGTCTACCGACAGAAAGGATAAGGGACGAAGGAGAAAGGGATCTCGCAAGAAGGATAAACCAACCATTACAAACTGACCGCATCCAGCATATTTATGTATACCTACATCCTTTATTCGCAGGAGTGTATAAGGGCCCAGCCTTCTATTCTCTATAACCGGTAGTATCCTGAAGGTAGTCACCAAATTCCTCCATTGCCTTAATGGAATACCTGACTTTTGGATAGCGTTCTTTGAGAATGGAAAGATAGTGAGAAGCTGAAGATGAATCAGTTAACACTCTGGAATGTATATATAAAAGAACATAAAGAGCCTTTGGGGCATATTCACTCTCAGGGTAGTCGGCAAATACCTTCTTGTATTCTTCTACAGCTCTTCCAATATCATCTAATTCTGTATAGTATATTTCGCCAATCCTGAAGTAAATATATGCAGGATCTCTCACCACAACAGAAACAGTATCATCAGCAATAGAATCACTTTTGAGTGAACTATAATATATTAGAATATTCTCCCTTGAGGTTGCCATCTTTGTTATACTGCCAAAATCTCCCAGATTGCTCGCAGTCGAATAAAACTCCTTTGCCTTCAGTGAATCTCCATCTGCCTCCTTGATCAAACCCATTTCATAATTGGCGGTTGCACCCAATCTATTCCGAAAGTTCCTGGCAAATTCCAAAGTCTCTTCTGCCTCCTTGAACTTACCCATCTTTCTAAGGATTTGCCCTTTCAGGATAGTCATAGAATCAACCTGATTATTTTCCGGGATAATATTAAGAGCCTGCTGGAGACTATCCAGGTTCATATAAGCACTTGCCAAACAAAATCTTAAACCCTCTGGTTCACCCTCTCCACTCTCATTTATTGATTTTTCGTACATCCTAAGGGCCTGTGAGTATTTCCCTATCCTGTTATACGCATCCCCTATTATCTTATATACCTCAGCCTTATAGGTCCCGTATTTCTCAATGAAATCCTTCCCTGCATTTATTACCGCTTCTGGAGAATCTTCCTGGAAATGGATTTCGAGTTTTGTTTTGAACGCTTCCATCCTGATATCTAAGTCCTCTGAATCTGTTGCTTTGTCAAGTAAAAATAGTGCTTCAGTCCATCTACCTTCCTTCACCGCAATCTTACCAAGAAAGATTAAACTCCTTTCAACAAATGGAGAATCAGGATAATAGTCTACAATCTGATTGAATCTTATCTTTGCATCAGATAACTGATTTAGATGATAGTGATTTCTGCCAAGAAGAAATATTGCATCATCCACCCAGCCGGATCCTGAATATATATCTATAATCTTCTCACATTTTTCAGCACTCTTTTTGAATAGATGAGCGCCATTTTTCCCTGCCACTTCCAATCTCAACCCCTCATCGTAGTATTTCTTAGCATTGTAAAAGGTGTTATAATATGCGCAATTAAAGACAAAAAGAAAAACAACAATCAATTTCTTCATAACTCTTCTATTATAACTTCTCCCTTTTTTAACGTAATGACCTCCACAGATTCTATTGGTTGATCCTCTTTGGATACAACCTCTATATGTATTTGATAGATATGGGAAAAATGCATAAGTGAATCCCTCCCCTCTGTTTCAAAATAATGGGCAACCCTCGGATTGGCAAGAATCCGAACTCCAGAATTACTTAGAGAATCCGCCTTTGCTTCGAGAAAGGTAGTAAACTTAGAAAATAAATAGGGAGGAGAAAGCACATGTCCTTTACCCTGACAATAAGGGCAGGGTTCCACAAAGCGTTTAGACACACTCCTTCTGACTCTCTCTCGTGTCAATTCCAGGAGACCAAGGGGGGAAAGTTTAAATGCCATTTTGAACCTTGCCTTATCCCCGCGCAGATATGATTTGAATTTAACAAGGAGATTCTTTTGTCTCTTTTCTTCCTTCATATCAATAAAATCTATGACTATTATACCACCTATGTCTCTTAACCTGAGTTGCCGGGCAATCTCTTCGGCAGCCTCACTATTTGTCTTGTATATCATATTCTCTGAATCCATCTTCCCTTTATACTTCCCGGTATTGACATCAAAGACTGTAAGGGCTTCAGTCCTGTCAATAACTATATAGCCTCCACTCTTCAACCACACCTTCCTCTTGAATATCTTGCGCATCTCGTGTTCGATCCCATAATGGGTAAATACGGGAATAGGTTCTTTATATAATTTTATCCTGCTTATAAGAGGAGATTTTCTGATAGAGAGGTAGTCTTTTATCTTCTTATAAGCCTGTTCCGAGTCAACGATTAGTTCAGCAACAGAATCATCAAGAAGATCTCTGGTAATCTTAATAGGTAATTCTTCCTCTTCCCGGAGTATAGAAGGAATAGGTTCGATTTTAATCTTCTTTTTTATTTTTATCCACTCTCTCATTAATTCAGACAATTCTCTCTTCAGGAATCGTTTATCCTTACCTGAAGCAACCGTTCTTATTATTAAACCCATATTCTTTGGACATATTTCTTTCGCCATCTCTCGTAGTCTCTTTTTCTCCTGTGGGTCAATTATAGTCTTTGATATTCCAATAGTCTTCTTAAAAGGTATAAGGACAAGTGACCTTCCTGGAATCGCAATAAAGGTGGTTAATCTGGCTCCTTTTGTCCCGTATGCCTCTTTCTTTACCTGAACCACAATTTCTGAACCCTTAGAGATATTCTTTTTATCATAAATATAAGAATAAAGGTCCTTCATAGGTAAGAAGCCCGCTCCGTCTTCTCCAATATCGACAAATACTGCCTCCAGTTCTTTCCTTACAGATTCTACCCTCCCTTTAATAATATTACCTACTGACGATACGAGATCCCCTCTCTCGATATAAAACTGTGTCAAATCCTCATTCTCCCTTACGGCTACTCTAACATCGTCTCTTCTTATATTCAATATTATCTGTTTTTTGACTTCCATTTATTTCCTCCAATAGTCCATAGGATGTCTGCCTCCCTAACAGCCCATAGTCTTCTAAATCTTGTTTATATAAAAAAGAATTCTAAAACACTTTTCGCACACAATAAACGCGATTATGTTTTCAATCATTGCCTCCCCGCCCAATATGTAAAAAACAACATAGTAACCCTCCCAAAAATATAAGAAGAATTACAAAAAGCATCATCCATCCGGAAAAAGGCACTATAACCTCCTTTCTTTCTTAGAGAAGATTATCGCTACAATCAATAAAACCACCAGGAATCCAAAACCAATCACCAGTGCAGCAGTAGAATATCCACCATAAGGATTCCTGAACTCATAATAGGTATTATATCCCAATACTACTAATAAAACAATCGGCACCGCAATCTTTACAAAAAAACTCCACCATCTCCCTGCCTTAATTTCAGAATGACTACTTATGTATTCTCTAAAGGAATCTGTATTTATCAGATAACCTATAAAGATTGCCTCCATCAAACCAATGATAACCAGACCATAGTTGCAAAGATAGTGATCAACAATATCTAACCAGTAGAGTCCGCTTCTGGTTGTAAATATCAAGCCAACAAAGATACCAATAGCTGCTATAAGGAAATTCAATCTTAACCTTGGGATCTTCCATTGTTCTGAGCCCGCTTTGGAGGCAGCCTCAACGAGTGAGAATGCAGAATCGATCCCCAGAGTAAGAAGCATTACAAAGAATAGTGCTCCAAATATACTGTTCCCAAACGGAAGCATATTTATGATAGTAGGATAAGCAACAAAAGCAAGCCCCGGTCCCGATGCCACTACATCTGCTACTGGCTTTCCTGTCTGATAAGCCAGAAATCCCAGAGAAGAAAATACAGCTATCCCTGCAAGAAAACTGGTAAAGCAATTAGATAATCCTATTATAAAGGCATTGTTGACAATATCCGCTTTTTTAGGAAGATAAGATGCATAGGCTATCATTACTCCAAATCCAACAGATAGAGTAAAAAATATCTGGGCATAGGCATTTATCCAGACAGCCGGGTCCTTCAGCGCAGAGAAGTTCGGGGTGAGATAGTAACTCAACCCTTCAAGGGCACCAGGAAGGGTTACTCCTCTAATAATGAGAACGATGAGTATTACCCACGGAAGAATCACCGTAACATATACTACCTTTCCAACACTTTTCACTCCCTTATAGATGCAATAATAGATCGCAATCCATGTAAGAATGAGAAACACTAAAATCGGGAGATTTATTCCACCCAGGCTAAATGGAGAATCTGAGATCTCAAGCACCATATTATTGAAAAACACTTCGGGTATAGCTCCCCAGGACAGTGAGAAAGAATGGAAAAAGTAGATAAATGACCAGGACATTATAACGGTATAATAGGCCACCACACCAAAAGCAACTGCTATTGCAAACCAGCCCAGCCATTTCCAGTTCTTCCTGTAGGATGCAAAAGCATATGGTGCTCCATGTTCTGTCTTGTGTCCCAGGCCAAACTCCAGTATCAGAAGGGGAATTCCGGCTGTAAACAGTGCAACCAGATAAGGAATCAGGAATGCACCTCCTCCATAACGATAAGCAATATATGGAAAACGCCACAGATTACCAAGACCGATTGCCGAACCTATTGAAGCGAGTACAAATGCCAACCTATTATCCCATTTCTCTTTCACATTACCAATCCCCTCACATAATCGCCAATGTCCGAGAGTGATTCCAGGTTCAGAGTAGCCTCTACTATACTATCTATGGCACTGTCCGGGAACTTACCCATAACATTGGCTTTGAACTTATCAATCAGTTCGTCATCACTGAGGGGTCTCCCCGGACTACCTTTTGCATAATCTTCCATTTTTGTGAACTCACCCCTATCTGTTTTTATGGTAACAATAGCCCTCTTCTTGCCAGGGAATAGAGAGTCGATTTCAGGGTCGGCCTCCACTTTTATCCTGGGAAGAATATCCCTGACCTTTTTATCAAATAGTGCTTCTCTTTCAAAATCGGATGGGAGAACATTACCCTTCACTGTCGCCACAGCAATACAATAGGGAAGAGAATGATCCGCTGTCTCTTTCGTCTTTGGGTCATACTTGGCTGGGTCAGAAAGTATATCTGCCCCTCTTGTGGTTGTTTTAACCAGAACCTCTTTTACCTCGCCATAGTGTATATTATTCTCCTTCATGACCTCAAGTGTTGCAGTTATGGGCTGATGAGTAAGTGCTTCTGTTGGAAATGCTTTATAACTACACTGAGTAATAAGAAAGTCACTGCCCAATCCATCGGTTAATTGCTTCTCATCCCAATCAACCGAATTAATGACCTCAAACACTCCCTCCTTACCTTCAAATACCTTTTCAGGCCCCTGGTAACCCATCTTTGCAAGTAGGCTTGCGCGAACACCCGCCTCAACTGCCATAGGATCTGCCGTATTCTTCATATTTGTAAGGGTCCCTGCGACTACTCCACCAAGTGTAAAGTGGGATGAACCACTAATACCAACAGCAGATACCATCTCATCCTCAGAAAGGTCTAACATCCTCCCGGCTACGAGGGGAGATACAAATTGGGAAAGCGATGCATGATGCCAACCTATCTCTCTAACACCAGGATTTGCTGCCTTACAAAGCCTCATCTCCAATTCATAGGCAACAACAATTCCTACAAGAACATCCTTACCGCTTCGTTTCATCCATTCCCCTGAAGAAAGAGCAGCAGGAATAATATCCGAAGGATGGGACGGGTCCTGTTCCCAGTATATATCATTATAATCCATCGCTCTTATAAGGAGTGAATTCATAAGTGTAGCATTAGCTATATTTGTCCTTGTGCCATAACCTATTATAGAAGCCTGTTTATGTCCCCCAAGTGATTTTATATACTTGTGGGCCGATTCCATATCTTCACTTCCGCAGGCAGCAAGTGCACAACCTATTGAATCAAGAAGGAAACGCTTGGCTTCCTTAATTGCAGAATCAGGTATACTATCAAAATCAAGAGAGCGGGTGAATTTTGCCATCTTTCGACTAATCGAATCCATTCAAACCTCCTTTTTTAATGGACTGGATCCCCATCTGCTATTGAAGCAGCCTCCTTTATAGCTTCCGAAAGGGAAGGATGTGGATATATCAACCCTGATAGTTTTTTTATATCAATTCCGTATTCCATTGCAAGACACAATTGCGTTATTAATTCCGCAGATTCATCTCCAATAATATCCCCACCCAGTATATTTCCCTTCTCATCGTAAAGTATCTTGACCGACCCGGCAGTTTCACCTGATGCTATTGCCCGAGGGTTGGCAGAAAAGGAGAAACTCGCCATTTCAAAATCCATCCCCTTCTCTTTTAATTCTTCCTCTGTAGAACCCACTGATGCAAACTCGGGATTGGTATACACAACCCTGGGCACTACCCTCTCATCAAGAGCTATATTCTCTCCAAGGATATTCCTTAAAGCGATCTCTGCCTCCTTATATGCTGTATGCGCAAGGAGGTATCCACCAATACAATCGCCTACAGCATATACATTTTCCATATCCGTTCTCATTTTATTATCAACCTTGATTCTTCTATTTTCTGTTATAATTTCCTTTGGAACCGCATTAATATTGGGAGTTCTACCTATAGAGATGAGGACTTTCTCTGATTCTATCTGTTTCTCTTTTCCATTCTGCTCAAAGATTATTCTAAAGATATCCTTCCTTTGTATTTCACTAATAAAAGAAGAAAGATAGAATCTAATGCCCTTCTTCTCAAGATTCTTTCTAAGAGGCAGCACAGAGCCCTTGCTTTCTCCGGGAAGGATCTCGCTTTCCAATTCCAGGATAGAGACCTCACTACCAAAGCAATTATAGATATAACCGAACTCAAGTCCTATCGCTCCTCCCCCAACAATAAGTAGAGATCTTGGAACCTTCAGAGCATTAAGAGCATCAGTACTATCCCATATGCCTTCTGGCACAGGAAACCCTGGGGGGTTAGAGATAGAACCTGTTGCTATGATAATTCTATCGAAATCATAGTTTTTTTTACCTGCTTGAATTGTCCTTTCGTCCCTTAATTCCGCTTCATCCCTTATTAACTCAACTCCTCGCTTTTTGAGTAGTTTGGATACACCGAGAACAATGCGATTCCTTGAGTTCTCCTTGAACCTCTGGACTGTCTCCCAATCCACCTTTTCTAACTCTACCTTTAATCCAAGGCGTTTGGTCTTCTTGAGGGAATCTTTTAGCCTTGCGCAGGTAATCAAAGCCTTCGTAGGTATACAACCTACATTAAGACAGACTCCTCCAATTTCTTCTCTCTCAAAGAGAACCACATCTAAACCCTTATTAGAAGCCCGGAGTGCTAAGCTATATCCACCCGGACCTCCTCCAATAATCCCTAATCTCACAATGGGAAAATATTGGCATTAGGGATAAAAGTCAAGGGGGAAATTCAACTCCCCCTCCCAAATTTTTTACCACAGAGACATGTCGCTTCGCTCCAATTGAAAATTGAAGAATGCAAAGTGAAAAATGCCCTATCCCCTCACCCCCTTATTTAAATGCAGACAAACACGGGTAAACAAGCTCGGTGGTTGCACAGTATGACATCTTCGCTCTTCTTAACTTTTATTCATCATGTCATATCTGTCTACCACCGAGCGTAAAACAGGACTCCGCAATCTCTGGTGTGGGGTATAGGTCTTCAACGCATCCAACGCAATAAACACAGAAGAAAGGTTAATTAATTCTAATTCTCTAAACCCAAAATCCTAACCCCTAATATATGCCACAGAGACACTGAGGGCACAGAGTGTATTAGTTGAATTAGTTAATTCGTTAATTAGTTTATTAGGTAAAAATAAAATCTAATCCCAACCCCTAACCCCTAAATCCCATTTTGCCACGGTTCCTGCACGGTTTATTTAAAATTCCTTGTATAGAATGCAAAGAAAGTAAAAGGAATTAGTTGAATAGTTAAATGGTCGAATAGTTAATTAGGAACAAAACTGACAAACTTAATGAACCCTACGAACTCCACGAACCCCATGAACCCTTTTTTTGCCACAGATTCTCACTGATTAAAATGGAGTAGAGGCAATTCATGAAT
>JAGLZA010000084.1 GCA_023131835.1 Caldifarciminota bacterium
GGTTGGGTGGAGAGGAATTTTGCATCTTGCACTCCTTGCCCCGTTAAATATGAAATTATTTAACGGGGTGAACATTTTGCATTGGCGCGGAGCGCCTATCTGTATAATCTATATCAATCAAACGGGGGTTGGGGGTTCAAGGGTGTCTTTCTCTCTCAAATTACAAATTTAAAGGGGTGGTGATGGGCTTTGCGTTCTTTGTGAGAAAAAAATGGGGGGGCACGGAGGCTTGTGCCTTTATTTTACTTCTTATTAAATATCGGTCCGAGACAAAAAAACAGAGACCATAGTGAATTGGGATAAAAAATTTCGATAAATGTTGACATTTTATAGAATTTTCATATAATAAATGATTATGGTAAGAAAAAGTTTTATAGATGACCTTACGGGATTATACAATAGAAGATATCTGCGGCACTGGATAGCAGCAGAATTAGCGAAATGCAAAAGATATAAGGTGCCATTATCCATCGCTCTAATAGACCTTGACGATTTCAAGCAAATAAACGATACGAAGGGACATCTTGTTGGAGATAGGATTCTAATGCAATTTTCAGAATTTTTAAAAGAAAGGTTAAGAGACTCGGATTTGGTCATCCGATATGGAGGAGATGAATTCATTTTAACGCTCCCGAATACTGATAAAAAGCACAGTTATGCAGTTATGAAGAGAGTGCTAAAAAATGTAAAAACAAGCAAATTCATTGATATTCCTCTTTCAGCATCTTGTGGCATCTCTTCCTATCCTGAAGATGGTTCTGAATGGGAAACATTGTTCACTGCAGCAGATAGACGTATGTATCAGGCAAAAAGGGCAGATAAAGGCGGAATAGAGATTGAAGAAGTAATAGAAAGTCAATTATTACTCCCCACGCCAACGTTGGTTGGAAGAAAAGATGAAATGAAACTATGCCAAACCCTGTTAAAACAGAAAGATACTGGTTTGATTGTGTTAAAGGGTGAAGCAGGTGTGGGAAAAACCAGATTAGTAAACGAAGTAATTAAAAAGTTGCCAGATAAAATCTTATTCACAGGAGCATCTTATACTACTATGAGTCAATCCCCTTATTTTGCAATCAGAGAAGTTCTACAATCCCTGTTAACAAAACAGAGAAATATAGTTCGTGATATATTTGTTACAAAATTATCCTTGCCTCAAAGAAAGGTGATTATGAGCTTCCTTCCCGAATTGACCCATAGCTCCAGTGATATCTCCGGAGATAGGCTAATGCTGTTCGACTCTATAACAAGATTCATTGATCTCCTTTCAGATAAAATACCTCTGGCTATACTCTTTGATGACCTTCATTGGGCATCCGAATCAACATCGGAACTGATACATTTTCTATTGAAGTCTCGAAAAAGATTGTATCCAATATTCGGGACCTATCGAATAGAAGAGATAAAAGGGACTCTTATACACAAAAAATTTCGCCTGATGGGAAGAGAAAAACTCTATAGGGAAATTTCTCTCCGTCCCCTGGATAAGGGCTCGTCCAAAGAAATGATATATACCATATTAACCCTGGAGCCATCTCCAGGCCTATTAAACTTCATCTACAAAGAAAGTGGTGGTAATCCCTTTTTCATAGAGGAAATATTAAAGGAAATGAAGGAATCAGGCGCACTATACAGAACTAATAAAGGATATGACTTCGATAGTGATATAGATTTTCATATACCAAGAACGATAGAAGATACCATAAACTATAAGTTATCCCTGCTTGATGATAACCTACTTAATGTTCTAAATATATCTGCTTTAATAGGGAAGGGATTTAATCCCTCTCTCCTTCACTCAACAACAGGAATAAATGAAGGTGAGTTATATGATATACTCGACCAATTAATGGAACTTCAATTCATAATAGAAGAAGAGGAGAATCTATATAATTTCAAAGAGGATGTATTTCGGCAGATTGTAGTTGACAACATTCCCAAAGGGACCAAAAAGGAACTACATGGAAAGATTGCAGATACGATCGAAAGAATAGTCACGGATTCCCCCGAAAAAACAGAACAACTTGCCCATCACTATTATCGCTCAGGAAATAAGGTAAAAACAGTAGATTATGCTGAACGGGCAGGAGATCACGCTAAGAGTATCTACGCGCATAAAGAAGCAATAAGATTCTACAATTGGGCATTAACGGGAAAAATGGAAAACGATCACCGTGCCAGAATATGGGGAAAAATCGGCTCAGAAGCAAGAATCAAAGGAGACTATAGTTTCGCTATTGAAAGTCTTAAAAAAGCATTGAATCTCATCCCCGAAGATGGCGAAAGAGCAGTAATCTTCAAAGAGCTGGGAATTACATATAGCGATATAGGCAACCATAAGATGGCCCTTTCCA
The DNA here is from genome assembly GCA_023131835.1 of Caldifarciminota bacterium. Classification (GTDB taxonomy): domain Bacteria; phylum Hydrothermota; class UBA3072; order UBA3072; family UBA3072; genus JAGLZA01. The sequence continues at coordinate 2,355 of JAGLZA010000084.1, forward strand.
ATCTACGTAAGGCAAGAAAAAACTATACCGAGAAACAAGAGAAATATGGTTGCGACCCTGATATAGCCTGGGCATACATGGAGATTGGAAAAGAAAAATCAGCTCTCAGAAGCGCCCAGAGGGTTATAGATAAAATAGATAAAGAACGTTTTAAGAAGGAATACTCCCTGGCTCTTAATACAAAAGCCAGCATCTATAAACGCCAGGGAAAGAAAAAGAAAGCAATAGAGATATATGAGAAATCAAGGAAAATAAGAGAAGAGATCGGATATAAAGAAGGAGTTGGCTCCATATATAATAATATGGCGGGGGTTTATCTCAACCTAAATGAACCAGATAAGGCAAAAATATACTATGAAAAAGCTCTTAAACTATATAGAGATACAGGCTTTAAGGAGGGAGAAATAATCACCCTGGGGAATCTGAGTAGTTTAGAGATAAGAATGAATGATATGGATCGCGCCGAAAAATTCTTGCGTAAAACCCTTGAGATGACAGAATGGGTAGGCGGTATAAAGAGTCAGGCTCGCCTCCTTAGATTATTAGCTCTTGTTCTGATGATAAAAGGATCAATGAAAGATGCTCTTAATCTCTATAAGCAGGCAGAAGAGAAAGCAGAACAAACTGAATCACCGGAAGCCCTATTAGCGATTTATGCACGCTTCATAATAACCTACTCAAGGTTCCTTAAGGATCCAGAAAAAGCAAGGAAATACATCGTAAAGGCAGAAAAATATCTTACAAAAATAGATTCTGAATCTACAGCTATTAGCTTCTATATTGCCAAAGCAAGATATCATCTTGAAACCGAAGAGACTGAAGAGGGAATAAAGGTATTAAAGGAAAAACTATTTCCTTTAATGAACGAAAAAAGCGATAATTATAACCTTTATTGCCTTTATTCACTACAGTCGTTGTTTTATTCAAAGAAAGGGTGGGATAAATGGGGTGAACGATATCTTGAATTGTCCATGAAATATGCCAGAAAAACAAAAGACCCATCATCAATAGCAGATGTCCATCTAATGGCCGGTAGGTTCTACTTGAATCTTAAAAATCTCAAAAAAGCAAAACGCCGATTCAATGAATCCTTAAAAATTTATAAGGAATTAAGCTTTTATTGGTTTATTAAGGACACAGAAAGATATTTAGAAAAGGTCAAAGACGGTTGTTAAGTATTATAAAAAATTATCAATGAAATCATTTTTCAAGGAATTCTCAAAGATATTCATAACTATAATCCTTCTATATCTTCTGTTTAGAAAAATCCCGGCGGGAGATGTCTTTCGAATCATCAGGAAAATGGATTTGAGATACCTATATTTATCCATTGGGCTCATTTTCCTCTATTATGGATTCTTTGCTATAAGGTGGAGATTCCTCTTACAATCTCAGGATATAGATTTAAAGCCCGGGAGAAGCTTTTTGTATATACTTATCTCTTTCTTCTTTAATAATTTTCTACCAAGTGGGTTGGGAATGGATGCTGTCCGTTCAGCTTATGCAGGGGGCAAGAAAAACTTTGAAAAGGCCTTTGGAGCCTCCCTTATGGAACGGATATTAGGTATATCAGGAATGATGGTCATAGGCCTTTTTTCCATCTTCTCATTGAAAAGTGAATTCGCAAGATTTGGGGTTCTATATCTTTTTATAATCTTCCTTATTGGCTCAATATATTTCCTCATGGTTTCACTTAAATGGAAGTGGCTAAAGGATAAACTGCTCTCTATTAAATTCCTGAATTTGGGAGAATCATTAAGGAATGTCTATAAAGCACTCAAAATCTATAGCAAGAAAAAAAAGGTTATCCTTGCTGGTCTCGGATATTCTATATTGGTTCAGATGGCAATCATCTGGATAAATTTCTTCCTGGCACGGGGACTTTCTATGAAAATACCCTTTATTGTATTTGTTGCCTATATACCTTTGATAACAGTAATCAGCCTTATACCAATCACAATAAATGGATTGGGAATGCGTGAATCCGCCTATGTCTTCCTGTTCTCTTCTTATGGAGTTATGCAAAAGGAAGCCCTTTCACTGTCTCTGCTCTTTTTTGCTGCTTCTGTTGTCGCAAGTTCTATTGGTGGCATCCTGTTCCTCTTTGTGAGAAAACGCCAAAGAACAACAGAATGTTAGTTATCTCAATAGCAGGTCTTGACCCATCAACCGGAGCTGGAATCTTAAGAGATGTATCCGTTTTTTCTTCTGAAGGATTTTCCTCTTATGCTATTCCCACTGCATTAACCATCCAATCCCCTGAAAAAGTATTCAATATCATCCCTGTCTCTATTGATTATATAAGAGAAATGCTTGAGAGAATAGAAGAACATATTGATGGAATAAAGATAGGCATGCTTTACAACGAAGAAGTAATTAGGATAATAGTAGAATTCTTAAAAAAAAGAAACCCTCCATATGTGGTCATCGACCCTGTAATCAAATCTTCGTCAGGATATCCACTCCTCTCAAAGGAAGGAGTAAAAGCACTCAAAACCTCTCTGTTACCACTGGCGACCGTTGTAACGCCCAATAGAGAAGAGGGGAAAATTCTTTCTAATGAACAGAACCCTGAGGATATATGTCACAAACTCCACTCACTGGGGGTTCAAAACATCGTCATAACCGGTATAAACCACAGAGATGATTACTTTTTTGATGGAGATAGCCTATCTATCATAAAGGGAAAACCTATTGATTTTTCCTTCCATGGATCAGGATGTTTCTACTCTTCTTACCTGCTTACTCGATTAGTATCAGGGGATACACCAATTGAAGCTGCAAAAAGGTCTAAGAAGGCTATAGAGAGAATAGGTATCAATTCCTGTTGTTAGCCACAGAGATAGTCGCTTCGCTCCAATTGGAAATTGAAAAATGCAGATTGAAAAATTCAAAATTTAAGATAAATAAAAAACAACCTAACCCCCAACACCTAAATCCAAAACCCTAATATATGTCACAGAGACACTGAGGGCACAGAGAAATTAATATGTTGTTTCTTTCACACCCCAACACAAGAAAAAACTAAAGGGGAGAGAAGGAACACCGAATGAAGTTTTATTAATTCTGATTTCTAAATCCCAAATCCTCTTGAACCCTTGGCCCCTTTAATCCTTGAACCCTTGTTAAAACAATTATCTGTGTTTATCTGCGTGCATCTGCGGTTGATTTCTGTTCTCAGAGTATAATCCATGCATTCTGGTATTTACCTCCTTTTTAATAAAAACCCTTGAAAAATATGATTTAATTATTAATATTTCTATATAATTTACAGGGAGGCACTCGTAGAAAAAGAATATATATATAAATTAGTAAAAGAGATAGGGCTTGGTGTCAATTCATCCGGAGCATATCCCAGTGGCCATCCACTGATAAAGGAATATATCGAAAAGATTACTGACGGTATCAACCAACTCTCTTCTGAAAACCCTGACCTATCTTTGGTATTATTAGAAAAGAACATAATTGTAGAAAATCTGAATATAGATACATCTGATTCACCGACCTTGAGGAATTTTACTAAGCGACTCAGACGTATTGGAGTGGATAGTGTCACAATCGATACTGATTGTACTTATAAAGACATTGAAGGCTTTATAGAAGTAGTTGCACATCCTCCGCGAGATATAAAATTATATGATGATATTAACACCCTGTTGATTGAAAGAAGGGTTGATAGGGTGTACTTCAATGCCGTTGAATTCAAAATAAAATCCAAGGATGAAGAATGGAGCGAAGATGGCTGGGGAGGATTGGGCATAGGAGGATTTGGTTGGGGCGGTGATGAAGAGTTTGACATAAATGGATTCATGGAAAAGGGATGTGGATTAAAAGGAGGAGAATCCCCGGGAGAGGAGGCGAGTAAAGTTACAAAGGGATTAATAAGATTATATGACCAGATAGTATCCCAATCTGGAGAAGAAGGACTAAGGGACAATGTCACAATATTCAATACAATAATCACTCATATGTCCCCAGAAGCAAAAAGGGAGTTATTAACAAACAAAATAAAACTAAAAAAGATATCAGAGATCATCAAATCAACAATAATGACCTTTTCTGATGAAGAGATAATAGAGCTATTTGTCTCTAAAACAAAATTACTGGGTGTCCTTAAAGCAGGGAATTTTTTGGAGGGTCTATCACCTGACAGATTAGACCGAATCCTACCCGAGATCAAAAAGGAATTATCATCCCTTACCATCCAGGAAGAGTATGTAAAACAACTGGAGGAAGCCCTCTGGGAAAAAGGTGGTTCAGGTAAAGAAAAGTATGGTAAGAGAGGTGGTTATGGAACAGAAAATATATCCGGATTTGTCAAACACTTTCGAGAAACCTCTGAGACTGATTATGGCAAAAAAGAAATTTCTAACTTCTTTCATTCAATATGTGGTTTAAAGAAGGGAGAAAGTAACCAGGTTGCTAAGATATTAGATGGATTTGAAGCATTCATAAAGGAATTCGAAAAACAATATAAAAAAGATGATTTGCTTAAACATACAGGTAAAATACAAAAGATATTCATGAGCGCCCCAGACCCCTTAAGAGAGAAGATATTTATGCATATTTTAGAAAGAGGTGAGCACTTACAAAAAACTATGGCAAAAATCATCTTGCCCATATCAAAAGACGAAACCATCGTTTCCGGTATAATAAAGATGTTAGATATGAATAACAGAAAACAACTAATAGGTTTTCTTTCTTCTATGGAAAGCGATAGGCTTTCTTCATTGAACAAAATTCTGAAAGCTCATCTGGAAAAAAGAGGATGGGAAGAGAAGGCAATTTCTGAACTCTGGACAGAACTAACTTCTACTCCAACAAGGGGAAAGGCTGTCTCTGCTTCTGGGAAAGAAGGACCTTCCGGCAGGGGAGGGATGGGAGATATAAGTAAAAAAGCCTATCAACGACTCTATAGGCGATTAAAAACAGGAATGGATATAACAGAGGTATCCTCTCTTTTAAAATCGTTATATAAGAGTCTTGAATCAGGTTCTCCCGAGGTGAGAATAAATACTCTAAATACTATTAAAGGAGTTCTGGTTGAACTGTTTGAAGGCGAGAAAACCACCATTCTTAAGAGAATGATAGACCAATTGAAAGAAATGTGGAAAATAGAAGAAGATCCAGAAGTATATTCCAAGTATACAGAAATTATAGGTTATGCTGGTGTTAAAGCGGAGAATTTGGGATTTGATTTTATAGCAAAAGAAATAGTTGCACTGTTTGCAAAGGAGGTAGGGGATATTAAAAAAGCCGAAGCAATTATCCCTCAACTATCTGAATTCAAGATGGAAGAGGCCCGAAATGTTTTGTTTTCCCTCCTCTGGGAGGATAGAATCAGGGAGCAAGTAAAAGAAAAACTTGTGAATTTAGATCCAGAAATAACTCCATATATTATGGAATTACTGAGCGAAACTGAAGATAAAGATGTAAGACTTACACTTATGGGCATTATAGAATCCTTTGGTCTTCGCGCTTTAGATATAGTCAGGGAATATCTGAGAGACAAAAGATGGTATGTTCGACGGAACGCAGTCAGACTGCTGGGAATCATAGGAGATAGTAATATAATAGATGACATTTTAAAACTCAAATCTGATGATGAAAGGGTTCAGATAGAAATCATCAGAAGCATTAGACATATTCTAAAAGCAGAGGCTGAGCCCTATATTATAGAATTTTTTAACTCTGATTCACCAAAGGTAGAACAATATGCAATTATGTCACTCGGGAATGTAGTTTCGGGAAAAAGCCTGCCAGAACTAAACAAGAGACTACTTGAAAAACGTTTTTCCTCATCAGCAGAACTTGAGATAAAAAAAACCCTTTGTGTTATCCTTGGAGAAGTAGGTGGAACTTCCTCTTTAAAATCACTTGGCGAAATCATTAACGCTAAAAAGATGCTTGGCAGGTCACAGTATCCCGAAGAATTGCGAATCAGAGCACTCAAAGCAGTGGAGAAGATTGGAGGTTCAGTGGCTAAAGAGATCATAGATGGATTGAAGAAGGACAGCAGTAAGAAAATAAGAGCACTTGCGGAAGGAATATCTGATTCGTTGTAATATAAAATAGAGAGATAGTCGCTTCGCTCCAATTGAGAAATAGTTAAATGGTTGAATGGATAAATAGTTAAATTGGAACTCCCATCACTACCCACCTTTTTTAACCGCGGATGAACACAGAAGAGAGTTTAATTAATTCTAATTTTCTAAACCCGAAATCCTAAACCCGAAATCCTAAAATACCCTTGAACCCTTATCACATATAACCCTACGAACCCCACGAACTCTATGAACTCAATAAACACAGTTTTTAGCCACGGTTTCTTCACGGTTTGAAGAAAGATCTTTTTTGATTCCCCTCTTCTGTAGAGACTTGATTTATCAAGCTCGAATAATGTAGGGGAAAGGTATACCTTTCCCTTTGCGGGAGCGGGAAGTCGCTCCTACAAAAGGGCGAACGCAGTTCGCCCCTACGATTACAATAAACCTATGGTATCTGAGGTGGGGGGTGAATTTCTGTGTTCATCTGCGTCAAAAAAAATGGTTTGGGTTCTGGGTGGGACTTTCGACTGATGACGCTTGACTCACGACTCTATCTAAATCAATGAGAATCTGTGGCAAAAAAAAGGGTTCGTGGAGTTCGTAGAGTTCATTAAGTTTGTCAGTTTCGTTCCTAATTAACTATTCGGCCATTAAACTATTCAACTAATTCCTTTTACTTTCTATGCATTCTATACAAGGAATTTTAAATAAACCGTGCAGGAACCGTGGCTAAAAAGGGGATGGTGGGGGACTTTCGACTGATGACTCTTGCCTCACGACTCTATCTAAATTCGTGGCTAAAAATGGTCGGGAATAGGGTTTTATATATAAAGCCTGGGCAGCCTCTTACCCATCCTGCAGACTATCTCATAGGGTATAGTTCCAATAGTATTTGCCATATCCCAGGCAGTTATGAGGTGATTTACAATGATAACCTCATCACCGATTTTGACTTCTGGAATATCAGTAATATCAATCATTGTAGCATCCATAGTTATATCTCCAATTACCTGCGCGCGCGCTCCTTTTACCATCATCCATCCCTTATTGGACAGCTTCCTGTCATATCCATCGGCATATCCTATGGGAACGACAGCTACAGTTGTGGGTCTTTTGGCTATAAAGCTCCTTGCATAACTCACAGAATGACCGGGGGGTATGTTTTTGATAAAAGAAATCTTGCTCTTTACAGTCATTACAGGAAGATAACCCCCTGGGTCCATATCCTTAATCGGCGAGATTCCATACAGTATCAATCCCAATCTTGCCATATCAATCACTGAATTCTTCCCTTCCAGGAAAGCGGCCGAATTTGCAATGCTTCTTACTGGAATAGAGATGCCCATTGATTCTGCTGTTTGAATAAGCGATTTAAACCTTTTGATCTGTTCTGATGTAAATTGATAATCCACCCCAGCAACCGGAAAGTGCGACATAACACCCTCAATCTTTACCCAATCGATACTGTTTATTCGCTTCAAAAAATATATAAACTCATCAGGGGCAACTCCATATCTCCCCATTCCTGTATCTAACATAATAAAGAGTTTAACAACTTTTTTCTGCCTTTTTCCCTCCCTGTTAAGAGATTCAAGGAAATTCCTTGAACAGACAGTGGGAAAAAGATTGTATTGAATAATTTCCTCAACCCTCTCCTCTAATTCCTGGGATAGGATCAAAACAGGTGCCCTTATCCCCGCTTCCCTCAATTCTATTCCCTCCTCAACAATTCCCACTCCAAGCCAATCCACGCCACACGCAACAGCCCTTGAGGAAATAGCCACTGCCCCATGCCCATAGGCATCTGCTTTCACCACAGCAAGCAATTTTGTACCCCCCAATTGTCTCCTTGCGGTTTCAATATTTGCCTCAAAATTAGAAAGATTTATCACAACACGAGAAGGTCGCATAGAAGGAATATAATAAAAACACATAATTTTTCAACCCTTATAGCCTACCCCTTCATTTTTTTAACCACAGAGAACCTATCGCGGCAAAGCCGCTAAAATGTAAAAATCAAATATCAAAATGGAAAATTACAAATCAAAGTTCAAAATTGAATTAAAAAAAAGAAACAACGAATGCCACTAATAACACAAATAATTTTTCATTTTTTACGGTTAGGGGAAGAGATAATTTTGCATTTTAATCTGTCATTTTGCTTTTTAATTTTTGATATTTAATTTCCAGGGAAAGCAAAAGCAAATGAGATATTTTTTGCAAAAAAACAAAAAGTTGATTGGCAATACTATATATTTTCCACCTGGCATTACTTTTATCATTGCGAGTTCAACATCTTGCTCATCCCAGACGAAGCAATCTAAATTCCAAGAGATTGTTTCTCGAGGGTTATGCGGAAAGATAGAGATTGCTTCACTATGGTCAGGCAGGAAGAAAAGTTCGCAATGACCAATTATTGCGTTCACACAAAAGGTAGGAGAATGTCCATTCTTTTATTTAGGTCTTTTTTTTACCAACTCTTTTGGAAATGAACCTTATTTTTTATGTTTTTCAGAAGACGAAAGAGTCCATCCACTCCACTTTGTTCCTTCGTATTTTAGGGAGAATAAAATTTTGTAGGAGCGTTTAATCAAACGCCCCTACGAGAAGAGTGTTCTGTTAAGTTTTACAATTACTGCATTAACAGAGTTTGGGTATAAAATTTCGTGAATAGTTGGTTATAATAGATACCAATGAATTTATTTGTTCTCACTTTGATAATATGCGTATTCTACTAAAAGACCGGAATTAAAACCAAAAATACCCTATAACCCTTCTAAGAAATCTCTCAATCCTTCCTCATATATATATCCAGAATCAAGAAATCCTGTGTCATGTGAACCTTTTATTTTGAGCATTTTTTTTGGCTGCAATGCAGCCTCGTAGAGTCCCGTTCCGTGGAAAAAGGGTATCAGGTCATCATCTTCACTATGAATAATGAGTTTACGTATATTTATATTGCCTATTCTTTCAATAGAAGAAAAACGATTGGATATCAACCATTCAGGAATATGATATTTAAGGATATCATAACTCAAGTCATATATCGATTCAAAACTACTCTCTATAATTAATCCCTTTGCTTCTACCACAGTGGCAAGATAAATAGCAACAGCCCCTCCAAGAGAGCAACCATAGAGAATAATATTATCCACATCATATCCCCTCTCCCGTAAGAAGTCATACGCACCAAGAGCATCCTGATAGAGTCCCCTCTCCGTCGGAAAACCGTTACTCTTCCCGTAACCCCTATAATCAAATATAAAGAGGCTATATCCAAGATGATGAAAAATCTCTATAGATTCAATTCGGTGGGATATGTTACCCCTATTTCCCTGACAGAATAATATCACACTTTCTTTACTTCCTGGCACAAACCATCCATAGAGAATCACTTTATCCCTGGACGGGAACTTTATCTCGTCAAACCCTAAACCTACATCATGTGGAGTTGATATATAATCCCTTTCTGGGATATAGATTTTTCTGTGCTCAAACCATTTAAAGACCAGAAATGAAAAGAGCAATATCCCCAGTATAACAACCAATATCATTTTTTGATTAATTTAAACTTCATTAAGAACTAAAAGTATCTTTAACCCCTATCCCTCATACACTTTTTTTCTTCTTCTCTTTTTTATCTCCACTATTGTTACTATTTATTTTATAGTCTGTATGATAGAATCCCTTGCCCTTGAATAATACACCAACCCCTGTCCCTATAAGCCTTCTAATCATCCCTCCACATTTCGGACATTCTTTTAAGGGTTCGTCTTTTATTCCCTGCACTTCCTCAAATCTATAACCGCATTCCATGCACTCATATTCATAGGTGGGCATATTCCCTCCTCATTTTTTATATATTAATAAATCATTACTTGATTTTGTCAAGTTTTTATTTTCTCACCCCCCAAATTTTCAACACAAAGACACAGAGGACACAAAGCTCCTCACCACCCCTGATTTTTGTAATTAAAGAGAGACAACCCATTACCCCCAATTTTTAAACCACAGAGAACCTATCGCGGCAGAGCCGCTAAAATGTAAAAATACAAATCAAAGTTCAAAAATGAATTAAAAAAAGAAACAACGAATGCCACTAATAACACAAATAATTTTTGAGGTTGTCAATTTATCTCCTCACCAGATTTAAAGTCGGCAAACAGCTTTGAGAGCGCTATACCTCCTACAATTATTCCCAGATATCCAGTGAAAAACCTCCATAGTACCACATAAACGCCAAGGATCGAACCGGGCATTAAATGATGAAATAATGCATAGGCTCCTCCCTCTGCAAAACCACTTGCACCTGGCGTGGGCATAAAATTCAAGGCATAAGTAAGGATAATCTGAAGGACAGTTACCTCCAGGAATGAGGCATTGATGCCCAAACCACGAAGTAATAATGGAGCAGTTAAGAAATAAAAGATTAGAGAGAGCCATGACATGCCATACGCTTTAAGAAATACACCTTTTCTCCGGGTAAATTCCTTCAGAAATACCTCCTTGAATTCAATAACTCCTTCTACGAATTTACCTTTGAAGCGTGCAGTGATCCATTCGGTCTTCGCAATGATAATAATAAAGAGAAAGGCCATTACCCCATAGAGTATCGAAAGGTATTTGATAACACCCTGCATAATACCCGATGTGAGATGAGTACGGTAATAATACATAAAGGGAATAAGGAAAGGAAGAACAAATGCAGACAACATACCTCGTGTAAATATTGAAGCGCTACCCTCTGGTATGGGTATTCCTTCCCGTTTACATACATATAACTGAAGCGGAATACCTCCAACCTGCATAGGTGTAATGCCACCAAGGAATAAACCTCCTAAAGTATAGTTAAAAGCTCCCATCCAGCTCATTTCCTTCCCAAGAGCCCTGATTATAAACCTCAACCTCCAGATATCAAACAAGAAACGCAAGAAAGCAGCAATAATAGTAAGGCAAATAAACAGCGGAGAGATCAGTTGCAACCCTTCTTTTGTCTCTCTTGTAACCGTAAAAAAAAGTATTACCGTTATAGAAACACAAGTTATGAAGAGAAAGAGGCGGATCCCTCTATTTATATTACTCCTACTTATCCCCATCTAAAACTCTTCACTCCCTAATTTAAGGACCTTTAGAACCACAAAACCACCTATTATTGCCGCAAGATAAAAAGTAAAGAATCTCCAGAGTATCGTAAATACACCAAGCAGGTGTTTCGCTACAAGGGGTGAAAAAAGAAGCACGAGCCCACCTTCGCTTACGCCTGTTGCTCCAGGAGTTGGAGAAAAGAAGGTAAATATAACAACGACCAGCTGGAGAAAGGCTGCATGGATAAAGGAAACATCTACCCCTAAGCCCTTCAATAATAAAGGAGCTATAAAGAAATACGGTATAAATGCGAGGTAGGTCAAGAAAAAACTTGCCAGGGAATGCCATTTCTTCTCTACAGAAAAACGAAAAAAACCCTTCCTCATCTCTTTTATCTCTTTAAAGGTTTTGTATGTCCATCTCGCTGCTTTTGTTATCTTCCCTTTTCTTAAAGTTACTCGATAAAAAAATCGCTCGATTACTCTTGGCTTAATCAATAAAAATGCCAACAAACCAATAAGAACGCCATAAACAACAAAACTGTACCTCGAGAGCATACGAACAACAGGAACACTCGTCTCCTTATTAAGGATTGGCAGTAGAAAAGGCAACAGGGTTGCCATCATAACACCAAAGAAAATACCCCTTAGCAACAAAATAAGCGTTCCTCTTCCCAGGGAAACTTCTTCCTTTTTAAGAATATAGAGTTGCACAGGAAGTCCGCCTGTCTGGAAGGGTGTTACAGCAGCAAGAAAAGCCCCGGTGAGAAGAATCTCATATCCTGTCTTCATACTTGTCCATTTCCCGGTTACTCCATGGGCTAACAGTGAAATACGGAAGGAATCAAGGGTAAGATAGACCCCCCAGAGGATTATGGCACCAAAAAGATAAATAACATTCATTCTCCTCAAGGCGCTGATAGTCTCTCTGCTACCGGTGAACACTAACAACACCAACATTGTCACAACGACAAGCAATATAAATATCTTTAGACCTCTCCTCACACCATTGGACAAAGTAGCCATATTATTTCCCTATTTGTGATCGCATAAGAGGAAGATATTGAAAAAATAAAAAAAAACAAGGTTTATCAAAAAAACCCTTGACATAAGGCATATAATGATTAAGATTGCATCAAAGGATTAAGGAGGTATTATATGAATAAAAAAGAACTAATAGAGTTGATTGCTAAAGATGTAGGATGTGCAAAGAAAGATGCAGAATCTATGATGGAAAGTTTTGTAAAAATCGTAACCAATTCGCTGAAAAAGAAAGAGAGAGTGGTTCTCGTTGGATTTGGTGTGTTTGATGCAAAATATAGAAAACCAAGGATTGCAAGAAATCCCCAGCACCCCTCACAAACCGTTAAGGTTCCCGGAAGGAATGTTCCAATTTTCAGGGCCGGGAAAAAACTCAAGGAAGCCGTCAGGTAAGTACTGATTCGTAGATCTTTATCTTATAAAGGAACCAGGTATTTTACCTGAAGATTTAGAAGATAATATTATCCAGACTCTTCGTAGGAAAAGAGTCTGGATTGGTGATGATGTTGCAATATTAAAAAATGGACTCCTATTATCCACAGATACAATAATAGAAGGAGTCCATTTTTTAGTATCATATTTTTCCTGTAAAGATATCGGGTATAAAGCCCTCGCTGCTGCTTTAAGTGATATAGCAGCAGAGGGGGGAAAGCCCCTCTGGTATTTACTCAATCTTGGGCTCAGGAAGGATAACACTATTGACGATGTACACTCATTTATTCAGGGCATGGAAGAATTAGAAAATAAATATTCGGTAGAACTCATCGGTGGGGATACATTCCGTTCCCCTGTGATAGTCTTGAGTATTACCGTAGGCGGAGAAGCAAGGAATCCAATCACTCGTGCTGGTGCAAATTCGGGAGATAACCTATATATTACAGGTAGCATTGGTGGCTCAAAGATGGGTTATTATGCCCTCAAGAAGGGAATTGATACTCCGATAAAAAGATACCACCTTAGACCTGAAATAAGGTGCAATGAGGGAGTATTACTTAATAAAAAATACAGAATAACCTCAATGCTGGATATCTCTGATGGCCTGCTCATTGATTCACACCATCTATCAGAAGAGAGCAAAAAGAGATTGGACATCGATGCGTCCAAAATCCCGATTTGTCCAGAGTGCAGGAACTTTGCAAAGGAACACTCCATTGATCTCATGGAAACGGTATTGACCTCAGGAGAAGAGTTTGAACTATTATTCACATCCCCCGATGAAATAGACGAGGATTTTGTTCATCTCATCGGTAAGGTATCCAAAGGCAAAGGGGTTTTTGTGGACGGAAAAAAGACTCCTCCTCGAGGCTACAGACATTTTTCTCGATAATTAAAGATAGTCGCTTCGCTCCAATTGAGAAATAGTTAAATGGTTGAATGGATAAATAGTTAAATCGGAATCCCCTCTCCCTTCCCATTTTTAGCCACAGAGACACAGAGAACACAGAGAAATTAATATGTTGTTTCTCCCACATCCCCACACAATAACGCACAGAGGAGACAGAGAGCACAGAAGTACATCTTAGTTCTATGCTGTTAGCTAATATCTAATATCTGACATCTGATATCTATTTATGCCACGGTCTCTTCACTGTTTTTATTCTTACACTCGAACCCTTTAATCCTATTGTAATCGTAGGGGCGACTTCCCAGTCGCGATTTGTGGGAGCGGGCTCCTGCCTGTGCGTTGCATGCAGACAGGCGTTTATCCGCGGTTAAAATTCTTCGATGAGTCGCCCAAAAGCATAACACAATCAACGCTATGAACGCAAAAGAAGCCCCTGTATTGCAGGGGCTTCTTTCAACATAGGTTTATTTCAGGTCTAAAAACACTATTTAAATCTACGGTATCCCTCAAGGGGCTGAAATGTGTACTCAAAGGTAACACAAGAATCAACAAACACACTTGTTAGATGGAGTTTCAGATATTGGTCCTCGCCGGTTCCACCGTGACCCGGTAGTTTTACCACATAGACTGAATCTTCATAAGAATACTCTGCATTCCCATAACCACCTGTAGGAGCATAGTCAACATCCCCGGTGACCCTTTGAATCTCGCAGGTATTCCATTTGGGGGTTGTATGTGGGCTGGCAAGATCAAATGCAACATCAAGATATATATCTATCACAAGGGAATCTTCCTGCACAAAATTATACACTGTTCCATTGCCATCCTCATCCCAACCATATCCTGAGGGCTGAGCAGATATGTCAAAGTCATAAATCGTCTGTCCTGTTTCATTCTTAACCCCGGTGGTTACACCACCAGACGCATCACTCCTGTTATCACCCTTATAAGCCCTGAGTGTAAATGTCCCCAGAGCATTCGGGGTGACTGTTGCCTGAGCAACCGTTCCAACCGTATCAATTATATTGGTATCAAGGAAAACAATATATCCATCGATGTCCTGCGTTGAACTCTCCGTCCATCCTAATGTGATGTTCAGACCATCGGCCGAAGCGATTGCTAAATTAGTAGGTGGCTCTATCACTTCTACTGCATCCTTACCACAACCAATGGATATAAACAAAAGAATAAAAACAAATGGTAATAAAAACCTCTTCATATTCCCTCCTTATCTATGATACTTCTTCACATGTGATGTGTATCTTGCATCCAGTTTATCCAATTTCTCACTGATTCCATCAATCTTCTTTTCCAGTTCAGCAAGTTTCTTTTCAATATCCTCTATACCCTTTTTTGCCTTTAATCCTTCACCCGTCTCTATCTTCTTGGAAATCTCATCGATCTTCTTCTGCAAATTTGATATCTGTCCTGTAGGTATACCCTGGCATCCAGCAAACAAGAATAAAACCGGCAACAATAAAAACCATCTCTTCATAAACCCTCCTTTTTTCCAAGATAAAAAAATTATCTAAAAAGTCAAGTGCATTTAAGTTCGCACCCTAATGCATTCTCTCCAGAAATGCCTTTATATTCCTCATAAAAACATCCTTTCCAGCCCATCCTATCGGGGTTTGCTTAAAGATTTGTTCAAATTGCTCATCCTTTATCCCTCTCAACCATTTAATATCAGGGTTTATAAGCCAATCCATCCCGATAAAATCATCTATCTTCGTCACCTCTATATCCTCGTTAAATGGACATACATCCTGACAGATATCACATCCAAATATATATGGATTATCCGCAAGAGGAAACCAATCCGGTAATTCTCCATGATTTTCCACGGTAAGATAAGCAGTGCAACGAGTAGAATCAAGCCGATAGGGTGATATTAAAGCCTCATTTGGACATGTGGTTAGACACAAATGACAATCTCCACAACGATCAATTAATGGAGGATCTGGTTCTAATTCAATATCCAACAGAAGTTCTCCAAGAAAAACCCAGGAACCGAACCTTTCTGTTATAAGAAGGGTGTTTTTACCTGTCCATCCAAGACCTGCCCTTTCTGCTAATTCCTTCTCTAATAGGGGACCTGTGTCTGTATAGTATTTTGCCCTTTTTGCTTTTGTTTGAGAAAGAGAAAACTCGGATAGGTTTTTTAGCATTTCACTCAAAACATAATGATAATCTCTACCCATTGCGTAACGAGATATGCACACCTCCCCTTCTCTGGGGTCAGGGAATAAACCCTGATAATAATTCAAACCTACTACAACTACACTCTTTGCCCACTGAAAGTTCTCTTGAGGATCCAATCTCTTACCTGCTGTCTTCTTAAGGTAATACATATCCGCATTCATCCCTTTCTTTAGATAATCCATATATTCTTCCTGATACACAGAAGGAGAAAGATTGGTTACCCCCACAAGGTCAAAACCGATCTCTCTTGCTTTTTCCTTGATAATCCCTTTAGTATCCATAAATCTCTTTTAATGCGAGGGACAAGCCCCGCACTACTTCTATACAAAAGTATTTCTAACACCACTTGACAGTAAGGAATCATTAGATATTATTTAATCTAAAGCGGAAGTGGCGGAACTGGTAGACGCGCTGGGTTCAGGGTCCAGTGGCTTTAGAGCCGTAGGGGTTCAAATCCCCTCTTCCGCATAGTTATTTGTCAATCCGCTCAACAATATTCCCATTTACAATCGTAAGCACGCACTTCCCTTCTATTGTAAAAGGATCTCCATCAAAAACAGCTATATCTGCATCCTTACCTTCTTGTAATGAACCTATCCTATCCGCGACTCCACAGATCTTCGCTGCATTGATTGTTACAGCCTTAAGCCCTTCCTCCCAGGGTAAGCCCTCTCTTATGGAATAGCCAACCATAAGCGGCAGAGAATTAACAGGTAGAACAGGAGCATCTGTCATTATCGCAAAGAGTATTCCCCTCTCATAAAGAACTTTAGGCGTCTTAAACGTAATCTCCTTTAATTCCACCTTGACCCTTGCCGAAAGGGAAGGTCCTACAACAACGGAAATTCCCTTCTTGGCTATATAGTCAGCGATGAGGTGAGATTCAGTTCCATGTTCAATAACCAGATCTATGTCAAATTCATCCTTTATTCTAATAAAAGTGATAATATCATCAGCACGATGCGCATGCCCTCTGATAGGAATTTCCTTTTTTAACACCTTGATTAAAGCCTCTGATTTTGCATCGAATTCAACCTCGTTATTATCATCCTTTGGTTTTTCTTTCTTCCTGAGATAATCCTTTGCCTTCATCAGAGATTCCCTGAGGAGAGCGGCGTTAGCCATCCTTGTTGATGGAGCCTTCTTTTGTCCACTGTATACCATTTTGGGATTCTCTCCCATAGCCATCTTCATCCCTGCTGGATCTCGAACAATCCTCTCATCTATTATCAAGGACCCGGCGGTTTTAAGAACAATATTCTGTCCCCCTATAATATTACCACTACCCGGTCCAGTTAAAAGTGCTGTTATCCCGGCAGATGTAGCATCCTTAAAAGCAAGATCTGCAGGGTTTATTGCATCAATAGCTCTTAGATTAGGGGTTATTGGATCAGTCATCTCGTTACCATCAGCGCCTGGCTCACCAACTGCTTCCTCATATATGCCAACATGTGTATGAGCGTCTATGAGGCCTGGTGTTACTATCTTACCCGATACATCAATTATCTCGGCATCACGCATCTCAATATTGGGAGCAATCTGGAGTATCTTTCCATTATCAATAAGGATATCGCATTCCTTCCTGACCTCTTCTGGTGTGTGCACTTTTCCACTCTTTAGCAATAACATAATCTACTCCTTTTTTAACCTTATTGTTTACCCTTCATATAAACCTTACTCATTACAACATCATTTATTGGTCTATCGTTTTTATCCGTCTCTACCTCAGCAATCTTGTTGACCACTTCCATCCCCTTAATAACCTGTCCTACAATAGTATATTTTCCATCAAGGAATTTCAATGTATCCAGGCAGATGTAAAACTGCGAGCCATTCTGATCCGGTCTTGCCTTTGCCATGGCAACCGTTCCAATAAAATGACGCAGATCTTTCGAGAATTCATCCTTGATGTAGTAACCAGGTCCTCCACGTCCATCATTGGATGGATCCTCATCCTTTGTGTTTGGATCCCCACCCTGGATTACGAATCCAGGTACAACACGATGGAAGGTAGTGCCATTATAGAACCCCTTACCTACTAACTTCATTATATTTTCTACATTAAGAGGAGCATAATCATCAAATAGAGCAAATTCAATCACTCCACAATCGGTTTTGATTACAACGATATCATGTTCCCCTTTAGCACACTTCATCTGACAGATCCCAAGAACGGACAGAAATAATGCTAACAATATCAATACACTGCTTCTTCTACCCATAAAACCTCCTTTTTTTTGAAAACACTTCAATCAGTATACTACATAACCATATTCCTGTCAACTATTACCTTTACCTCTCTACCCCCCTTTTTTTAACCACAGAGAGCACAGAGATAGTCGCTTCGCTCCAATGCAAATTGCAAAGTGCAAAATTCCTCTCCACCCATCCATTTTTAACCGCAGATTAACGCAGATGAACACGGAAGAAAGTTTAATTAATCTGATTTTCTAAAGCCAAAATCCTAATCCCTAAATCCCAAATTACCCCTTGAACCCTTGGACATTTCTTTTTATTCCTTTGCGGTCTTTGCGAGTTTGAGAAAAAATAGGGTAAAGGATGTGGTGAGCACTCTAATACCTCCACCTCATATTAAAGAAAAGCCGGGTTTGGCCTGAGAAGTTATTCTCTGCAACTATAGATCCCCACCGACCAAGTCGGTATTCTGCCTGTATTTCAGATAAACCATAGGTGGACATATTGGTCCTTGCTTTAACAAACAAACTCCTCGTTATATACTTTCCAAGCACAAATTCATAGTGTCCGCTCTCCTCCTCCATCTGCATCACATCGATTCCCAATTCTTCCTTGAATCTCCTGCTAAATGTTTGTCTTATCCAGTAGTTAAAAGCTGTCTCGGCTACAGATTCCTCAATTGCTTTAAGAGATGAGAGATCTTCCCATGATAGGTTGAGATTCAGAAGAGCCATTATGTCTGTGATTGGCCGTGGAGGTTTTGAATAGAGGTCGAACTCTGGCATCCTCATAGTTCCAAACACGCCCAGAAACACTGTATCTGTAGAGTTGATAATGGTCTTTGCTTTAATATCAATGTCTGGATTTAGCTCAGGAATATTCCTGAATTTAAACTCGCCTTTAACTACATCGAATGAGCGATAGAGATAATAAAAATTTCCCTGTTTTACCGACAGATTTCCTGTGAGAAACAAAGGTCCAGCATCATACTTCACACCAATCTCTCCTATCAATTCCATATCAGCCATATCATTTCGTAACCACACATTGCCAGATAAAGCATCAATACTGATGTCAAGATAAAGATTGGAAGGTCTGGCTCCCCCCTCCTCTTTTCTACTGAATGGAACCATAATCGTTGCTCCATCGAGAACAATTCCTCCCTCTATCCCAACTCCCTTCTCATCCTTACTAATCGTTAGATCCCCATCAATTATAGCATTTACATATTGCCAATTTATTGGGGTATCTTTCATCTTAACCTTCACACTATATCCTTTTTCTCCTATATTAAACACCCCTTTAGCATCAATGAGTCCTTCCTCCAGGAAAATCTTAGACGCCTTTAAGAACGCTTTATCTCCCTCGCATTGAATATCAGCAGATAAACTCTCTATCTCAATACCCTGTTTCACGAGCAAGAGATTCCCTTTTACTACCTTGACCCTCCCAAATACCAGCGGGGCACTAAAACTACCCTTTATCATTAAATCACCATTTACAACAACATTCTTTGCATCCAGATACTCATATAGAGGATATAATATCCAGTTGCCCGCTTCATTTAATGCTACTTTCATATCCAAAGAAGTTTTTTCAAAGTCAACAGAACCACTGAATCGTGAGGATATTTCTCCCTCAAATAACCTGATTTCTTTTAATAAAAGACTTTTTTCTTGATATTCAATATCAAAACTCAATGAGTCACCAATTTTCATCCCCATCCATTTAAATAGACCATCTCCTTTGAATGTAACCAGAGGGGAAGCTGAATCACCTTTAAGGATAATCGAACCATTAAGCAAACCGGAAAGGGCTTCAGGTAAAGTATAAAAACTTTTAATAAGGCTAAGTTTAACCCTGCTAATACCTACCCTTCCGGCAAGTCCTTTCTCATTCTTTTTCAGCCACATCCTGACTTCCTCGTGTTTGCCCCCTTCAAATCTTACTTCTCCCGTTCTAAAACCACCATCCCATACAATAAAAAAGGGTGCTTTTAGCAGTAATCCTCCACTGGCATGAGTAAGTTTTAAATCTTTCACTAGAAGGCTATCATTCCTGTAGAATAGACTATATTCCAATCTTTTATCGCCCATTTTGAATAAACCATCTAAGGTATAATCTTTCTCTGTACCTTTCAATTTCCCCTCTCCCAACCCAAATATATTCCTTGCATTGAAACAAATATCCTGAAGAACATAGGTTATCTCTCCCGGAAATCCATCTCTACTCTGGGAAAGGGATATAGTTCCATTTACCAATCTAAAAAAGAAGGGTCCATACCGAAGACTATCCATAGAAAAAACTCCATATACCCTGTCCCTCACATTTAAATCAATGGAGAAAATCCCTCCCCCCTCAATTCCGAAATATTTAAGAAGAGGAGATATCTCTAAATTATCTATAAGAAAATCCCCTGTTATCAAGGTATCATATTCCCCTTTAAATGATATCTTTCCACCATTAAAATACCCTGTGATGTGGTCAAAGAATAATCTATTTCCTCTTTTCTCAACCTTTAGATCAAGATCGCTTATATGCATATCCATCAAAATTCCACTGATAGAGGATTCTATCAGAACATTATCATTTCCATCATAAGTGAAATCAACTATTCCATTCAATTTCGAATCAGGCAAGACTTCCTTAAACGCCTTCATATTCAGATTCCTCAAATGAAAGATACCTCTGATTCCATCACGAATCATCAGGTGGCCACCGAAACTGTTTCCCTCTATCCGGACAGAATCTCCGGTCCCCCAAAAAGAAAGGGGATTAATGTTTATCTCCTCAAGAAGTATGATCCCACTTTTTCCTTTAAAGTGCCAGATTGAATCACGAACAAAAAGAAATTCGATTTTACCTTCTCCTTCAATATCCCATAATGGGGTCAAATCCTCAAGATACAGTATCCCTTCCCCTTCAATCCTTTCCTCAAAATTTCCAGTTATTCTTACCACCGATTTCCCCACCCTCAATGTTGATATCTCAATTCCGGTCATGCTCTTTGTTATATTTAACCTTCCGTTATGCATATTAAAATCAAAACTATCCTTAAAAACACCTCCCATTTTGAATATATCAAGGACGATTTCTTCTCCTGTAGAAAACAACCTACCTTCCCCAGACAACAATAATTCCTTCCCATTCCATTCAATACTACCGTTTGTAACAGAAAAACTCTCAATGAAGAAGAGCCCTGGAATCTTTTTTTCCCCTCCTTCTGTGGAAGAGGACAAAATCAGATTAAATCGCGGAGAGTTAAGAGAAACACTCTGTATCCTTCGCCTCAGAATTCCGATTGGGGTATAGAGAATTTCTGCATCTTTGAGAGAACCAATCTCCTTAATGACAAGAGAATCTACCTTTAATGAAGAGAGAATGCTCCATTCAATATCTCCTACACTGCTTCCTGGTGGGAGAACTGCTATCAACCTTCCTTTCAACCATTCCTCTGCTTTTTGATGAATAAAACCAGACGATAAATGAAGGACTATGACAAGGATGACTAAAAAAGCCAGGATACCTATTCGTTTCCTCATTTCTCAAACAACCTATCTAATGTGGACTCTTCGAGTTTATCTTCCCCTTCTTTCTCCCTGCGCTCAATCCTTACTACCTTTGGCTGTTTGAAAATACTATTTATCTTGTCCACAAATTTATCACCAAATAGCCTTACAGTTCCAAGAAGTGTAGGCTCCTTAAAAAACACAACGAGGATAAAAAGAGGAGTTACATCCTGGTAGAATAGCCTCCAATCTTCTCCTCTAATGTAGAATTGCTCAAAATTTTTCTCATCAATAAGTTTAGCCAACTCTCTGGTAGCATTAAAAATTCCGGTAACTAAAGCAGTCAAAGAAAATATCTTCTCTCCAAAATTAAAACCTCTATGGTCCAAAACCCCTCCACTCTTGGTAGCGAATACAACGTGATGAGCATTGGTCTCCTCTATAAAGTGCTCAAGGAAGTTCCCAATCTCGTTCTGCATATTCTCCGACAATATTATATGCTCAGTCACCTATATTAATTTAGCCAATAACTTTGCTCCTCGACGTAGCCTCAACCTTACTTCTCCTGTATCAGCATTGGGCTCTGTAAGAAGCACCAGAATAAAATCCTTTCTGACTGTCATAAAAATATTTCCATTGTTTGCCAGTGCAGAGATAGTGAAGTCAGTGGGAATCTTCATTTGCCCTTCTATCTCCTTTGTTATCTCAGCAATCAGGGCCGAAACTAATGTATCATCAATCCCCCCATCCCCAAGAAAATCAATAAGTTCCCCCTCTCTATCAGTAATTATACACCCTGATACTCCCCCGGTTGAGAGTAAATCCTTCATTATTTCTTTCATCAATCCTCTCCTAAAATATTTACAATCTTCTTAAAAACCTTTCTAATCTCATTCCCCTTACTGGCATAGAGAGTTCCTTTCTTATATAGTATAATAAGTCTAAGAGAAGATGTTCCAAACACCAATATGTTTCCTCCAGGCAATTCAAGAAAAATATTCCTTAAGTCACCCATACTAAGTTCTATAAAAGTATCTTCTATCTTTTTATATATAGAAGAGATTACAACTCCGGTATCATCCTCATTAAGGGGTAACTTTAACTCCGCCAGTATTGGAGATCCAACCTCGTCAACGAGTATAATCCCCAAAATACCCTGGATTTTTAATAGTGTATCCATTTCTCTTTTTAATAGATCGTCCAGCGATACAGTTTCTTCTTCTTCTTTTTTTACCCCAATGGACTCAAACATATTTTGCAAGTTCTTATTCCTAGGATCGATCCGCTCTGCCTTACTCAACACCTCTAATGCCATATCTGTGTTGCCCTCTTCTATATAGATACTTCCAAGTTGAAGATAAGGCTCTATCACACCCTTGTTTTGTTTTATGGCTGTTTCAAGTAGTCCTTTTGCTTCCTTAATTAAACCGTTCTCTATATATAGATCCGCAAGGGAAATGAGAACTTCCACTGAACTAGCATCACTTCGAAGACCATCTTGATTCATATAAACACCTCTCGATTTGAAATTCTCTTTTGTAACTCTTTGACCATTTCAAGATTCTCTCCTATCTCCTTTTTTCGCTCATTATCATCAGATAAAAGAATAAATACATTCCATTCAGCTATAGCTTCACTATATTTACCAATAGCAAGATAATAGTATCCTAATTCATAAATTATCCTCGGATCATTTGGATACATCCCCTTCAAAGATCGAAGTACCTTGAGCCCTTCTTCATACTGTCCCTTTTTCCATCTTCGAGAAGTCTCTTTTATCTTGATATCCACTTCCTTTTCTATACCCTCCTTTCCTTGTATGAAATCATCTATCTCTATCCTTTTCTCGGTAATGATTCCCGTCATAATCATTCCATAAAGCGATTTCAGAACAGCAAAATCCTCACCAATTTCCGAAATAAGGTCAGCAATAGTTCGTTGTCCGTTTAAAAGAGATAAGATCTTCCATTCCATTGGATCGAGATTGATTGTATCTTTTTCGCTTATATCAGAAGAAACCTCCAGAATTATATCACGAGAAGAGATAGTCTCCTTCATCTTCGATATTTCATCCATCCTTCTTGCAGCTTCCATAATTATATTTTCAATCCTCATCTCAAGATCCAGAGATTCTGGAATATCAAAATCGACTTCCTGAAAACTGAAATATCCTGCCGTGATAGAAAAGAGAGAGTATATCACCTCCTCAGCAACCTGCTTGAAAAACACACTGAAGGTATTGGGAGTCATTAATCTTTTTTCAAGGATATAATCTATTAATTCATCTCCCTTTATAGAGGCAACATCACTCTCTTCCATAAGATCCCGTTTACAAAACTCTCTCTTAAGTCTATTTGTAATATCAATATAAGAAAGACAACCTTTCTGAAAGTAAAGGATGTATTTCTTACCGGATACATTATCATTTAAATCTAATATCCCACGTTTATCAGTAAGTGATATCAACTGAAATAAATCAAAAAGTCCCAAATCCTCAATGGGTGCTTCAATAGGCATTATATATCCCCCGTAAGTTTTTTTAGCCGGAGAAGATTTCCAATAGCCTCTTTTGCTTTTTCTGCTTCTTTACTATCCCCTGTTTTATCAATAATCATCTCCCATAGATTTTCAGCCATATTAAACCTTCCCATCCTGAAATAAATAGAAGCAAGGGCTTGATAAGCCTTGATATTTTTCTTATTAAAACTTATTGCTTGTTTCAATACCGCTATTGCTTTCGAGAACCTTCCCATCTGATAATACGCCTTGCCCATCCATAGTGAAAGATTACTATCTGCTTTCAATACTCTCTTTGCCCTAAGAGCTGCATCAATAGTTCCATGGTAATCTTTCAATTTGAACCGTATCTTGACCAATAAACTGTGTATCTTAGAATTATCGGGATACAACTTTATGGCCTTTAACAGACAAGCCTCAGATTTCTTTATGTCTCCTTTCTGTATCCATATCCTTGCAAGTAACAGATAACCGGAAGCAGAAGGAGAAAGCAAAAGACTTTCCTTTACATACCTATAAGCCCAATCTCTTTTACCGGAAATAAAATAGAGAGAGGCAATCTGTGATAATATATTGGATTTCTCTTTCCAGTGGGGGCAACTTTTAAGTAGATACCTTGCTTTCTTATATTGTTTTTTATGTTCAAGGTAACGAGCTGCTATCAAATAGGAGAATGGATCGCTTGCATCTTTTTCTCTAATAATTTTAGCCATATTTCTTGCGTTTTCCCACTCGTCAATCTCTATATAAACAGTAGCAAGTATTCTCACAGCCTCTTCGTTGTAGGGTATTAGCCCTACAAGTACATCCCTTGCTTCACCCCATAGTTTTTTCTCTTTGTATATCTTACCAAGAAGAATCAGTATTTCAGGGTTATCCGCATCATGCTGTCGGATTTCTCCTAAAAGTTCAAGTGCTTCGTTTAGTTGATTCTCTTTATACAGAGATTCCGCTCTCTTTATTACCTCGCTGATATTAATCTTCTTAGTAGGTTTATCAGCACCCTTAAATAAGTTCTCAAATATTTCTTCCTCCATAACTCCTTCTGTTACTTCCTCACGAATTTCCATCTCTTCTGTGAATTCTCTTGCAACCAATATATCCAATTTCTCAGAATATATATCCAGTCCAAGTTTGAATCTGTTACTGGTATAGAAGGGATTTATCTCCATAGCTTTTTTAGTTGCTTCCAACGCTGCATCATACTTGCCAATACGAGATAAAGCAAAGCCCAGATTATAGTATGCTTCAGAAAAACTATCATCTCTCTCTATAGCCTGCTGGAATTGATGTATCGCCTCCTCGAATCTCTCAGAATTTAGATAAACAGAACCAAGATGATTGTATGGTAAAGGGTATTCTTCTTTCATCTCAATCACTTTCTTAAATAGCTCTTCTGCCTTATTGTAACTTCCTTTGGACATATAGATTAGTCCTATATTCAGATATGGATCAGGGTATTCAGGATTAAGTTCCTTTGCTCTCCGAAAACATTTGAATGCCCTGCTGGGATTGCCATAATGGTAGTTTACGACTCCAAGGTTATTCCATGAAACAGCATAGTTTTCATCCCTCGAGATAGCCTTCTCATACCAGGATATAGCCTCCTCGAGACGTCCTGATCTATGATAGGCAATACCTATGTTATTGAAAATCTTTGGAAAATCCGATTCATACTTCAGCGCGTCCGAATATGCTTCTATAGCATCAGCATTCTTACCGAGGAAAAGGTACACCTCTCCTATTTGTTCTTTAGCAAGGGAATTATCCGGGTCTTCCTTCTCTGCCTTTTTTAGTTCACTAAGAGCCTCTTCAAGCAAACCCTTGTTCTTATAGGTAAGTCCCATTGCATAATGTACGAAGAACGGTCTCTTTTCTATCTCCTCTTGAGAAACTGCGAGGGAATCTTCGTATCCTTTCTGCCGATACATTCCCAATCCAAGGTTGGGTTCTGCCTTAGCATATCTTGGGTTTAAACTAACTGCCTTCTTTGCTAACCCCTTTGCTTTATCGAATTTACCTTCTTCTCCATATGCAAAGGCAAGCAAATAGTAGGATTCCGCATCATCAGGTTTAATTTTAATCGCCTTTTTCAATTCTCTAATCGCCTGCGAAAATATGCCAACATTATAATATACTTCGCCAAGATGTTTATGTGCAGGGGCAAATTTATCTCTTAGACGAATTATCTTTTTAAATTGTTCAATTGCGGATTCGTAAAAGCCAATAGCCTTACAGGTAATACCCATCTCCAATAAAGCATCTATATCATTGGATTTTTCACAAAGATACTTGCGATAATTTATAAGTGCCTCAAAATAATTTCCCGTGTTTTTATAGGCCCGAGCCAGCTCTAACCTTGTGGTTAAATCATCTGGATTTTCATCTATCCCCTTCTTTAGATGCTCAATATCCTCATCATAGTATCCTGTTATTCGATAGATATAATCGATATTGTTCTTTGCCAGGGTAAAACGAGGTTCTATCTCCAGCGCCTTTTTCAATTCTTCCACTGCTTCTTTGATTAGTCCTTTATTATAGTAAACAACAGCAAGATTATTGTGCGCTCCAGGATCAACTGGATTGATCTTTTTGGCAAAGAGTTTTAGTATCTTTCTTTCGTGTCCAGATATGCTCATTTATAGTAATTTTAAAGCTTTCAACATAGTGGATAACCCTTCAGCATCAGGTATCAACAGCAAAAAGGCTTCGAGTTCGCTCTTTGGCTCATTGAATTTAAAATGAGTCTCAACGCAGAATACATATTCTTCGTCTTCAGAGAACTCCAGATAGACACTGGAAATAATCGCTCTAAAATCATCTCTGACAATAACCGGAACCGTCGGCAACAACATTAATCCAAGAAATTCGGAAATAGCGCTTATATATGAACTCGTAATGATATTTGCCACCTCTTTTAAGGTTGAAGCCTCCATTTCCTCAAAAACTACATCCTCAGTTGTTTCTCTTCCTAATAATATATTGACCATTATCTTTGCGTCTTCATCTCGCATTACAAGAAGATTCCTTCCTGTAACATCTCCAAAGAATTTAGTGAGGGCAGCTACAGTAATATTAACTTTTTCTCCCAATAAAAGAGGGGTATTCTCAATCGGAACTACCGTTATTTTGGGCACCTCAACACCCACTTCCCTTCCCAACATCTGGGTTAAGGCTGTTGCAGCATGTCCTCCACCTATGTTTGCAGCTTCCTTTATCCCGTCTAATTGTATTTCTTCAAGATCCCGTATTTTCATATTTCCTCCTATATCTAATACCTGGTAAATCCAGTATTAAACATGGCTCACCATCTCCCACTATAGTAATCCCCGTATACTCCTCTATTGTATTAAGAGGTGCTGGAAGTGGTTTCACCACAACATCCCGACTACCATAAAATTTATCAACGATGAGGACGAATCTATCATTTTCCACCTCAATCACCATACAGGAAAGATTGGTATTCCTTTTCTCATCATTGTGGATAATCCCCATAACATCAGAAAGGTGATAAACAGGTAATACACTATTCCTCAATATCATAACCTCCCTTAACATTAAGAAAGATAAAGAAGATTCAGAGAATGTAAATGTTTCGTCAACGAATGTCATTGGCAGGGCAAAAAGCCGGCCACCTGCGCCAACAAGATAAACCTTTATTATTGCCATAGAAAGAGGCATCTTCATTGAAACAGTGGTTCCTTTATTCTTTTCTGTTAATATATCTACACTACCCCCAACGGAACGTAGCGCCTCTTTAACAACATCCAGACCAATTCCTCGTCCAGAAACCCGACTTACCTCCTCACTGGTTGTGAATCCAGGTATAAAGAGGAATCTGAGGATTTCTTTTTTTGTAATAGAATCTATTTCTCCTTCCTCTAATAATCCCTTCATATATGCTCTATGGAGCACTGCTTTTTCATCAATTCCTCTCCCATCATCATTGATCTCTATTAATATATCCCCTTTTACTCTCTTTGCAGTAACTGTTATCTTGCCTAAAATAGATTTATCCAACATTTTCCTCTCTTCCTGAAACTCGATCCCATGATCAATTGCATTTCGGATAAGATGGATAAGAGGATCACTAATGCCCTCCAGAAGAGAACGATCAACCTTTATATCTGCACCATGAATATCAATAGACATTTCCTTTCCCAACTTCCCACTTAAATCCCGAACATACCGCGGAAATTTGTTAAAAATCAATGAAAGAGGAACCAGCCTTACCCTGGCAACAATCTCCTGCAAATCACCAATAGATCTATTGTGAAGTTCAAGAACCTTTTTATGTTTCCTATCCCCGTCTTCTTTTAACAATGTGGTCAACTGAGAAAAAGAGATAACCAATTCTCCAACGATGTTCTGCAAAAGATCCAGGAGAGCCACATTGACACGAATTCCACCAGTTCCACTAATAGAAGCCCTTCCTTCCTCTTCTTCTTTTATAATTTTAACCTCTTTTATCCCTTCCATTGTTTCTATCTTCTTCTTTATTATTTCGGAATTAGAGCATCTAATCCAAAAGATGTCCTCTATCTTTCCCGATTTAATATCCTCATAGGATGGGTTAATCTCCTCAATTACCTGTTCTCTCTCTATAGCCTTTATTATGACCATCGCCCTCGCTGCCGGCATTCCAATATCCTCTTCAAGGATTATCTTAATAACAGGGGATTTTGGGGCAGATTTAACCCTATCCTTTTCAACATCCTTACCTATATTAGATATCAGTTCTTCTATAGCGTCCATTCCTTTGAACACTCTATCAATTAGCTCTTTACTCAATACCTCCCCTGACTCTTTTACCTTTTCCAGTGTCTCTTCAATCTCATGTGAAATCCTTTCGATCTCTCTATAATTCAACGTAGCAGACATACCTTTAATCGTATGGAATATCCTGAAAACCTCAGTGAGTATATCTTTATCACCCGGATCTTTCTCCAACTCAATAACCAGAGTACTCAGCCTTTCGAGATATTCACCAGCCTCTTCTTTAAAGAGATTTACATATCGCTTTATATCATCATGCATTTACAGGTTTAAAACCCTTTGGACAGCTTCAAGGACCCGTGATGGTTGAAAAGGCTTCACCACATAATCTTTGGCACCCGCTTGAATTGCCTCAACCACCAGACTCTGATGCCCCATTGCCGATACCATTACAATCCTTGCCTCTGGATCTTTCTTTACTATTTCTTTTACAGCGTCAATTCCACTCATATCAGGCATTATGATATCCATTGTCACAAGATCAGGATTATATTCCATATATTTTTCTACTGCCTCAGATCCATTCCCTGCCTCAGCGGTAACCTCATACCCTCCCTTTATGAGAATATCCCCTAACATCTTTCTCATAAATATAGCATCATCTACTATCAAAACTTTTACAGCCATTCTGCAACCTCCTCTCTCAAATTAATTCATCCACATTAATTATTATATATTTTATCTCCCCAATTTGGACAATGCCTTTCAGATATCTGGATTCAATATCTTCTTCCAAACTGGATGGAACATCCTTAAAAGCATCAGTAGAAAATTTATGAATAGTAAGGATCTGGTCGGGCCGAAGGCCTACTACCGAATCTTTTATATAACAGAGTATTATATCATTGGATGTTGAATTATCCTTAAAACCGAGTTTCTTCTTTATATCAACGATAGGTATAGGATCACCACGAAGGTTCATAACGCCATCTATATATTTTTGAGCCAACGGAACAGGGGTAATTGTTACACCTTCTACAATCTCTTTAACGCTATATAGAGAAACACCAAAGAACTTTTCATCCAGGGTAAAACTCAATATTTCCATCTTATTCAACTCCCACCCATTCATAATGTGGACAACCCAATAGATCAGGCTTAAATCCGAATATATTGGATCTAACCAGTAAAAAATTGTCAGAATGCGTAAGGAAAACCCAGGGTGCTTCTTCTACTATCATCCGCTCTGTTCTCCGGTAGAGTTTATCTCTTTTTATTGGATTTGCCTCTCTTATCCCCTTTTCTATCAGTCTATCAATATCCTTGTTGGAAAAGAATGTAGTATTCCCCCCTATTGC
The DNA here is from genome assembly GCA_023131835.1 of Caldifarciminota bacterium. Classification (GTDB taxonomy): domain Bacteria; phylum Hydrothermota; class UBA3072; order UBA3072; family UBA3072; genus JAGLZA01. The sequence goes on from JAGLZA010000084.1 coordinate 32,370, forward strand.
TATATTAGAAGAATGAAAGATAGGGAAGAGAAAAGTATTGGGATCTCCAGTGTCTGCAATCCATCCAAGCAAGAACATCTGAGTTTCTCCCTTATGTGCCTTCTTCAGGAATTCTTTCCAGGTATACTTTTCTATCTCTATATTCACTCCAATCTCAGCAAAAGAGCCTTTAAGGAATTCTGCTCTTCTAATATTGGATTCTGATTCACTAATTGCTATACTATAAACATCAGGTAGACCATTCGGATAACCAGCTTCTTTCAATAGATTCCTTGCCTTCTGTGGATTATACTCATAACCCTTTAGGTTAGGGTCGTATACAGAGAGACCCGGTGGAAATATCCCTCGCGCTATTGTCCCAAAACCAGAAAGGGTCTCTCCTATTAAAGCCTTTTTATCAACAGCATAATTCATAGCCTGCCGCACCCTCTTATCCATAAATGGCATATCTTCTCGTTTGAAATTAAAACCCAAATAATTAACATTCAAATACTCAGAACGGATAAGGCATTTTTGAATCTGTGTGTCTTTCTGAATCTTTGATATATCATCCAGGGAGATTACAGTTATATCGACCTCCTTATCCTTAAATGCCTCCAATCCATTTTCTATTTCTTTGAACATCAGACGGGAAACAAAGGGTTTGCCCATGATATAATCAGAATTAGATTCCAGCACGAGCTCCTCTTTTTCCCTCCGTTCAACAAATTTAAATGGACCCACACCCTGGGGGTCATTTTTAAAATCGCCTTCATAATCCTTAGAGAGAATGGATCCACCAATTGTTGCAAGATTTATAATGAAAGGCATATATGAATCCTTTAACCTTATATAGATATCACGCGAACTTCCCACCCTTATCGTATCGACTGAATCAAGTATAAATTTATTTACCCTATTTTTAACCCTCTCAAGGGAATATTTCACATCCTCAGCATCTATTTTCCTTCCACTATGGGTTAACACATTATCCTTGATTCTAAAATGCCATTCCATTGCATCATCAGAGAGGGTCCATTCCTCAACAAGCAAAGGATAGACTTTCCCTGAAAAACCAAAATCAAAAAGTCCCCGATAGATATTATGTGCTACTCTGTTAGAAACAGCATCACCAATCAGGGCAGGATCCAGAGTTAGCGGAAATCTGGGGATAGACACTCTCAACTCTGAATACTTCTCTTTCGGGATAATATTAAAAGATTGTAAATCCGACATAATCACATTCATCAGATCTCTTTCATCAGCCATTTCATCTTCCAGATCACATATTATCTCTATATTTTTATCGCTTGTCTCGGTTATCTTATAGTATAAATCAGCAATTTCGGAAACTATCTTTTTTTGTTCCACCATAGAGACCCGAATACCTTTAGCAGCCTCTGTTAGATATTTTGTCTGATCTACGTTTTCCTTAAATATATTCTCTCCTTCAAGAACAATATCTTTAATACGAATAATTATTCCAGTGAGTTTAACAACTAATTTATCCAATTCCCTGATTTCGTTATTTACGGGGTCAAAAAAACTCCACACCTCTTCTGCTATAAGTGAATATTCGCCAGATAAGGATTGCATCTCATTTGCTATTACCTCAAGTCCTACAGACTCACTTTGAACCCTCGCAGATTCTATCTTTCCATAAAGAGAGAGTACCCTCGCCTGGTCTGACAGATCATTAGCCATTTCCACTGTTCTGCCCAGATTGGCAGAAATAGAAGATAGATTCTTCTGCATACTGGTAACCTCTTCCATTTCTCCAATTTCCCTCTCAAGAAAAGACCTCAGCCTCCCAATATTATCTACCCCTTCTTGCGACTTCTCAACCGTATATCTAATAACATCCTCAATCTCTTTTATCTCAACACCAATCCCTTTTAACATCTCCTGTATTTCCTGTATTTCTTTCAACTCTAATTCTCCCTGAATTTGCTCTTCTTTTAGTTTTTTAATAGCTGACCAACTCTTCTGGCTCAAAAAAAGCATTGTCTTTAGGGTTAAATCTAAATGTGTTAGATTCCTGGCAAAATCGGGAGATTCCTTTTCGAGAAGAAACCGGTGGATATCTGTGTGATGCTCCATTACCTTACCTGTTGCCTCTTTTTGTTCTAACATCAGATTAATCCTGCCGGCCTTAAATGTAGATATCCTGGACAAGGATAATAACGATTTAGTGGTAATATCAATATTATGTCTTTTCTTGTTTATGTTTTCCAGTAAGTCGAGGAGCTTGTCTGTTATGTTGTTTATTTTTAAAAACTTATCCTTGAGTTCATTAGAACTAAGGTCCAGTTGCTCGGTGATTGTTTCGAATCGGGAAAGTGTTTCTTGTATGTTTTTGAACCGATCCATTACCTTCTTTGATTCATCCCTGAGGGATTCAAGTAATTCCACCATAGTATTTACCATATATAGAGATTTCTCTGTCAACTTACTCAGCTCATTAGCCACAACCTCAAAACCTTTTCCGGAAGCCCCTGCCTTATAGGCCTTAATTTCAGCATTCCTTGCAGTATTAGCAGAAACCTGGTTTAGATCTGAAAGTTTATCTACTATGACATCTATCGACTCTCTCGTACCCATTAGTGCTTCAAGTTTTTTACTGGTGTCGTTGGTAATATTAAGAAAATCTACAGTTTTTTCCTGGATATCTTCAGAAAGACTTAAAACAAAAGAAAGTAACTCCTCGCTTTTCATAATGGTTGTGCTAAAACTATCAGAAGCCTCCGCAATAACTGCCATAGCAGCATAGAGATTCTTTATTTTTTCCCTTATGTCCTCCAGAACCTCCGCATACTTTATTTGTTTATTAGAAACTTCTCTTAACAGTGAATAAATACCGCTAGTTGTTTTTTTTAACTTTTTAACTTTTCCGATAAGACCTTTATCCTCTTCTGCTCTCACCATGCATAAAAAATACAAATAATGATGCTATATGTCAAGGTTCTCTTTTAGAAAAAAGTAAAAAATACCAAAGCACAGGGGGTAGACACAAATCCACAATGATAGGCACAGATTTATTGAGCTTTCTATTTTTAATGATGATGGTTAAGGGAATATAGAGAAGAGGTTTAGGATTCAAGGGTTTAAGTGGACACACTACCCCCTTTTTTCTGCAGTTAATAAAAGAATAAGTAGTTGTCAAAAAATGTTTCCTCTTGACATAACACCAACATTTAATAAATAATTAATGATAAGTGAAAAATGATGAAAGGTAAAAAAGACCTAATCGATAACTTTAACTGGAAAAAAATAAAAGGGTATCTACAAGAAGATATAAATGAATCTGCATTTAACGCCTGGTTTGCGAATGTAGATGTAGAAGCAGTAGAAGAAAATGATGTCTACTTTACAGTCCCAAACACATTTACAGAAAATTGGATAAGTGAACATTTTTTGGACAATCTTAAATCCTCGATAAAAAAAGCAACTACCCAAAACTATAAAATTCATTTCCTTGTGAAACAAAAAAAAGAAATACAAACTCCAAGCCTATTAGATATAAGGGAGTCATCAATTGAAAGGAAAACTTTATTACACGACAGATATACCTTTTCCTCTTTCGTAGTAGGTGATAATAATAAATTTGCTTATGCTGCAGCCACTGCAGTTGCAAATGCTCCTGGACGTGAATATAATCCTCTTTTTATCTATGGAGGAGTTGGGCTTGGTAAAACTCACCTACTACAAGCAATAGGAAATAAGGTCTACAAAGAGTATGCAAATCTTCACATCCTCTATACCCAGGCAGAAGAATTTTTAAACGAGATGATCAAATCTATTCAGGAACATTCCACTGTTGAGTTCAAAAAAAGGTATCGTGAGATTGATCTTCTTCTTATAGATGATATACATTTCTTAGCAAGAAAAGAACGTCTACAGGAAGAGTTCTTTCATACCTTCAATGCACTCTTTGAAGCAAAAAAACAGATTGTCATCTCTTCAGATAGACCACCCCAGGAGATTCCTGATCTTCAAGAGCGATTGATATCTCGATTCCATTGGGGACTCACGGTTGATTTACAACCACCAGGTTTTGAAACTCGCCTCGCCATCCTTCGTGCAAAAACACAAGTGGATGAGATTCATATTGACGATAAAATCCTTGAATATATAGCCTCAAACATACATTCAAACATAAGAGAATTAGAGGGATGTTTAATAAAACTATTGGCTCATGCTTCTATATATAAAACCGATATTGATATAGAAACAGCAAAAAGGGTTTTATCGGATATTGTTCCCGATAAGAATAAAAAACCTACTCCTGCAAGGATATTAAAGGAAGTGTCGCAATTCTATAATATTCCAGTAGCCGATATAAAGGGTAATGAAAGATCAAAAAGTATTGTGCGCGCTCGACAGGTGGCAGTTTACCTGATAAGACAAATAACCTCTCTATCCCTTAAGGAGATCGGAAGATATCTGGGAGGAAAAGATCATTCAACCATCCTTTACACTTACAGGAAGATTGATAATCTAATAAAGAAAAATGTGGAAATAAAGGGGGATATCCTGAAGATAAAAGATATCCTTAAAGGTTCCTAAAATGAAAAACATAGATTATTCACCACTTATACACAGGTTTATAAATAAAAAATTTGTAGGTTTTTATAGTATCCATAAATACAACCAGACTTCTCCACTTTTTCACATCCGACACTACTTCTACTATAAAATAAAATGTTTTAATATAAATAATAAGACAGGAGGAAAAATATGTTATTTAAAGTAGAAACCGAAGATTTTTTAAAGGACTTAAGTTCGGTTATTCAGATTATCCCTAAACACACAACTTTTCCTATACTCTCAAATATTCGTATAGAAGCAGTGAATAAAAAAATCTGTGTTTTTGGAACGGATCTTGACACATCAATTAGTTATACAACAAACCTTGTTGATATAGAAGAAGATGGGATAATGGTAATTCCTGCAAAGACTCTTTATTCGATGATGAGAGAAATAAAGGGTAAAACTACATTTACGAAAGAAGAAAGTAAGGTCAAAGTAGAATATTCTCATGGGTATTTCTTTTTACCTTTGATAGAAGAAGAGGATTTTCCTTTAGAACCTGAGATAAAAAAAGAAGATGCATGGAAGATCAATACAAAAGAGATTAAGGAATCTATTGATAAATTACTCTTTATTGTCCCTGAAGATTCTGCAAAGAGAAACATGAGTGGAATGCTATGGGAATATTCTGATGGTGTATTAAAGATGGTTGCAACTGATAGTTTTAGATTGGGTTACAAAGAGATAAAAATTGATTTTGGTGAAGAATCTTTCAGGGTGGTTATACCACCTAAGATATTAAAACAGGTCTCTTTTAGTGAAAGCAAAGAAATGTGGGTAGGAGTAGATGAAAGCCGTATCTATTATATTGGAGATAGGTTTACGATGGTTTCGAGGTTGATAAAGGTAGATTTTCCCAATTATCAATCTGCTATACCAGAAGATAACAATAATATATTAAACATAAAAAAAGATTCTCTTATTTCTTCCCTGAGAAGAATTTCGGTATTCTCTGACGATAAGAACAAAACCGTAATATTGAATATAGGGCAAGATATTTCTCTTGGAATCTCTTCAGAGATAGGAGAAGGAAAAGAGGAATTAAAGGGAGAATATAATGGAGATGAAATAACAATTGCTTTATCTGCTTCTTATCTTATAGAAATCCTTCATAAAATAGATAGCAATGATGTAGTCTTGCGCTTTGGAAAAACTAACACACCATTTTTGATAGAAGGAGAGAAGAAAGATACCCTGTATATATTGATGCCTGTGGTAATGGAGTAAAAATTAATTAGTTAAATATCTATTCAATGCCAGATAACTTATAATTATTTTCTTTAAGTAACATAGTTGTGAATCCAGAACCATTAGTTCTTTCCCATTTAATATTAGTAATATTTACTCCACAAGAGGGACTCCCCTCCTTTAGATATATGTGATCAGGTTTTATTGTTTTAACAAAATTAAAGAATTCCTCTGCTCCTTTTTTGAATTGAAGGGTTACATCTTTATTTTTATCATTTAAGACCCTTCCATTTTTGATTGTAGATTTTGGTCTTGGAATACCCAAACCGCCGAGTATCTCTGGACAGAGAGGTATAACGACCCCTTTGTCGAATAATGAAAGAATTTCTTCTCTTATTGAATTGCTCCCATCATAACGGGTATTCATTCCAATCAGACAGGCAGAAACCACAAAGATGGGTCTACACAACTTTTTGAACTTTACCTGCTTTTAGGCATTTTGAACAGACATAGATCCGTTTTACTTTTCCTTCTATTCTTGCTTTAACCCGATGGAGATTTGGTTTGTTTTTGGTCTTGGTTCTCCTTTTAGAATGACTGACCTTATTTCCAAATTGTGTTGTTTTTCCACATATTGCACATTCCTTTCCCATTATTTCCTCCTTTTTTCCCTATAATATATAATGTTCCACTTCTGTCAATCTCTCCTCCCCCTTTTTTTGACACTGATTTTCACTGATTGAACCGATTTTTCACCAAAAAGACACAGAGGACACAAAGAAAAATAATGTTTTTGTTTTTCCCCACTATCCCACAAGAAAGGAAACACAAAGAAGACAAAGTACACAAAAATACATCTTAACTGATAGCTGTATGCTAATAATGCCGCAGATGAACACAGAGATTAACCCCACACCCCAGCTACCATAGTTTTATTGGAATCGTAGGGGCGAACTGCGTTCGTCCTATCTGATTTGGAGTAGGGATAATTCATGAATTGCCTCTACCTGTTTCTCATCTTGTGAAAAATAGGGACGGGGTTTGACATTACGGACAATTTCCTATTCTTCAGATCCGTTTTCTCTAAACCTTTCTACCCGGTTCCGGATGGTCTTAGGATGTAAATCTTTGGCCTTTCTATTTGAGATGGATATTTCTTGTCAGCATTCACAATTACTGCATACCATTTTCTATCCTTTAGTTTTTCTATATCACTGCGCACTGTTCCTAGATGCTTAAGAGAACATCTGTATTTGAAGTTTTATCCCATGAGTTTCCATAATACAAAACTTATTAAGGGAAAGGGAATAAATTAAAGGAATATTTCGTTGTAATAAAACCTGAAAGTATTCGTATAAGACATTAATTCTCGGTTGGGAAAGGCTGAGTTAAAGTGTCATTGCGAGGAGCGAAGCGACGACGCAATCTCGGGGTGGAGGAGATTGCTTCGCATAAGAAGAGCGAGGAGAGAAACTCGCAACGACCAAATAGGGGTTTTGGCACAGCGTTGGGAAAACGCTCCCAACATAGTTTATGGTTCTTTTTCTACCTGATTCTTAAATTCTTCTAAGTCTTCTATATTATTTTGAAGGTATTCATGAACTTCTTTTGGGTCTATTTGCCAGTAAAGGTGGACAAGTTTATTTCTGAATCTTGCAATTCTTATAAATTTTTCCGATAGTTCCATTGGAATTATATTATTTTATCCAAGTATTCTAAATACTTCGCTAAAACTTCCAACATGTCCAAGATGCTTTCTTGCAATTATATGATTGCCAATATTTATGCAAGATTCAATCGCTTTCTGAAATGCCCTTTCTATAAAGTATTGAATTTCCTTATTTGTGAGATATTCTTTGAGAGGAATATCCTTCTTTGAACTTAGATGCTTCAGTTCTTCGTTTAGAATGTCTAATTGTTGATTGATTTTATCTTTATCCAATTTTGGGGTTAAGGAGTGGGGTGAAACAATATGGATTGGATTCCACGGATCTCATTACATTATTACTTGACTTTAGTGGCTTTGATTCTATAATAATATTAGCTACTATAAACTTCAAAAACAAAAGGATGTTAGGGACTTATTATGTTGTACAAAATCCTTGCGGATATGATCGTGATAATCCATTTTGTCTGGATATTATTTATGCTGTTGGGTTTTGTACTTAGTCTATGGGGGTTCTTTTGGAAGAACTTTTTTGATTGGTGGCTATTTAGGACACTCCATATTTGTGGTATAGCCTATGTTGCGCTTTTGGCATCTTTAAGACAATACTGTCCTTTAACGATATTTGAAAATACTTTGAGGGCAAGATATAATCCCGAATTAATTTATCCCGGCTCGTTTATGGTTCATTATATCGAGAAGTTAGTTTATCCGGATGTTAAGCCATTGGTTCTACTGATACCAACAACATTTATCGCCGTTTTTACAGTGTTTGTTTTCATAATCAAACCACCTACGAAGATAAGAAGAATATTTAGATAATCTATCAATCCTTTCTTTTTGTTATTGTCATTTTTACGCTTCCCCAGCCCAGGATTTTTCTGTCTTTATGAAGAATTGCATAGATTGTTACTGGTTGTTCCGTTGTTCCCTCCGGGAGTAGATATGCATAAAATTTCCATCTCTTTAAGTCCCTTCTTATAATCCTTCCTGCTTGTTTTGGGACTACCTGCCAGATTACTCCATAATCTCCGACGACAGGACTTATATTAACCGGGGTACTGAATCCCTCTATTAGTTTATTATCGGTGAGGGGAATGGAGAGTATTATATTTGATATCTTTGATACAAGCACAAATGCTTTTCCTGGTTTTATATTTATGTTCTCTACTGGTTCTGCTATGATAAAGCCAGAACCACCCTTTCTGGCCCTGAATCTTCCATCCTGTGATATAACTCCTAAATCCTCTGGGATTACCTTCCAATGGATTGGTATATTTTCATTTATTCTAAAGACCTGTTCTTCACCGATCTGTAGTTCTCTTAAAGAAGGTGTTATGGTTAATTCTCTTTCAATCTTTGGAACTATTGATATCCGGGCTGAACCTGCTCCGCCTCCAAAGCGGTCCGGAATAATTGCGACTACCCTTCCATTAATAGGAAATCTTCCTGCATAGAAGGTTCCGTCTTTCCTGATTATACCACATCGTTTTGGAATAACCTTCCAGAGAATAGGTATATCCCTGACTGTTTTATCGCTATCTATCTTTATTTGGAATCTTGTTCTTTCTCCTGGATGCAGGGTTACCTTCTCTGGTATGACCCTCACCTTCAATTTTCCAGAGATTACGACTACAGCCCGACCTATCCTTATTACTTCACCTTCTTTTATTGATGCTGTTACAACAGCCTTTCCGGGTGATTTAGCGTAGAATAGACCATTTTCATCTATTGCCCCTATGTCTTCTGGCTTTATATTCCATTTGACTTCTTTTCTCTCTTTGATGGAAAACTGTATCTTTTCACCTGTTTTTATCCTGATGAATTGAGGGGTAATCTTCAAAGGTTCTGTAAGTCCTTTTACTCTGAGGAAGGCAGATAGAATTTTTTTGTTATCCAATATGACAACTATTCGCCCCATTCCTGGCTTTCTGGCTTTAAACCGCCCATCGCTGATATCACCTAATTGTTCTGGTATCACTTTCCATTTTAGGGGTTTTCCGTTCTTTACCTTGAAGATGATCTCTTCTCCAGGCTGGACAATTGCTGAGTTTGGTATAATTTTTGCTTTTTTGAAGTTGGCAATGTGTATATAAGCATAACCCTTGATTATTGTTCCATCAACCTTGGTTTTGCATTTTAGTATCCCTTTACCATCCCTTTTTGGGATAAATTTGCTACCTGATATCCTCCCAAGATCAGGAGGAACGACATCAAATTCAACCCGTGTTTCAATCCGTTCCCCTTCCTTATTTATTACAATAACATCAAAAGGGATGTTCTCTCCAACCCTGCCCGCAATCGGGTTTGGTGAGATATGAAGTCCTATAGATATTATTAACAGGATAAACATCATCCCTCCTTATAGAATAAAATAGATTGTATTTGTGGATCTCCCAATGATAGATAATGTATTCCCTTTTCTAATAGAGGTAGGGAATCGCTGTGGATATATAGAATGTTTGAATCCGATGAATGAATTTTTATATTCTCTCCATCTATTTTTAAATCTATCTTTTTTGTGGGTTCTCTTAATATGATAACTATTTCAAAGTCATCTCCCACCACTGAACCTTCTTCAGGAAAGACAAGACGTGTTTCCTCAAAGAATGAGACATATTCCTTTTTCTTATCTATGTCTTCTTTTACCACTTCTATCTTCTTGTCCCTGGTTACTTTTTCTGGTTGTTTTTTCGGAGGTATTGGTTCCTCTGAATCTCTTGTATATTCTATGGGTGCTTGTTTCTCCATATCTTTAGAAATAGGGTGGGAAGAATCCTTGATGAAATTGAATACAACGAGGGTGAGGATAAATAGAGCTGCTGTACCAATTGCGATATATCTCCATTCTACTCTCGCTACTCTTTTTTGTGAGGTTTGGCTAATTATTGTTCCTATTAGATCCACCGGAACATTGATTTCTTCTATGGAGTTTTTTATTAGTTTAACGGTTCCTTTCTTCTCTTGAAGCATTCTTCTGCATTCAGCGCATTCTCTCAGGTGCTCTCTTACCTTTTTTTCTTGCTTTCTTGAGAGTTCTCCGTCAATATAGCCCTGTATCAACTCACCAATATGTTTGTCCTTCATTTTTTTCCTCTATAAAGGTTTGTAAGGGTTGAAACACTACGATGAAGTCTTGATCTCACCGTCCCAATTGGGATATTTAGTATGTCTGCTATAGTAGAATAATCTTTCCCTTCGTAATATCTAAGGATAAGAACATCTTGATGTTTTTCAGGAAGATTCTGGATGAGTCTTTTTACAAGTTCCTTGTCGGCTCTTTCAATGACTCCCTTTTCCGGGTTAGAATTTGTGTTTGACAAGAAGATATCATCGATTGGTATTGTCTTATAACGAGCTGCCCTTTTTCTGTATTGAAAAACTCTATTCAAAGCAATTCTGTACAGCCAGGTATAGATGGATGAATCTCCCCGAAAATGATCAAAGGCATTCCATGCATTCATAAAGACATCCTGGGTGAGATCACTGGTGTTTTCATAATCTCCAGTCATATTGTATATCATTCTAAATATTCTCGGGGTATATTCTTTCACTATCTCCTCAAACCTTTTCCTTTGTTTTTTTTTCCACATTTCCGGGTTCCGTTCATCTATTAATTTCCCGTTTCAATCGATAGATGTCCTCTTTTATTCTGTTGTAATCAGCTATGGTTCTCTTTATCTGATGCTGCAATTTCTTAACTCTAACCTTTCTCGCTTTTGTGAGTTTGAGCGCTTCTTTCGCCCTATCCTTGATTTCCATATTTAGATATTTTTCTGATTCTATTTCTTTTACGATTCGATAATCTTTTTCTGCTTCAGCCACAACTCGGTCCAGTGTTCTTGTCGGGATGGTTTTTATCCTGGTATCAATTTGTTTCATCAATATCTTGGCCACTGAGAGTATTTGCATTGCTTCGAATCTCTTGTGCTCACTGATATATTCAACCAATTCCTTTCTTTGTTTTGATAGTTCACCGACCATTTCGCGTAAGTCTATTACTAAAGGTTCAATTTTTATAAGGAGAGGATTTTTCATTCTCAAGCCATATCTGATATCCTGTAACTGTTTATCTATTAAACCCTGTTTCTTTTGTATTTTCTCATACCTTTTTTTGAGTTCACCTATTTCGGCTCTGTACTCTTCTGTAAGATTTAATCTCCTCGCAAGAGTATATCCCTGTTTGATCAAAAGAGAAGATCTCATGATATTCCCTCTTTCTAACGCTATTTCTATTCTCCTTATAATATCCTTTAGATGTTTTTCCTTCCATCTGTTCCAGCGTTCTAATTCTTCGATCTTAAATTTCTGTATCTTTAGAGGCAATCCTCTTTTTATTAGAGCCATTCTTTCTCTTTCAAGTAGAGCTTCTGAACCTGTCAAAAATTCTCGTATTTTTACCTTGCCCGATATGACCTTAACCTCTGATTTATCTTCTTTATAAGACACGGTGAATTCTGTTCCTCTTATCCCGGATACGGAAATAGGACTATTTATTTCAAAGCTCTGTCCCCTTAATAGACTCTTAACCTTTGCCCAGACCCTTCCTATGGACAGAAATATATTCCTATTTTTACCACTTGTTGTAGTTATACGTGAATTCTCATCTATAAGCAGGCTACTACTATCAGAGTACAGTATTTCTGCTTTACTACTATCTTTTACGATGATGGTATCCTTTTCTTCTATTTCCATACCAAAATATGGGATGAACGTGCTATCTCCTCTCTTGATTTCAACATCATTGGTATAGAAATTCAATACTGTAGAGATAATCAATAATATCATTTTTCCTCCTCTTTTTTAGATAAACATACTTTCAAATGGTTCCATTAAAATGCATATTCATAGATGATTCTAAGAGAATGTTGTTCATAGTTTTTTTCTTTAATCGAAGGATAGTAGGATATCTCCAGATAACCATAACGCCAGAGTTTAATACTTGCATTCAAGTCTACTTCTAAACAGATATATTCACTCTCCTTTGAGATAGATCCTCCGATTGAGATACTGTGATCAGCGGGATACCAGTAGAGATTGGAAGACAGGTTGAGGGATGTTGTGCTATATAAGGAGAGATATCTGTTAAAACTTATGAGATTATTTATACGTATATCATCACCAAACATTAATTCAAAACCTACTGCACCATATTGATACTCTTCTCCTTCAAATTCCGGATATTTTACCCATTGGTATTCTAAAAGAGGTGAGAAATAAGATAGGAGGGTTAATTGGAAACCCTGATTGAGAGAAAGACCAAATTTACCCTCCTTTTCATATATTAACCAGTCAAAATCAGTATAGAGTGTATTCCATTCGTATATTCCTGAGAGAAAAAGAGATAACCTGTTCGTATAAAGATATGGGTTTCCAAGGATTAGATAGCCTTCTGATACCTTTCTTGCTCCTATTTTAATGTTGTTGAAATTTTTTTCATAAGTGAGTTCTCCTTCAATTGCAGTTCCCTTTATAAGGGTATCCGTAAATAGATTATTATTGCCCATTGAATATCCACCTTTTAATGTGAGCGAGAGTTCTTCTATCATCTTCCACTTTAACTCTGGAGAGATAACCAGAGATTGTTTTGGGTCAACAATAGTGAATCCCGTTATTTCTGATGTATCGTCCTTTGCCCAGTATATGGTGATATCTGGTATTATTTTTTTAGTATTTAGTCCTATCTTTCCTCCGTAATAATAGCGAGGATATTCTGCAAAAAGTGAATCATAAGCGGTTGAATAGAGAAAAAAGGGGGTCAAGGATAAATATTCTATATCTATATCTCCCATAACTCCAAATCCTCCTGGCGAGTAGATAGTAAGTTCATCGAGAAAGGGATAAATGTAGCCAGCCTCAAGATGTCCCTTGGTTCCGTAGTAACTGAGGTAAGGATACCATCCTGATGGATAATCGGGATCACTTGTAATGGAAAGGTTGAAAAAATGTTCCCCCTTTGAAAAGGAGATGTCCAGTCCATAGATAGGACTACTTTCCTCTGGATAGGTGGTATCTCTGTAGTATGTACTCTGAAAGCCAAGGGATAAATTGCCACCCATATCCAGTGGCAATACATCCTTTTTTTTAATTACTATAAATCTCCATTCCTTAAAATTTTCGTTAACTTGAAGTTTAATAGTATGTTCTCCAGGGTATATATTGTTTATCTGTTTATAGAAATAATCCCCATCTTTTTCTCCTTTTATAATTTCTTCATCGAGGTAAACTATTATGGATTTGGGATCTACTGGTGGTTCAAAGATAATAGATATATCAAAAGGGACATTTGTAGTGTCTTCAGGGGAAAGGAGGAATATTGCAGATAGAATTAGTTCTAACATAGTATCAGGCTATATGTTTAAAGTTTCTAAATATATTTTCGAAAAGAAATAATTCCATTTGCATAATCTTTATGCCAAAATTGAACCACTCTTTGATATTCAAGGCTATCAGAACCTTATTTTTTCTTGTTTTAACAATAAAGCAGAACCCTCTCACGCCCAATAATTCAATTCCGAGAATTCTTGTTTTCATTTTGAAACTATATCAATTCTTCTTCAGATTGTCAAGGTTGAGATATCCCACACCCCCCATTTTTTTAACCACAGAGAACGGAGAGGGCGCAGAGCCCAACCACTCCCCTTTTATTTTAAGGTTTTTAGGGGACACAGAGATAGTCGCTTCGCTCCAATTGAAAATTGAAGAATGTTCACCACAGAGACACAAAGGACACAAAGAAAAATAAT